>CAZOXZ010000065.1:0-4280 GCA_964583865.1 uncultured Rhodanobacteraceae bacterium | reverse complement strand
TGTCGACCATGGGCGCGACATACGCCTTGAACAGCTCCGTGAAGGCGACCCACTTGCCGTCCGGGCTGATGGTGACCTGATTGGGGTACTTCAGCTTGAAAACGGTGCGCGGATCCTCGCCATGCAGGCCCACGGACATCAGTTTCTTCTCAAGCCCGCCGCCGGTCATGTAGTACACGCGGGTGCCGTTGGCGTTGAATTGCGGCGCGTAGCCCTCATCCACGATGCGCCGTGGCGTGTCCCCGGTCGCGGGCACCACGTAAATGCCCTGGTCCATGGTCCAGGCATGGCCGGTGAGGGCGCTGCCGCCGGTCTTGGCATAAACCACCATGCGGCCGTCCGGCGAGAAGCGCGGGTGGTAGTAGTAGCCCGGCTCGGTTGTGAGCTTGCGGCCGCGCGCGTCACCGCGGGCCGAGCGCAGCCAGATGGCGCCCAGCTTGTCATCCGACCAGGTGGTGTACAGCAGTTTGTTGCCGTCGGCGCTGAAGGCCGGCTGGTACTCGTACACGCCCTGGTTATCGGTCAGGCGTGCGGGCTTGCCACTCGGCAGAGCCTTGCGCCACAGCTTGCCAACCGCATGAAAGATCAACGTCTCGCCGTCGCGGCTGGTGGCCACGTCTCGAATGAGCTTCGGTGCAAAGCTGCCTTCGGGAATGTCATGCGTGAAGCGCAGCGGCTTGGTCAGCCATTGGCGCACATGGGCCGTGAAGGGGATTTCGCTGGCCTCGCTGCTGGCGATGTTTACGCGCCAGATGTGGCCCTTGGCCCAGATCACCACGGATTTCGAATCCGGCGTCCAGGCATAGCCGGTGTAGGGCCCGAAGACCGCCCAGGCTTCCTGCTGGTCGTGGCTGAGGCCGTCCCACACCGGACGCGCCTTGCCGCTGTCCAGATCCATGACGTAGAGCATGGTCTTGTCGCGCACGCGCTTGATGAAGGCCAGCTTCTGGCCATTCGGCGACGGCTGTGGGCGGATGGCGCCGCCGGCCGTTGAAATCAGGGTGTCCGTGTCGCCGGTCTGGCGATCCAGACGCTTGACGGCGTAGATCACGCCGTAGGGATCCTTGTTGTACTGGAAGCGCGGGCCTTCGCTGACATCCTGCGAGTAGTACACGTAGCGCCCATCGGGCGAGACCGAAGGCTCGCCGAGATCCTGCTGCTTGTTGCGCTGGTGCACCAGCTCCAGGCCGTCGCCACCGGAGATGTGATAAATCCACAGCGCGCCGGCGCCCAGCGAGCGGGTCGAGGTGAAGTGCTTGCGCGCCACGATGTACTGGCCGTCCGGCGTCCAGGCCGGCGTGTTCAGCAGGCGGAAGTCCTCATCGGTGACCTGCACCGGGTTCTTGCCGTCGATGTCGATGCGCCAGATGTTGTTGCCACCCGAGCGGTCCGAAGTGAAGGTGAACGCCTTGCCATCGGGTGACCAGCGCGGCTGGATGTCCCAGGCCGGGCCCGAGGTGACCCGCTCGGCCTTGCCGCCGCTGATGGGCAGGCGGTACAGATCGCCCAGCAACGAGAACACGATCTCGTCGCCGTCCGGCGACACGTCGATGTCCATCCAGGTGCCTTCGTCCACGCTGAATTCGACGTATTTGCCGGGGCCGTGATGGGCGGTGATGTCCCAGTCGTCCTTGTCGTCTTTGGATGTGTCGTCGGTCTTGGCGTCCGCATCCGTGTTCGCTGTATCGCTGTCATTGCCGGTGCCGGCCGTGGCGGCGGGTCGTGCGGCGTGCTCGGCGGGCGTGTGCGCCGCGGCGGGAAAGGCAAGGAAAAGTGACAACAGGGCGGCCACCAGGGCCGCAGCAAGGCATCGTGGGTTCATCATGGCAGAGTCTGGCAAACAAAAGATGCCAGCCTACCCGAACGTGCATGGCAACGATAGTGTGGCCAGTGTCAATCGTGGTCGCCGACGCCACCGACGCCATGGCCGTACACCAGCGTGCCACCGAACCAGCCGCCGGCCAGTACCGCCACCAGGCCGAGGATGCTGGTGAACATGGCGCCGGCATCCGGGGCGACGATGTGGCCGTCGTGGACCCGCAACAACAGGCTGATGAGGTACAGCACGAAAGCCGTCATCATCAGCCCCATGTGGATGAACATGGCGCGCATGGGCGCCGGCTCGTCCGGCACGCGGATCAGGGCGAACACGCCGGTGAACAAGGTCGGCACGCCCACCAGAATGCCGATCCACAGCAGTGTTCCCGCCAGATGCCAGGCCGGTTGACCAAAGCGCACGCTGGCGAAATCGGCGACGCTGGCCAGCACCCAGCAGGCGACGGGGAAGTGGGCCAGCATGGGATGGATTGGATGGCGCATGGGGCTTGGCTATGGTTGCGAGCGCGCTCATGCTACCACCGCCGGCTTTGCACGCTGCAGTATGCTTGTCGTTTTCATTGCTGGCCGGCGCCGCCGGATGGATATCTTCATGCCGTATACACCGATCGTGGCCACCTTGGGTTATGTGCTGTCACCGGACCGCGAACGCCTGCTGATGATTCACCGCAACAAGCGCCCCGGCGAGCTGCACGAGGGCAAGTACAACGGTCTGGGCGGCAAGCTGGAGGCGGACGAGGACATTGCCGCCTGCATGCGCCGCGAGATTCTGGAGGAAGCCGGTATCGAGTGCCTCGACATGCGTTTCCGCGGCAGCATCAGCTGGCCCGGCTTCGGCAAGCAGGGCGAAGACTGGCTGGGCTTCATCTTCGTCATCGACCGCTTCCGTGGCGAGCCCAACAAGGGCAACCACGAAGGCACGCTGGAGTGGGTCGAACGCGACAGGCTGCTGGACTTGCCGTTGTGGGAAGGCGACCGGCACTTTCTGCCGTTGGTGTTCGATGACGACCCGCGGCCCTTCCATGGCGTGATGCCCTACGAGAACGGAAAGATGCAGTCCTGGCAGGTCAGCCGGCCGTAATCACGCCCCGTCGGTGGTCCAGGACTATTGCCATGCCCGATCAGGGCGAGATCGGCGTCACGTCGATGCTGACATTGTCGATGAAGATGTTGGTGTCGCGGGCGTTGGTGCTGTGGTTGAACTGGAACTCGATGGTGTGCGTGCCGCCATCGGCAAAGGCGCCAATGTCCACCGAGACGGGCTGGTAGGCCGGATCGACGGGCAGGTCGTCGGCATCCACGGAGACCACGACCATGCCGTCGACCAGGACGGAGAAAAAGTTGCTTGTGTTCTGCGGTGTCGCGGTGTTGAGGCGCCAGAAGTTCAGATACACCGTGGAGTTGCTGCCCAGGGTGACGGTTTGCGAGGCGCTTTGCGTGTCAGCCAACACCGTCTCGCGCATGAAGGCCAAGTGGCTGGAAGAGCACACCGAATGGCGCAAGCGAGACCTTGCCGACAAGCGTTACGTCTACTGGTGGGCTGACGGTGTGTACAGCAACGTGCGCTTGGATGACAAGCTGTGCCTGCTGGTGATCATCGGCGTTACCGAGCATGGTCGCAAGGAGCTGGTGGCCGTCGAGGATGGCTATCGCGAGTCCGAAGCCAGTTGGACCGCGCTGTTGACCGACTTGCGCGAGCGCGGCCTGACGATCGCGCCCAAGCTCGCCACCGGCGACGGTGCGCTGGGCTTTTGGAAGGCCTTGGGCAAGATCTATCCGGCAACACGCCACCAACGCTGCTGGGTGCACAAGACGGCCAATGTGCTCAACAAGCTGCCGAAGGCCATGCAGCCCAAGGTCAAGGCCGAGCTGCATGACATCTGGATGGCCGAAACCCGTGAGGCTGCCGGTAAGGCATTCAACCGCACGGTCGCCAAGTACCAGGCGAAATATCCGAAGGCCATGCAATGCCTGGTCAAAGACCGTGAAGCCCTGCTGGCCTTCTACGACTTCCCGGCCGAACACTGGGTGCATATCCGCACCACCAACCCGATTGAATCCACCTTCGCCACGGTGAGGCTCCGGACCCGACGCAGCCGCAACTGCGGCTCGCGGAATACGCCCCTCGCGATGGTGTTCAAACTGCTCGAAAGCGCCCAGAAGCGCTGGCGACGCATCCGCGGCTTCCGCAAGCTGGAGCTGGTCGTCAACAACGTCCAGTTCCAGAACGGCGAAGCCATCACCGATCAATCAGACAGGGTCGCCGCATGACCCGCCGTACACCAGATTTGACATTAACTCCAGAGCACCACAGACATCACATTGCCGCAGGCGTATATGGTTCTGGAAGTCCGTAGCCAATAACGGGAGCAACTCTCCGCCGTACACTTTCCTGATTAGCCCTGTACCTCAGTTGGAAGTCGCAGCCCATGAGACGCCCGCCT
>CAZOXZ010000064.1:0-13731 GCA_964583865.1 uncultured Rhodanobacteraceae bacterium | reverse complement strand
GGTTGTGTCCGGGTCCTGTTTCCCGATCCCCGCCACCCGTGCCCGCTCCGTCGCTACGCTCCTTGAGCGGGCCTGCGGTATGCGGTCGGGTTGCCGTAGGCCGGATCAAGCGCGCAGCGCGGATCCGGCGTCGGGTCCCGGGTACCGTGTCCAGACAATTCCCGATTCCCGGCTCCCCGCTCCCGGCTCCCGGCCTGAACGCGACGCTTCAGCGCCTGTCACGCACCAATGTGGACTTGCCGAACAGGCTCTCCACCAGGTCGATCATGAGCTCGGCGGTACGGTTGTGCTCGTCCAACGCCGGGTTCAACTCGACGATATCCAGCGAGCCCAGGCGGCCGGTATCGGCGATCATTTCCATGCACAGCTGGGCCTCGCGATAGGTCACGCCGCCACGCACCGTGGTGCCGACGGCCGGCGCGATCTCGGGATCCAGGCCATCAACATCGAAGCTGAGGTGCAGGTGGGTGTCCTCGTCCAGGCCTTCCAGGGCATTTTCCACGGTGGTACGCATGCGGTGTTCGTCGATGTAGCGCATGTCGTAGACCGTCAGGCCGGCCTCGTGCACGAACTTTTTCTCACCGGCGTCCACGGAACGGATGCCGATATAGCGGAACACGTCCGGTGCCACGGCCGGCGTGGTGCCGCCCAGCTCGATGAGCTCCTTCGGACCATGGCCACAAAGGCAAGCCACGGGCATGCCGTGGATATTGCCCGAAGGCGTCAGCTCGGCGGTGTTGAAATCGGTGTGGGCATCGAACCAGATCACCCGCAGCTTCTTGCCCTTTTCACGGCAATGCTTCGCCACGGCCGCGATCGAACCGATGCCGAGGCAATGGTCACCGCCCATCATGATGGGCATGCGCCCCTCGGCCAGCTCGCGGCTGGAGGCTTCCAGCAATGCTGCATTCCAGGCCACCACTTCCGGCAGGTGACGATAGCCGTCGACCGGCGGCTGCCACGGGTTCAGCGGCCCCTTGAGGTTGCCGCAATCACGCACCTCGACGCCACGTGCCTCCAGGGCTTCTTGCAATCCGGCCACGCGCAGTGCTTCCGGGCCCATGCGGGCGCCCTTGTCCGCCGCACCAATGTCGGTGGGCACGCCAATGAGGGAAACGGGTGCATAGTCGGTCATGTCAATTCTCCGTCCGGGAAGCCGCCAAGGATACCACCGCGCCGGCTCACTCTTCGACGCACACCTGCCGCTCGATCACGGGCTGACGCCGCGACCACCACAGCAAGTACAGGCCGACCAGAATCAGCGGCAGCGACAGCAACTGTCCCATGGTCAGCCAGCCAAAGGCAATGAAGCCCAGTTGCGGGTCCGGCTCGCGCACGAACTCGATGGCAAAGCGGAAGCTGCCATACATCACGGCGAACAGGCCGGAAATGGCACCGCGATGGCGTGGCTTGCACGAAAACCAGTACAGCACGAGGAACATCACCACGCCCTCGAAGGCAAACTCGTACAGCTCATTGGGATGGCGCGCGAAGCGATCCAGTGCGCCGGACTCCCAGAGCTTGTGCAGCTGCGCGTCGCTCATGCCGTAAAACTCGGGCCGGCGCCGCAATGCCGCCGGATAAATCATGCCCCAGGGCAGGTCGGTCAATCGTCCCCACAGCTCGCCGCCGATGAAATTCCCCAGCCGCCCGAGGCCCAGACCGATGGGCACCATTGGCACGACAAAGTCGATGGCATCGAAGTACGCCAGGCTCTGCTTGCGACACCACCACCAGCCACCTGCCAGCACACCCAGCAGCCCGCCATGGAAAGACATGCCGCCCTGGTTGATGTAAAACAACGACAGCGGGTTGGCCAACAACTCCTCGGTGCCGTAGAAGAGCATATAGCCGATGCGGCCGCCGAGAATCACACCCAGCATGCCGTAAAAGGCCAGGTCCCCGAAGGCATCCCGGCTGACCGGCAAAAAACCGGCCTTGCGCCGCCGCTCACCCAGCCACCAGAAAATACCGAATGCCAGCAGGTACATGATGCCGTACCAGTGCACCTTCAGCGGCCCGATGGCAAAGGCAATCGGATCGAAATCGACAAAATAGGGATGCGTCATGGTGATCGGCCGGGTCCCGTGGCAGCTGGCGTTGCCCGCATCATTCCGCACGGAACGTCGCGGGTACACGGAACCGGAAGCGGCACCATCAAGGGTGACTTCCCGTTCCGGTGGCCGGCAAGCATAGCATCCGGCGCCCCCGACGGAGCCGCTTGCCGCGCATCAAGGCACGATTGGCAAACAGGCCCGGCCACCATGCATCCGCCAGTAGACCACCTGCGAATGCGGCTCGCGTGCCAGGCGGCAAGGTGCCAGCTGCCGATGGGCCTTCCCCCAGGCGGCATCGGAAATCACCACCGTGGCCTCGGCTGGAACCTCGCGCTCGAATGACAGCACATGCTTGTGCGGCAGCGCCGCCTGCAGGTGGTAGTACAAATACGGCGGCAGTGTGGACAAGTCGAAGGCCAGCACGGTATCCGGCAAGGTCGCCAGTAGCGCCGGGCCAGTCTCGATACGGCTGTCCATGGTGTGATTGAGGCCCTGCACAATCGGCATGGTAAAGCCCGTGGTTACGACAAATACCAACCCGGCCAGCAGCGGCCCTTGCCAGAAGCGCCGCCCGGACCAGGCGCACCACAGCATGATGGCCAGTGCCACGGCAGCGCAGATGGCAAAGGCTGCCGGCCCGCGCACAGCCAGGAACAGCGCCACCACGCCGGAAACATTGAAAGGCAACATGTACTGCCAGTGCTCAACGCCGGCAAACAGCACGGCCCATGCCGTCAGGCCCACGAACAACACGACCATGCTGCCGGCCAATCGCCAACCGGCGCGTGGCGCCAGGGCCACGCCCAGAACCAGCCACGGCAGCAGGAAAGCCTCGTTGTAACGCCCGTACAGGAACTGGTCGCCACGCACCGGATCCATCATGGTGATGGCCGAGGGCAGCAAGGAAGCCAGGCTGCAGGCCAGCAGAAAACCGCCAAGTGCCAGCACCCGCCGGCGCACCATGGCATCGCCATCCCGCCACTGTCGATACAGACCGGCAAGCGCCAACAGCACCAATCCGAGGCTGGCCGCAATGAGATACCAGACCTGCAATGCCGTCGCTTTCAACAATGCCAGCCAGCGCGCCGGATCCATGGCCTTGTCCAGCAAGGCGCCGGGCGTGATGCCGCGTTCCGTGCCCCAGCCCAGCGCCCAGAAATAACCGTCGCCCAAGCGCACGCCCCAGGCCAGCAGCAGCAATCCCGCGGCCGCGGCCAGCACCTGCCAGCGGGTGCGCCGGTCGGTACCGGGCAGCAAGGCCAGCAAAAAACCCAGCGCCACCACCGGCACGGCCATGGCGCGCTCGTGCAAGGCATACAGGAAACAGGCCAGCACCACGAAAGGCCACAGGTTGCCGACTCGCGGTGCCTCGAGGCAACGCAGCGCCAGCCAGCACAGGCCGAGGAAGCCCGTCATCAGGGCCACTTCGTTCCACAGGTACTGCGTCTGCACCCAAAGCGCCGGATACAGCGCGGTGACGATGGCCGCGACCATAGCCTGTCGCGGCCCGACAAAACGGCGCGCCACGGCATGGGCCAAAGGCAATACCAGCACCGCCAGCAGGCAACCAAACACGATGCCGGCCTTGTAGGCCCACAGCGGACCCGGCGCCAGCGCAAACAGCGGCGCCAGCACAAGACCGAGGCCAAAGGACATGTGCGGCGCGCCTTCCAGGTGCATCATCGGTGCCACGCCCGCCAGGTAACGCGCAATCGATATCGGCCCGAACTCGTCCGGCGCGATGACCGGCTGCCAGCGCGCGGCCGTCAGCCACAACAAGGCCAGCAGCATGGCGCCGCAGGCTGACAGGCAACACCATGCCGTCGGTGCCATGCCTTGCCAGCTCGTTGCTGCGCCCGGCCTGTCAGTCACCGTGGCAACCCGTGCCTGCCCGTGGACCGTGGCAAACAGCGATCACGCACCATGGCCTGTTGCCGGCCCCTGATACTTCTTCTCGCCCGCTGTCACCTTGAGATCCATGCGGTTCTCCGGCGGCGTCAGCGAACAGGTCGCAAACGGCGTGAAGGCGCATGGCGCCATGTAGGCCTTGTTGAAATCGATGATGGCCTTGCCGTCCTGCGGCCAGTCGATGTACAGCGTGCGCCCGGCGCCGTAGGTGGTCTTGCCGTTGGTGCGGTCGGCAAACATCAGGAACAGCTCGTCATCGCCCGGCACCTCGATCACCGGCAGTAGGGTGAAGGTCTTGCCGTCGCGCTGGAACACCAGCTTGCCGGGCACCGGGTAGGTGTCGATGCCGCCGATCTCGTTGGCCGTCTTCAGTTCCCGCGGCTCGTCGAAGGGAATGTACCTGGCCTCGACGCGCCAGGCCTTGTCCACCGGGAAACGATCGATATGCGTGAAGCCGGTGCGCGTGGCCGCATCCGGGTCCTTCACCCGCAGGCCCTTCTTGCCGTCGCGCGTGATCAGGTAAAACGTGGTAGTGCCGTAACTGACGACCGTCGGCTCGTCATGGCTGTCGTCCAGCAACTCCGCGGTCACGGTGCCGGCACCCGTCTTGCTGTCGGCCCAGTGCATGTGGACACTGTCGGCATCCGTGATCGTCACATCCTCGTCGCCCTTGACCAACTGCAGGGTTACCGTGCCATCGTCGGCCCAGGTGATGGTGCCCAGGTGCGCCGGGCCACCCGGCAACACCGCATCGTTGTCCGATGCGCTGCCAACGCTGTTGCTGCCTTCATGCAGCCAGACCAGCCCCACCAGGCTGAGCCAGCCGTCCGGCGCCTTCAGGCGGGTCACGCGATCGGCATGCCACTGGTTGATGGCGTCGACATAGGCCTTGTCGGTTGTCGTCTTGCTGCCGGCTGGCGTCGCGGCGACCGCGGTGCCGCAAAACACCAGGGCGGCCACAATGGTCAGATTGCGCACAAAATTCATGGATCGATCCTCGTGGCAGGCGACCTCAGCGGCCGCGCAGAAAAAGTTTGTCCAACGCGTTCATGTCCAGCTCCACCCAGGTGGGCCGGCCATGGTTGCATTGGCCGGAACGCTCGGTGACTTCCATCTCGCGCAGCAGTGCGTTCATCTCCGGCACGCTGAGCTTGCGCCCGGCCCGCACCGAACCGTGGCAGGCCATGGTGGACAAAAGTTCGTTCTGGTATTCCTCGATGCGACGCGAGTCGCCGTGCTCGACCAGTTCGCCCAGCACGTCGCGCACCATCTGCTCGACATCGGCTCCTTCCAGCAGCACTGGAATGCGCCGCACTGTCACACCGTTGGGGCCATGCGGCGTCACCTCCAGGCCCAGCGCAGCGAGTGCCTCGGCGTGTTCCTCGGCTGCCAGTGCCTCGCGTTCGCTGACCGCTACCTGGCGCGGCACCAGCAGCAATTGCGAGCGCACGCCATCGCGTGCCATGTCGGCCTTCATGCGCTCGTAGGTGATGCGCTCATGCGCGGCGTGCATGTCCACCATCACCATGCCGCGGGCCGTCTCCGCCAGGATGAAAATGTTCTTCAGTTGCGCCACGGCATAGCCCAGGGGCGGCATTTCTCCGTCCGCAGACGTCGTCGCCGGCACGGCATGTGCGTGGTTGTGGCCGCAATCATCATGCTCATGCGTCGTAGCGGACCCGCCCAGCAAGGCGGCATAGTCATCCCGTGGCTGCTCGCGCACCGGCAAATGGAAATGGCCCTGGTGTCGCGGCTCGGCTGGAAACACCGATCGCGCCGGTGCCGCGACGCCACCAGCCAACGGCACCGCCTGCGACGCTGCCTCTTCCCGGCCAGCCTGGGCCTTGGCCAACGCCTCTTTCAGGCTGCGGTACACCAACTGGTGCACCAGGCTCTGATCGCGGAAACGCACTTCCTGCTTGGCCGGGTGCACGTTGACGTCCACGCGCGCCGGATCCAGCTCCAGGTACAGCACGAACACCGGATGGCGCTGACCGTACAACACATCGGCATAAGCCTGGCGCACGGCATGCGCCACGCTGCGGTCGCGTACCAGCCGGCCGTTGACATAAAAATACTGTCGATCAGCTTGGTTGCGCGAGGCCGTCGGCAAGCCGACCCGCCCGTACAGGCGCATGCCTGCCGCCGCCGCATCAACCGTGCGCGACTGGCCGGCAAAATCCTCGCCCATGATGTCGCTCATGCGCGCCACGACGTCGCCTCCATCCGTCACCGGCTTGTAATGCCGCGTCAGCTTGCCGTTGTGGCTGAGGCGGAACTCGATGTCAGGCCGGGCCAGCGCCAGCGCCCGCACCCGTTCATCAATGTGGGCATATTCGGTGCGCTCGGCACGCAGGAACTTGCGCCGGGCCGGCACGTTGTGGAACAGATCGCGTACCACGACGCAGGTTCCCGGCGCATGCGAAGCCGGCTGCACCTCGCCGGCTTCGCTGGCGTGCACTTCGATGCGGCTGGCATGCGCGTCCTCGGCCCGGCACGAAGTCAGGGCGAAGCGCGACACCGAGGCCAGCGACGCCAGGGCCTCACCGCGAAACCCCATGCTGGCCACCCGCTCCAGCTCATCGAAACTGGCCACCTTGCTGGTGGCATGCGAGGCCACCGCCAGCGGCAGATCGGCCGCAGCAATGCCGCAGCCATCATCCCGCACGCGCACCAGGCGCGCCCCACCAGCCTCGATATCGACCTCGATGCGCCCGGCCCCGGCATCCAGACTGTTCTCCACCAGCTCCTTGACCACCGACGCCGGGCGCTCGATCACCTCGCCAGCGGCAATCTGGTTTATCAAGGCAGGGGAAAGGCGCTGAATGGAAGGCATGTGCTGGTTCGGGGTCAGTTCAAGAACGCATGATAACGTGACGTCAACCGGACGACACATGCTGCGTTTCACCCATGTGAGTCCATCATCCACGACTGCCAAGGAGCATCCATGAAGACTCGAACTGCCGTTCTGGTATCAATGCTGCTGGCCACCTCGACCATCGCACCCATGGCCATGGCCAGTGACAGCACCAGCACAGGCAAGGCCATCACTCCGGTCAGCGAGTGCCTGGATCTCACCCATCCAAGCCAGATCTACGCCCCGGACAACAAGACCGTCATCGTCAAGACGGGTCCGAAATACTTCCGCATCGACCTCAAGGCCGAATGTCCCCGCCTCGGCCTCGGCACGCCGCAACTGGTACCCGGCAACAGCAACGCCGGCATGCGCGTGATGTGCGGCGACGTGGGTGACAAGGTCGTCAACATCGACGGCCTGCCCTGCGCCGTGGAATCCATGTCGCGTATCGACAAGGACGCGTTCGAGAAACTGGAAGCGAAAGCGCTGGCCAACTGAAGCTGCCGGCGATCCGGCCGTAGGCCGATTGTTCCGGGTTTCGGGCACCGAATACCGGGTCCCGATTCCCGGCCTGCCGGTCGCGAGCAGGCTCGCTCCTGCGGATTTTGCGGCCGGCAGGCCGTTGCCCCCCGGCGCGTGGCACGCCGCCGCCAACAAGCCGCGCCTGCATGTGCGGCGGCACGGGGGCGAGCTCGAGGCTAGGAGCCTGGGCGGCAGAAACACAAGCGACTGCGGCTGCGCCCTTTTGGCCCGATTTTCCGCCCATTTTCGTTAAATAGCAGCCAGTATTCGCCTCAAATGGTCGAAAAATCGCTCTCAAAATGGCTGTGCCTCGCTCACATGGTTCCTACCGCCCAGGCTCCTAGCATTCGTTGACGGATCGGTGATGCCGCGCGGGCCGGGCCCGGCTGCGCCGGTTCCGACGTTGCGCGGATCCGCCGGCGACCCCGATCGCGCAGTCATCGCCCCGAACTTGACCCAGGGGCGAACCCGACACCCCGAGCCAACATGATTCCCATGAGGGAGTCGGCGCAGGAGTATCGTTGCAAGGGGTGAGGCACAGATATTTGTGCCTCGAGCCACAGCGGGAGCGCAACATGTCGACACGCAAACCCAACGTCCATCCACTTTCCCGCGCCATCGCCGTGACCCTGGCCGTCGGCCTCGGGCTGGGCGCGGCGCAGGCGCAAGCGGCCACGGTGACGGTCACCTCCAGCGCTGACCCGGGCACGACAACAACCTGCACGCTGCGCCAGGCCATCACCACCGTCAATCACGGCGCAACCGCCAGCAGCGACGAGGGCAACTGCCGAGCGAACTACACCGGCAGCCTCGGCAGCAACGACACCATCGTGTTCGACACCGATACCTTTCCGGCGGGCGGCGCCAATACCATCACGCTGGCCGGATCGCGCCTGGCCATCAGCGCCGCCTATCTCACCATCGACGCCAGCGCCAACGGCCACGTCACCGTCGACGCCAACCACGCCTCCGGGGTAATGATTGACACCGCGGCGGCAGGCGGTCGCCTGGAACTGCGGCAGCTCACGCTGCGCAACGGCAAGGTCACCAGCGCAGACTGTGGCGGGTACGAGCAAGGCGGGGCCGTGTGCATTCCGGATGCGGACCTCATCACCAAGCACGGCACCATCGTCGGCAATGCGGCCTACCACGGCGGCGGTATCTACTCCGACACCGGCAAGGTCACGCTGATCAACAGCACCCTGCAAGGCAATACAGCGGGCCGTTCGGGCGGCGGCATTTACACCGGGGACGGTAACTTGCGGTTGGTCGGCAGCACCGTTGACAACAATTCTGCCGACTACGGCGGGGCCATTCGATCCAGCGACGGTGACGTCACGCTGGTCAACAGCACCCTGAGTGGCAACACCGCATCCTGGGGCGGTGCCATCCACGCCAGCAGTGGCTCGCTGATCCTGAGCAACAGCACCGCCAGCGGCAACACCGCATCCTACGGCGGCGCCATCTATTCGGCGGATGCCAGCATCAGCCTGACCAACAGTACCCTCGCTCACAACACCGCGACCCGTGGCAGCGCGATCTACACACACATGGGGAGCATCACGCTCGACAACGCGACCCTCAGCGCCAACCACGCCACGTTGGCCGGCACCATCCACATGGCGTTCCCGTCCGGCACCATCACCATGTACAACAGCATCATCTCGGGCAATAGTGGGGGTGACATCAACGGCGGCACCCGCACCGGCGACCACAACCTCCTCGGTTCCGTGGCCAACCTCAACCTCGGTCCACTGGCAGACTACGGCGGACCGACAAAAACCATGCTCCCCCAGGATGGCAGCGCCACCATCGACGCCGGCGACGACAGTCGCTGCCAGGGCGCCGACCAGCGCGGTGTGCTGCGGCCACAAGGCGTGCATTGCGACATCGGTGCGACCGAGGCCGCCGTCCCGGCGGCCATCACCGCAATCTGGGGAACGAACCAGAGCACGACCATCTGGCACGATTTCGCCAGTCCGCTGCTGGTGCAGGTCACCGGGCCCGCAGGGCTTCCGGCGGCGGGTGTACCGGTGCACGCTGCCCTGGCCGTACCGGGCCAGTCCGGCGCCACCTGCCGTACCGGCATCACGAGCGCCTCGGGCACGGCGCAGTTGTTCTGTCGAGCCAACGGCATCGCCGGCAGCTACAGCGTGCAAGTGTCCGCCGCCGACTGGCCGGCTGTCCCGAGCGCCACCTTCGTGCTGACCAACGTAAACGACAGCGACACCATCTTCCGCGACGACTTCGACCCGCCCGGGCCGAGCACATCCACATTCGTCGCCGGCACTGCCGGCGCCGATTTTTCCTTGCACGTGCCCGGCGGCATCCCACTCGACCAACCGCTACCGTAACGTGTCATCACCAGCGGCACCGGAGTGCCACTGCTCCGCGTCGACGCGGTTCGCCGCAATGACCAGACCTGGCTGCGCCTTGTGCATTATGTCGACGGCAGGCCATTGCTCCCCGGCGCATGGCAGCGCGTCACCGCCATGCCCCGCTTGCAAGTGCAACGGCACGGGCATCACATCGAAGCGAGCATTCGTTGAGCGAATGCCATGGTTTGTGATGACAGGGTCCAGCTGCGCCTGTGCCGACCAAGGAAGTTCGAGTGCCGTCATTGTCGGGTCCGGCGTGGATGGTTCTGACCGATTGGCAACCGCCGCCAGACGTGTGGCACCACCGCAAACCACAGCACTGACAGGTCACGATCGCGGTCCGCGCGAGCCCGACGGCGCGAGCCAACATGACACCCATGAGGGAATCGGCACGGACATGTCGTTACCAGAACCAGGGCGACTTCATTCTGCCCTGTCACTCGCCCCGGGAGAATCTCATGTCAACGTCGCTGCGCATTCACCACAACCCACGCCACGGCGAGACGGACCACCTGCCGCCACGTTGCAAGCGCGTCCTGTCCGCTGCCTTTCTGCTGCTGGTCGCGGTACTGCTGGTACCACCGCAGCAGGCCCGCGCCCAGACGCCCGACCCGGTCATATTCACCACCGTGCCCATGAGCGCACCGGCGCTGACCAACCCGAGCGGGGTCGTGGTGTCATCCTCGTTCGCGACTTCCGCCAGCTTCCGGGTCACCTCACCCACACGGATCACGGCGCTGGGTTCGTGGCTGGAGGTGAGCGGCACACCAACGCCGGTTTATGCCGCCTTGTACAAGCTGGACACGTCCGACAGCTATCCTGACATTCC
Source organism: uncultured Rhodanobacteraceae bacterium (assembly GCA_964583865.1). Lineage (GTDB taxonomy): Bacteria > Pseudomonadota > Gammaproteobacteria > Xanthomonadales > Rhodanobacteraceae > DASSBG01. The sequence continues at coordinate 3,180 of CAZOXZ010000064.1, read as the reverse complement.
GGGTGACGGCAACCTGCTGGCCAGCACGTTGCTGACGCCGGTCGGCACGGGCGGCAACGTCAGCGGCGACATTGCCGTAACGGTGCAACCAGGTTGGTATGCCATCGCCATCGGTCGCGGCCGCAACGGTGCGCCGGCCAGCGGTGGCTTCGTCTCCGCGCCGGACTTCACCACCAGCAACAGCTACCAAGGCGTTTACAACGTCAGAGTCTCGACGGGCGAACGCATCCTGATGGCATCGTCACCGCGGCTGTTCGTGCGCGGTCATGACGTGTCCCTACCTCCGGACAACATCGATTTCCTCCAACGCACCGCAACGCGTTTCGCGCGCTGGTCTCATGGCAGCTACACCATCAACTCCGGCAACCACTTCGCCAGCCGTTTCCACATCACGCACACGGTCACGGTAGAGCACGTCTCGGCATGGCTGCGGAACGGCAGTGGTGCCGTCTTCGCGGCCATCGTGCACCTGCCATCGGCAACTGCCCGGCCTCAGCCCTATGGCAGCACCGCTTTCGCGCAGAGTCTGGTCGGCACGACCTTGATCCAGGTCGGGCAGCGTGCAGGCGACTACCGCGGTGACTTCGCCGGGCTAACCCTCACGCCGGGCGAATACGCGTTGATCATCGGCACCGGCCGATTCGGCGCGGGCGGCTACTCCCATATCATGTTGATCGACGACCATGTGCTCATCCCCGACGCGCTGATATGGCAGGACACTTCCGATTGGTGGGACCTCACCGGCCAGGTCGCTTACAACATCACCCTGCGCGGGGACTTTCCGCAGCTCGCCATCACGCCCTCAGCGGTGGCTTTCCCGGTCACCGCACTCAACGCCCAGCACAGCGTCAGTCTGACGCTCAGCAATCAGGGCGATTTTCCCGTGCAACTGGGAGGCAGCTCGATCACGGGCCGTGATCCGGCGGCATTCCTTGTCGACGATCCCAATGGGTGCTTCACCATGCTTCTTCCTGCCGGCAATGACTGCGCGCTCAGCGCCACCTATCAACCGCAGAGCGCGGCCAGCCACAAGGCCGTGCTGCGGGTCAGCAGCAACGGCCGGCCACAACCGCTGACGGTCGATCTTGGCGGCAGCAGCATCGGCCTGGCCGTGGGTATCGACGATGCCACCGGTTATGCCGCCTATGGCAAACCACTGAGCTACACGGTGACCGTCACCAACAACGGCACCACAACCGCCAGCGACATCGAGCTCGCCGTCACCCAGCCGGCACAATTCGACTGGAGCCAGGCCAGCTGGAGCTGCACCGTGACCGGCGGCAGCGGCTGCACCGCCTCCGGTACCGGTCCACTGGCCGACAGTGGCTTGACGCTGGCATCCTCGGCCTCGGTATCCTACGAACTTCAGGTGCCGGTGAAAGACGACGCCAGCGGCACCACGGCGACGCTCGGCGCGGCCGCCGCCACCACGACCATTGGTCCGTTCAGCGACACTGACCGTGACACGCTGGTCATTTTCCGCAACGGCTTTGATTGAGCGTCTCCGTGAGCCATGCAACGCATGCGGGGCCACCACGCGCCGGGCCGGATCTGCCAGGTCCGGCGTGGTCTTGCAACACGCCACTGGCCACCGGACACGGCGGCGATTGACGCTACGCAACGGCAGGCCTGCCGGCAAGGATTGCAAGGACTACAGCCAGGGTGGCGGCATCTGCATTCGCGATGCCGGTCTCACCAGTGAGGGGAGCAGGCCACAGATGTCGTTGCAAGAAGCGAGGCCGGCCCGAATTGTCGGCCGCGATCACGCAACTTGCCCCGGAGACACGTCATGATCCACCACACACCCCAACGTCGGCGCCTGTGCCGCAGCATTGCGCTGGCGCTCACCGCCAGCATCGGCGTCGCTGCCATGCAAGCGCAAGCCAACACCATCACGGTCGATTCCACCGCCGACAATGTCGTGGCCGATGGCCACTGCACGCTGCGCGAAGCCATCGACAACGCGACCGAAGGCTTCCTGCACTCCGACTGCGCCCAGGGCTTGGGCTACAACTCGGACACCATCGTGTTTGCGCCCGCGCTGATGGACTCGACCATCACGCTGTCCGCCGCAGCAGGCGAGCTACGCTTCGAGAACTCGCAGGACACCATCGTCACCGGCGACATCAATGGCGACGGCAATGCCGACATCACATTGAGCGGCAACGACCAGCAGCGCGTCATCAACATCTACAACAGCGCCACCAGCGTGACCCTCGAAAACATCGTGATCAGCAATGGATACGCCGCCTTCGATGACGGCGGCGGGATCATCAACAACGGATATCTGACGCTGGACAAGGTCACCGTGCGCGACAACATGGCCGGCCGCGACGGCGGCGGCATTCACAGCACCGGCACGGTGGACATCCGGGACAGTACCATTACGGGCAACTCGGCCGATCGCGGTGGCGGTGTGTTCACCTCCGGCGAAGGCGCCAGCATCGAGCGCAGCACCATCAGCGACAACGTCGCCCAAAGCGCTGGCGGCGGTATCGCCAACTTCAGCCCCCTGACCCTGTCGCGGTCAACCATCTCCGGCAACACCGCTTGGGGCACCGGCGGCGGCATGCAGCTATCGCAGCAGGCGACCATCGTGAACGCCACCATTCATGGCAACACCGCCTATACCGGCGGCGGCATCAGCGTGTCGAACGACAACGTCACATTGCGACACGTCACCCTTGCCGGCAACCATGCGTTCCTGTCCGCCGGCGGCATGTATCAAGCGGCAGGCATCACGCAGACACGCTTCGACAACGTCGTCATCGCTGGCAACACGCGTGGGAACGACAACAGCAATTGCGATGGGTACGGCGTCATCGAGAACACCGGCGAGAATCTCGCCTGGCCAACGCCCGGTCCGGTCTGCAACGTTACTGCCGTGACGGTCGGCAATCCACAACTCGGGTCGCTGCGCTGGAATGGTGGAACCACCAGAACCATGTTGCCCCAACCGGGCAGCGAGGCTGTCGACAGCGCGCCGTGCCTCGTCGGCAGCAATGCCGTCGACATCGATCAGCGCGACATGGTGCGACCATGGCCGGTCGGCAGCCTCTGCGACTTCGGTGCCGTGGAAGTGAGCGCCGTGGACCTCGACCGTATCTTCGCCGACGGTTTCGAGTAGGGGGAGCGAGACCGAACCGCCCTATCGGCGGTTCGCAGCTCGCGAGCGGCTGG
>CAZOXZ010000063.1:884-14108 GCA_964583865.1 uncultured Rhodanobacteraceae bacterium | reverse complement strand
AAGCTGGCCTCATCAAGTGCGGTGGTTGTCTTGTAGCGCTTGCTGAGGTTGCGTGCGGTAACGACGCTCATGATTCCGGTCCTCCGCGGTCGCGGGCGGCTTCGACCAATGCATCGAGGTCCAGGCCCAGGCGCTCGATGCGCGCCAGCAGCGCCGGCCACTCCTGCTCCAGAAAGTGCTGGCGTTCGGATTTCAGCAACGCCTCGCGGGCGTTCTCGGCAACAAACATGCCCAGTCCTCTTTTCTTGTAAACGAGATTTTCATCCACCAGGGCTTGGTAAGCCTTGGACACGGTCAACGGATTGATTTCCAGCTCGGCGGCCACCTGGCGCACTGACGGCAGTGTGTCGTCGGTCGTCAGCTGACCCTCGAGGATCATCCGGACCACGCGGCCATGGACCTGGCGATAAATGGGAACATCGTCTTTCCATTGCATGGTCATGGCATCAAAAGTCCCGGCGTGTGGCTGGCAGGGCTTCGAAGGAGTAGTACGGCATCCGCCAGGCCTGTGTATTGAAAACGGATGTGCCTGGCAGCCAGTACACGGGTCGTGTGGCGAAATCCACGAGCATGGATGAGGAATCTTCGGCTACGGTGGCGGTCACGGTGATCTCCGGCAGGACGGTGGCGTGCCTGTTTGCCGGGGAAGGCACGGGCACTGGCGAGGATGCTGCGTGGGTCACGATCTGACTTGCCAGAAGGAACAATAGCGAAAAGGCGGCTGCGAGAAGGGCGGTGGACATGCTGCGCATGGCGAATACCTGTATTGATGAACTGGTGTTGTAGAGGACTATAACACAAATGATGTAGCAAGAAATACTTTCGGTTTCCTTCTTCATGATTCGTTCATATTTTCGAAGTTGCCTGTTCGATCCCGAGCACGGGCGACGCCATGGAGTGCTGCCTGTCGTACCCGGAGGTCGGCGGTCGGCCCCAGGCATGTCTGCCGCTGGCCCGTGGAAGCTTGTGCGATGGGGTGGTTGTTGGCACGGTGCATGCGTGCAACAGTCTGATTTGCAACCATGATCTGTGCGGATTGTTGTGCGGTCCGAGCGCAGAGTCGGTGGCGCGGAGAACAGGCTCGCCTGAGGTTGGGTCTGTCGTTTGGCAACCGCTCAGGGGCGTTTGTGCCGCTCGATGAATGTGGTCGCTGGAGCAGTGAACGAACGATCACCGTTGTGGTCAGAGGTAGGAGCCCGTTTGCCTTCAACAGCAGATATGCGGAAAATGCCGTGTCCTGCTGCGGCCGCGGGAAATACTCCGGCCTGGCCGGCATCACTATGAATCCAGGAGTTGATATGAAGTCTGTTGTGCGTATGACGCTCACGTCGGCAGCCATTGCCATGGCCCTTGGCGTGACCGCGTCAGCTATGGCGGCTAGCCCGCAGTTGAACACCGAGAAAGCCAAGAACAGTTACATGGTCGGCATGAGCATGGCGGGCAACCTGCCCGCTCCGGTTGTCGAGGAGCTCGATCCGGCCGTGGTTGCCCAGGCGGTCAAGGATGTGCTCAGCGGTCAGGAGCCGGCCATGACGCCGGACGAGGCACAGGAAGTCGGCCAGGCGTTCTCGAAGAAGATGCAGGCCAAGATGAAGGCCATCCAGAAGGAAGTCGCGACCAAGAACAAGCAGGAAGGTGAGGCTTTCCTGGCCACCAACAGCAAAGCTGACGGCGTGCATGTCACCGCTTCCGGCCTGCAGTACAAGGTCGCGAAGATGGGTGACGGGGCCAAGCCCAAGGCCAGCGACACGGTGCAGGTCAATTACGAAGGCTCGCTGCTTGACGGCACGGTCTTCGACAGCTCCTACAAGCGTGGCGAGCCGGCGACCTTCCCGCTCTCCGGCGTCATCCCGGGCTGGGCCGAGGCGCTGCAGTTGATGCCCGTGGGCAGCAAGTTCACCTTCTGGATCCCGTCGGATCTGGCCTACGGTGAGCACGGTGCCGGTCCCATCGGCCCCAACTCGACGTTGAAGTTCGAGGTCGAGCTGCTGAAGATCGTCAAGGACGAAGCAGGCGACAAGAGCAAGTCCTGATCCATCGGGCGACGCTTCAACTTGAAATCATGCGGCGGCGCGCTCAGGCGCGCCGTTCGCATTCTTGTTCCGCACAAGCAACTGCGGACAGCAGCTGGGGAGCACGAGCATGCATGTTGCCGTATTCGGTACCGGTTATGTCGGGCTGGTCACGGGCACGTGTCTGGCGGAGATGGGTAATGACGTCGTTTGCGTTGATGTCGACGCGGACAAGATTGCGCGTCTGAATCAGGGCGAGATCCCGATTTTCGAGCCTGGCCTGGAACCCATGGTCCAGCGCAATCGTGAAGCCGGGCGTTTGACATTCACCACCGATGCCGCCCGGGCCATGGCCCAGGCCGAGGTTGCCTTCATTGCGGTGGGCACGCCGCCGGATGAGGATGGCAGCGCGGATCTGGGCTACGTGCTGGCGGTTGCCGATGAGATCGGCGGCCTGCTGCACCAGCCGCTGGTCGTGGTGAACAAGTCGACCGTGCCGGTGGGCACGGCGGAAAAGGTACGCCAGGTACTGGCCGGCCGGTTGGCGGAGCGTGGTGTCGAGGTGGCCTTCGACGTGGTCTCCAACCCCGAGTTCCTGAAGGAAGGTGCTGCCGTTGCCGACTGCATGCGCCCGGACCGCATCATTCTCGGCTCGCGCAGCCCGCGTGCCATCGAGACCATGCGCACGCTGTATCAGCCATTCCAGCGCAACAATGACCGCATTCTGGTCATGGATGAGCGCTCGGCGGAAATGACCAAGTACGCCTCCAATGCCATGCTGGCCACCAAGATCAGCTTCATGAACGAAATGGCGGCCATTGCCGAGCAGGTGGGTGCGGATATCGAGAGCGTGCGCCGTGGCATGGGCGCCGATGCGCGTATCGGCTATCACTTCATTTATCCGGGCGCGGGTTATGGCGGTTCCTGTTTCCCCAAGGACGTGACCGCCCTGCGTCACCTGGCGGCGGTGCATGATCACGAAGCGCGCATCCTGGATGCCGTGGAAACGGTCAATGCGCGCCAGAAGCGCCATCTCTTCGAGCTCATCGAGCGACATTTTTCAGGCCGCCTGAAGGGGCGTTGCATCGCCTTGTGGGGCCTGGCCTTCAAGCCGAACACGGATGACATGCGCGAGGCGCCGAGCCGGGCCTTGATGGAGGCCCTGTGGCGCGCCGGTGCGCGGGTGCGCGCGTTTGATCCGGAGGCACGCAATGAGGCGCGCCGCATCTACGGCGAGCGCGATGATCTGGTGCTGTGCGACAGCGACATGGCGGCCGTGGAAGGCGCCGATGCGCTGGTGGTGATCACCGAGTGGAAGCAGTTTCGCGGCTGTGATCTCGAACACCTGGCCGCACAGTTGCGCGAGAAAGTGTTGTTCGATGGCCGCAACATCTATGATCCCGAGCATGTGGAAGCCGCCGGTCTGGCGTACTATGGCATAGGCCGCGGCCGCAGTGTCCGGGGATTCGATGGAATGGCACATGCCAACGCTTGATCACCAGCTCGAAGATATCCAGGTGCGTCTGACGTTCCTGGATGACGCCGTGGGCGGTCTGACGGCTGCTGACACGGCGCTGGTGCGTCGCCTGAATGCCATCGAACGCCATCTGGAGGCGCTGCGGGCTGATGTGGCTTCGCTGCGCGCCGACAGTGACCATGACCCCGGCGAGGAGCCGCCGCCCCCTCACTACTGAACGGATCCGGCTGATCATGTCGAACTCGTTGCGAGATGCGCTGCTGCAAAGCGGCGTCAAGCCGCCGCGGAAGGCCCGTGGCGGAGGCCCCAAGGCAAACCGTGGCAACAAGGCCGCCAAGCGGCGCACGAGCACGCCGCGCGAAGACGAAGAACTGGACCTCGCAAAGGCCTGGTCGCTGCGTCAGCAGTCCGAGGCGCGCGAGCGCGCCGAAGCCAAACGCAAGGCCGAGGAAAAGAAGGCGCGCCGCAAACGCCTGCGGCAGTTGCTGGAAGGCCAGGGGCTGGATACGGCCGAGGCCGAGCAGGTGCGCCACTATGAGTTCCACGGCAAGATTCGCCGGGTGCATGTCACGGCCGAGCAGCTGCGTGCGCTCAACGATGGCGAGCTGGCCGTGGTGCAGCTGCGTGGCCGCTTCATGCTGGTGACTGCCGAGCTGGCGCGCAAGGCGGCGGCGATCGAGCCGGGTTGCCTGGCCTTGCTGGTCGAGCCGGGTGCCGACGGCATGGCCGATGACGGCGTTCCGGACGATTTGATGTGGTGATACGTGCCGCTGCCGCGGGCGTGGCTTCCGGAGACGATTGAAGATGCAGTACCTGTGGCTGGCAATTGCCTTCAGTGTGGCCGTGTCGGTGTTGCTGAAACTGGCGCCGCGATTCGGGCTGGACATTCGCCAGGCGATTTTCGTCAATTACCTGGTTGCAGCCGGGTTGGTATTCGCATGGCTGCAGCCGGCGCCGCTGGCACTGATGCACGCCGGCAGCCGGGCGTGGGCATTGTTGCTGCTGCTGGGTCTGGGCTTGCCGTCCATGTTCTGGGTCCTGGCACTGGCGGTACGCCGCACCGGCGTGGTGCGCACCGACGCGGCCATGCGCCTGTCCCTGCTGGTGCCGTTGGTGGCGGCCTTTGCCCTGTTCGGCGAGGTGCTGACACCCATCAAGGCACTGGGAGCCGGGCTGGGGCTGCTGGCCATGGCGCTGCTGGTGGTGCGGCGTGGTCGTTCAGGGCCGCTGGGCGGGCGCGGCGGCTTGCTGCTGCTGGTGGTCTTCGTCGGCATGGGCGTCATCGACATCCTGTTCAAGATGATGGCGCGGCTGGGCGCGGCCTCGTCGACCAGTGTGCTGTTCACCGCCTTTGCCTTGGCAGCCCTGGTTTCCTTCCTCGCACTGGCGTGGCTGTATCGCCGTCGCAGGGCGCACTGGCGCTGGCGCCATCTGCTGGCCGGCGTGCTGCTGGGCCTGCTCAACTGCGGCAACATCGTGTGCTACATCCGCGCCCATCGCGCCATGTCCGATGATCCGGCGCTGGTGTTTGCCGGCATGAACATCGGCGTCATCGTGCTGGCGACGTTGATTGGCGTGGTGGCTTTTCGCGAGCGCCTCAACAAGGCCAACACGGCCGGGCTGGGCCTGGCCGTGGCGGCTGTGGCCGTGCTCGCTTACGCAGCCTGATCTTCTTTCAGGGCCGGGTTGTCCCAGCCGGGGCGCGGCTTGAACCGGTCGCCGTAACGTGCGGCCAGCGCTTCCAGGCGCGTCGTCAAATCGTCGACACCACAGCTGCGGACGTAGGCAATCGGACCGCCACGGAAGGGAGCGAACCCGGTGCCGAAAATGACGCCGGCATCCAGCAGGCCGGCATCTTCGACCACGCCTTCGGCAAGGCAGGCGACCGCCTCGTTGAGCATGGGCAGGATGATGCGGTCGGTCAGGTCGTCCGGGGCCGTGTAGTTGTCCGGCACTTCGGGTTTTTGTGGCTTGCCGTCTTCCCAGACATAAAAGCCCTTGCTGGTCTTCTTGCCGCGGTTGCCGGTATCGACCAGTTTGTCGACGCCTTCGGGCAGCTCCAGGCCAAGGAAGGGCGCCAGTTCCCGGCCAACCGAGGCCGCTACGTCCAGGCCGACGGTGTCGGCCAGCTCGATGGGCCCCATGGGCATGCCGAAGTGGCGTGCGGCCTTGTCCAGCACCGCGCCCGGAACGCCCTCGGACAAGGCCCGGATGGATTCCAGCAGGTAGGGCATGAGGATGCGGTTGACCAGGAAGCCCGGCGTGCCCTTGACCGGGACCGGGAACTTACCCAGGGCGTGTACCAGCGCCAGGCCGCGCTTGCGGGCCTCGTCGTCGAGCTGGTCATGCAACACCACTTCGACCAGTGGCATCTTTGCCACCGGATTGAAAAAATGCAGACCCATGAACTGTTGCGGACGCTGCAGGGTTTCGCGCAGCTCGGCCAGCGGAATGCTGGAGGTATTGCTGGCCAGCAGGGCCGCCGGGTCCAGGTGTTTTTCCAGGGCTGCGTAGAGCGCCTGCTTGGCGTCCTTGTCCTCGAAGATCGCCTCGATGGCGAGTTGTGAGGTGGCCACGCCCTTGCCGTCGACATCCGCTTGCAAGCGCTTGCCGGCCGCCTCCGCCTTGGCCTTGTCGCCGTGCGCCTTGCGCTGGAACAGCGCCTTGGCCCGGTCCATGGCCGGCGAAATGTACTTCATCTCGCGATCCTGCAGGCTGACCTCGAAGCCGCGCCAGGCGCACCAGGCGGCGATATCGCCGCCCATCACGCCGGCACCGACGACATGAATGTGCCGGACAGCGTGTTCCACGCCCTTGCCCAGTCCCTTCAGGCGCTCGCTGAGGAAGAACACGCGCATCAGGTTGGCGGCCGTGGGCGTGGCGGCCAGGCGTTCCACGGAACGTGCTTCCAGCAGCAGGCGGCGATGAATGTTCCCGCCGCCTTTGCGCCAGACGTCGATGGTGGCGAACGGGGCCGGGTAATGCGCCTTGCGGGCCTTGCGCGCGGTCCGTTTCACCAGGACCGGGGCCAGTGCCTGGCGCGCCGGCCAGGTGTTGGTCAACCAGGCCGTCAGGCGCTGACGCAAAGGGCGCTTGTAGCCGGTACGTACCAGTTTTCGGGCGGCGTCGATCAGTTCGTCGGGGGCCACCAGCTTGTCCACCAGCCCCAGTGATCGTGCTTTCTTTGCCCGTGCCGGTGCGCCGGTCAGCATGAGTTGCATGGCATCGGGCGTGCCAATCAGGCGTGGCAGGCGGGCCGTGCCGCCCCAGCCTGGATGGATGCCCAGTTGCACTTCCGGCAGGCCGATGCGGGTTGCGCCGGCGTTGCTGGCCACGCGCATGTCGCAGGCCAGCGACATCTCGGTGCCGCCGCCGAGGCAGGTGCCGTGGATGGCAGCCACGGTCGGGCAAGGCAGTTCGGCCAGGCTCTGGAAGACTTTCTGGCCATTGCGGATGGCATCTAGGACCACGCCATCACGGGCGTAGCCCTCGAACTCGTGCAGGTCGGCACCGACCACGAAGCTGTCTTCCTTGCCGGAGCAAATGATGACGCCTCGTGGTTGGTTGATGCGCAACCGCTCGATGATGCGCGCCAGCTCGTCGAGGACGGCGCGTGACAATGCGTTGACGGATGTGTCCGCGCGATCCAGTGTCAACAACACGACGTCATCCGCGTTGATCGCGCTGCGCCAGTGCGTCAGTTTCAAGCCTTCGAACATTTGCATGTGACCGGGAAATGAGGAAGGGTTATCATCAAGCCTCGAGGCCGGTGCGGTCAATGCGTCGTCGGTCCGTCCCTGCTGCGGTTTGGCCGTGCTGGTCTGCAGATGGCTGGTATTCATGCCGATTGCGGATGATTGCGGGGTTGACCACAAGCTGCAATGGTGAAGCAAGTGCGCGCCGGGGACGATGGTGCATGCGGCATCGCGAGAAGCCGCGAGTGGCACGAAAACACGAGACGAAAACGTGCCGGGAGTGACGCGGTGTTCGAAGAGTGCGCCGAAACCTCCGGGTTTCAGCGGTTTTTGGCAATGCCGTTCGACATTGTGAGTCGTTCAGGTCGGGTGCTGTGACGGGGTGCGGCAGGCATGGTGGATAACAAGACAACAGGCGGGCGCGCGGCCGCCGAAGTGATGCAACGCATCGCCGACTCGCCCAGCAACCTCGTCCTGCTGGATGCTGCCGATGCCGATGAGCTGGTGGAAAACCTGCGCATCCTGGCACGACGTACCGGTCAGGCGCTGTACTTGTGGACCGATGACGGCGGCTTGCACAGCTTGCGGGAAGGCGGGGCCGGCATGCCGGTGAGCAATCGGCTGTCCGATGCGTTGCGCTTTATCCGTCGCAGCATGCATTTCGGTATTTATCTGTTGCGCACCGATATCGCTGCGTTGACGCCGCACGAGCTGGGCAATCTTGCTGCCCTCGATCGGCTGGAGGACGGACCGGCGCGCCGGGTGGTCCTGTTCGGCCGTGCCGAGGATGCCGACCCGCAACTGGCTTCTGCGTGCATGCGTTTGCGGGTCACCAGCAACGAGGAAGCGCGGCCACGACTGCGGGATGGGCAATGGGTGCGATGAGTCCTCCCGGCCGAGCCGTGTTGATCGTTACCGCCCGGCGCGATGACCGCCGGGTTCTGTTCGACGTCATCGACACGGAGCTGCGCGAGGTGATGATCCACACCGCGTCCGATCTGGCCCATGCTCACCGCTATCTGGATGACGGCATGCCTCTGGCGCTGGTGATTGCCGAGTTCCGGGGCGAGCCCGACGAGGTGGTGAATTTCTGCAGTTCGGTGCAGCACAGTCAGGTGCCGATCATTGGTGTCATCGGCGATGGCCACGAACCGCAGCGCTGGGGCTATTTCAATCACCCACCGGGCGTGGTTGCATGGGTTCGCAGCCCGGTCTTGTCCTCGGAGGTCCTGTTCCGGGTTCGCCAGACGCTGGCAGGACAGCCCGCTGCGGCAGGCGTGGCGCATGCGGATTACCGTTTCGCGTTTGCGAGCAGCATCGACGGTATCGTGGTCTCGGACCTGGACTCAGGGCGCATCATCGAGGTCAACGATGCATTTGTGGCCCGAGGGGGCCGATCCGGTGCCGATGCGGTGGGTCAGCCGCTGGGAAGTATCGATGTCGACCACAGCAAGGAACAGCGCCAACTGTTCGCCGATCGCCTGGCCGAGGAGGGTCAGGTCAGCTACCGCTTCAGTTGGCGGACCGCCGACAACACGCCGTTGCTGGCGCAGACACACGCACGGCTGGTCATGCGTGGCGACCGACGCGTGCGCGTGGATTTCATCCGGGACTTGTCACCCGTGAAGCAGGTCGAGCAGGACCTGGCACTGTTGCGGAACCTGCTCACGAACCTGGACGTCGATGGTGACCTGCAGCCCGCTCTGATCCAGCTGATCCACGGCATGCAGCTGGACCTTGCGGCAGTTCTCCAGGAGCGGCGCGAAGACGGCTCGTGTATCGAAGTTCTGGGTTCGGCATGGGGCGAGGAGTACCGGGGCAAGCGTCCGGACCTCGCTGACACATCGGTGGTGCGGCTTGTCCTGCAAGGAAAGCCGGTGGTGCACCTGGGCGGCACCGGGCGCTTGGGCGAGATGGCGCAACTGATCCAGGAAACCGGCTTCGGCAGTTTTGTCGGCTTGCCGCTGGTGGATGCCCGGCGGGACGTCCTGGGGGCACTGATTCTGGCTGCGCGCAAACCGATTTCCCGGACCATCGGTGGCATGGACGTGATCCGCATCGTGGCTTCGCGCTTCGCCTTCGCGCTGCAGCTTCGTCGTGCCGAGGACGCCGGACGTGCCACGGGCCTGCGCGATGGTCTGACCAGGTTGCCGAATCGCCTGCTGTTCAACGAACGCCTGCAGAGCGTGTTGCGTTCTTCGGACCGTACCGGCGAGATTTTTGCCGTGATGTTCGTGGATCTGGATCGCTTCAAGACCATCAACGATTCGCTGGGCCATGGTGTCGGCGACCATGTCCTGAAGGCCGTGGCGCGGCGTCTGTCGCGCAGCATCGGCAAGGCGGACACGGTGGCCCGCTATGCCGGTGACGAGTTCACCTTGTTGTTGCGTCACGTGGTGGAGCGGCGCGATGCCCTGCGGGTGGCCGAACGCATCATCCAGGCCATGGACGACCCGCTGATCCTGGCCGATGAAACGGAACTGAAGGTCACCGTGTCCATGGGTCTGAGCTTCTATCCCGACGATGGCGGCGATGCCGACGCCTTGCTGAAACACGCGGATCTGGCCATGTACAGCGCCAAGAACCAGCAGGGGCGCAGCAGCATCCAGGCTTACGAGGCCGTGCCCGAGGAATCACACAAACAGCGCGTGGCCCTGGAACGGCAACTGCGGGTGGCCGAGGACAATGGCGAGTTGCGGGTCTACTACCAGCCGCAGATCGATGCGTACTCCGAGGATATCGTCGGCTTCGAGGCGCTGGTGCGTTGGCAGCATCCGGAGCTGGGCATGATCGGTCCGGGGTTCTTCATTCCCATCGCCGAGGAAACCGGCCTGATTGCTTCCATCGGGACCTGGGTTCTGCGCACGGCCTGCACCCAGGTGCGTCAATGGCAGCAACGCTTCCAGTTGCCGCTGCGCGTGGGTGTCAACGTCTCCGCATTGCAGCTGCAGCAAGACAATATCGTCGAGCAGATTCGCCAGGCGCTGGGTGATTCCGGCCTGTCACCGAGTTTGCTGGAGCTGGAAGTGACCGAGAGCATGGATGTGCGTCAGATTTCGGGTTTGACGCGGAAACTGGCTGCCTTCCGGGCCATGGGTTGCAGTGTTGCCATCGATGATTTCGGTACCGGTCAGGCATCGCTGGATTATCTCCGGCGGTTTCCGGCCAATCGTGTCAAGATCGACCAGACATTCGTGCGCAATATCGGCATTGACCCTGACGACGAGGCCATCGTGCGCGCGACCATCTCCATGGCCCACAGCCTGCACCACAAGGTGGTTGCCGAGGGCGTGGAAACCGAGGATCACCTCGAGTTCCTGCGTTCGCACCACTGCGAGGAGCTGCAAGGCTATCTGTTCTGTCAGCCGTTGCCCACGGCCGACATGGAAGCGCTGCTGGTTGAACGTGAGCGTGTTTATGCCGGCAGTTTCCCGCTGGTGCAGAATCTTTGATGATGTCGGGCGGCCCGGGCGGCCCGGTGGAGTATCCTGAGCACAGGGTTTGCCGATTGAGCACGCGCCGTGGTGGCGCAACGGGGAACTTGCGGCACGAGTGTGGGTCCATTTTTACGCGCGAATGCGCACGAGCGGGTCTGGACGGCCCGAAAAAGGGAATGCATGTCGGAACGAGAAGCAGATCAGGTACTGATCGAGCGAGCGCGCAAAGGTGACAACGCCGCGTTCGACCTGCTGGTGCGCAAATACCAGCGACGCGTCCTTGCCATTGTTTCGCGCTATATCAGCGATTGGAGCGAGGCCGAGGACGTGGCCCAGGATGCCTTCATCCGGGCGTACCGGGCGCTGAAGTCATTCCGCGGCGACAGTGCCTTCTATACTTGGTTGTATCGCATTGCGACCAACACCGCCAAGAACCATCTGGTGTCGCGTGGACGTCGTCCGCCGGCCACCGACATTGCCGTCGAGGATGCCGAGCACTACGAGCGTTTCGTGCGCTTCAACGACAATGCCAGCCCCGAACATGAGCTCCTGCGTCAGGAAATTGAACAAACCGTCCTGGCTACTGTCCAAGAATTACCGGACGATCTGCGCGAGGCTGTTACGCTGCGTGAATCGGAGGGTTTGTCGTACGAGGAAATCGCGCAACGCATGGATTGCCCCATTGGAACGGTACGGTCGCGAATCTACCGGGCCCGCGAGGCCATCGACGGAAAGCTTCGCCCGTTGCTTGTGGATGAGAACACCCCTGATGAATGACTTGAGCAAACAACAGCTTTCTGCCCTGCTTGATGGCGAATTGGGCCATGACGAACTGCGTTTCGTGCTTCGGCATGTCGGTGAAGACACCGAACTGGCCAGTCTGTGGTCGCGTTATCACCTGATCGGGGAAAGCCTGCGTGGCGAGCGGGTGCCACCGGTCACCAACTTCAGTATCCGGGTACAGCGCGTCATCGCCAGCGAAAGCCCTGCAAAAGCCACGACACACAGGCCGCATCGCTGGTTGCGCTATGGCCTTGGCGGCGGCATTGCGGCCAGCGTCGCCATGGCCGCGCTGGTATGGATGCAGCCACAGGGCGCGTTGCCCGCCGCGGCACCCGTGGCCAGCGATCAGGCGGTGACCCGCCCGGCAACCCCGTTGGTGGCCGACATCTCCCCCGGTGAAGCCAGCCTGGCGGCATCCCGATCCGATGCCAACAATGTGTCCGCCGCTTTGCTGATGCATGCCGGTGATGACTATCTCAACGTGCAGCCGGCTGCCGCCGTGCGCAACATTCCCGGCCCGGTCGTGGTACCACAGGCAAGGCAGCAACCGGTCTGGCTGCAATCGCGTGCACCCGTGATGCGTTATCACGGAATGCCCCTGATCATTGCCGTGCGCGCCGGCGAGCCGGTGCCGCGGGCCAATGCTCACTGGCAGCAGCCGCCGCCACGCGCCGTCGCCGGCTCGCCACCGCGTTGACGCAGTTGTAGTGCTGCCGGCCTGAATCGTGCGCTACGCGCCTGTCGGCCTGGACGCGTCCCCACAAATTTCCCATGTTCGTGACTCCGAATGGAGTCGCACGCCCCCGTTTTGACCTGAAGAAGGACCATGTCATGAAAACATTGTCTTCGTATCCACGTTTTGCCTCGCTTGCATTGCTGGGCCTGCTGGCGTGGGCAGCCGTCCCGGCGGCTGCCGCCGAGTTGCCCGACTTCACCTCCATCGTTGCCGAAAACGCCTCGTCGGTGGTGCATGTGGAGGCCAATTACGACGAGTCGCGCCCGCGCCAGATGCCGCAGCGTTCCCGGCAACAGCTGCCGCCGGGTATGCCGGAAATCTTCCGGCGGTTCTTCGGTCAGCCCGGCATGCCGTATCAGCACGGCATGCCGCGGCGTTCCTCGCTGGGGTCGGGTTTCATCATTTCCACGGACGGCTACATCCTCACCAACAATCATGTCGTCGATGGAGCCGACAGTGTCAAGGTGCGCCTGCAGGATCGGCGTGTGTTCGATGCCAAGGTTGTCGGCACCGACAAGATCTACGACATCGCGCTGCTGAAGGTCGATGCCACCGGATTGCCCGCAGTGACCATCGGTGAATCCAAGTCCCTGAAGCCCGGGCAGTGGGTGCTGGCCATCGGCTCGCCATTCGACTTCGACTACACCGTCACCCAGGGCATCGTCAGCCATGTCGGCCGCAGTCTGGGCCACAACGACCAGCCTTACACGCCGTTCATCCAGACCGACGTGCCCATCAACAAGGGCAATTCGGGCGGCCCGCTGTTCAACATGGATGGCGAGGTCGTCGGCATCAACTCGCAGATTTTCTCCAATACGGGCAGCTACGCCGGCATTTCGTTCTCCATTCCCATCGACATCGCCATGGATGCCGTGCGCCAGATCAAGGCCAAGGGCTACGTTTCGCGCGGGCGCATCGGCGTGGCCGTCCAGTCCATCGATGCCGACAAGGCCAAGGCGCTTGACTTGCCCAGCGCCTCGGGCGCCCTGGTAGCACGTGTCAGCTCGGGCGGCCCGGCCGAGAAGGCCGGCCTCAAGGTCGGTGATGTCATCGTCGGCTTCAATGGTCACCGGGTCGACACGTC
>CAZOXZ010000063.1:0-874 GCA_964583865.1 uncultured Rhodanobacteraceae bacterium | reverse complement strand
GCGTGCGCACCACGTCCGCCAGCCTGCCGCCGATGGTGGCCTCCACGGCACCCGGAACCCGCGCCACCGTGAAGGTCATCCGCCAGGGCAAGGCCGAGACCTTGAACATCAAGGTTGGCGAGATGGAAATGGACGACAATGCCCTGGTGCAGACCAGCGGTGAGCCACAATCCGGCACCGCCGCGCTCGGCCTGGTGGTCGAGGCCCTGACCGCCGATCAACGTGACGCCCTGGACATTGACGCCGGGCAGGGCGTGGTGATCAGCAGGGTCACCGGCATGCAGGCGCGTGAGGCCGGGCTCCAGGCCGGTGACGTCATCCTCATGGTCGGCCAGACGCGGGTTGGCAGCGTGGCCGAGTACAAGGCCGCGACCAAGGACGTCAAGCCCGGCGATGTGGTGATGCTGCTGATTAGCAACCGCAGCGGCAATGCCGGTTTCGTGACCATCACCGCTCCTGCCGGGGCCAACTGACAACGACCGCGGGGTGCGTCGGGCCTTGCCAGCCCGGCCGGTCACGGGCAGCACGGTCGGTGACCACCACCGGTTCCCGGCGCAGCCTGCAGAGCCACCGTCCGAATGCTTTCGGGCGGTGGCTTGTCGTTGCGGTTGTGGTTCGTGCGACAATACCCGGCCGTTGTGCCCGGCAAAGGCAAGCCACGTCGCAGATGCAGTCCATGGACCTCATTCGAAACTTTTCCATCATTGCCCACATTGACCACGGCAAGTCGACGCTGGCTGATCGCATCATCCAGCTGTGCGGCGGCTTGACCGAGCGCGAGATGGAAAAGCAGGTGCTGGACAACAACCCCATCGAGCGCGAGCGTGGCATCACCATCAAGGCCCAGGCAGTATCGCTGCCGTACACCGCGCTC
>CAZOXZ010000062.1:0-14365 GCA_964583865.1 uncultured Rhodanobacteraceae bacterium | reverse complement strand
GCTGCGCCGCCGGTGCGGCATCCCAACGTCTACGGCATCGACATGCCATCAGCCGGCGAACTGGTGGCCAACGGGCGTGGCGTGGATGAGATCTGCCATCTCATCGGTGCCGACAAGCTCATCTACCAGGATCTGGGCGATCTCATCGACGCCGTCAGCGAGGATGAACGGCGGCAGCCGCACTTTGACACGTCCTGTTTTTCCGGCGAATACGTCACCGGCATCGACCCGGCCTATCTGGAGAAATTGTCGGTGGCCCGTTCCGACGAAGTGCTGTCGGCGCAGCGGCATCAAGCCTGACTGGCCCAGCCCCGGCGTGGCCGCTCAGCCGCGTGACAGGCCGGCTTCGTCCAACGCCGCGAGATAGGCCGCCCAGTTTTTTTCTTGCTGTTCGCCCAGTTCGCGCAGGGTGTCCCAGCCGAAGATGCCGGTGTCGTGGCCATCGTCGAAATGCAGCAGGATGCCGTAGTTGCCAACCGGCTCCACAGCCTTGATGCCGACGTTGCGTTTGCCCGGCACCAGCACCTTGTTGCCCTTGCCGTGGCCCTGCACCTCGGCGCTGGGCGAATGCGTGCGCAGGTATTCGAAGGGCAGGCGGAAGGCCTGGCCCTCATCGAAGGCGACTTCCAGCACGCGCGAGGCCTGGTGCACGGTGATGCGGCTTGGCTGTGACATCAGCGCAGGCGGCCGCGGCCGTTGTCGTCCAGCGCCGGCGGTTTGCCGGCCACCTGGATCAGCGTGTCGGCGTAGGGGTCGGCGATGCACACCGAGGCCAGCTCGCTCCAGCCGAAGAACGACACTTCGCGCAGCCAGTCCGCCTCCGGGCTGATTTCCTGCATGGTAAAGCCGTCATCGTCGCAGGACACCAGCCGGCCCACATAGCACACGTCGGCCTCGTCAGGGTTGTCGTTGTCCACACGCACGTTCAGCACCGGCGAATGGCTTGCCGCGCTGGTGATGACGCCGTGGCCGTCGTCCAGTTGCAGGTCCGGCGGTGCGTCGGGCACCAGGCCGTTCAGCGTCACCGCCTTTTCCAGGAAGCGGTGGTGCCGGTCCGGGCATTCGACGTCGGTGACATCTGCCAGACGCAGCAGGTGGATGCCGTCAAAGGACAGATTGTCCGCCAGCACCCAGAAGGCCAGGTACTCGCGCCCCATGGCACAGACGTAGCCGCAATAGCTGCCGTCCTCGAGCTCGCCGCGCCACAGCCGTACCAGCTGCTTTCGTTCGCACGCCTGGCGCAGCGTGGGGCGCACGCCGCGTACCTTGAATGGAAGGACGGTAGCCATGGTTCAAGTGTAGCCCGAATTGCTCACAAGGACGACCGGCATCGCATCGATGCACGCCGGTGCGTCACAGGATGTAGCGGCTGAGATCCTCGTCCTCGATCAGCTCGCCCAGATGCGCATCGACGTATTCGCTGTCGATGCGGTAGCTCTGCCCGGAATTGTCCGCGGCCTCGAAGGAAATCGTCTCCAGCAGCCGCTCCATGACGGTGTGCAAGCGCCGGGCGCCGATGTTCTCGGTACGGGAGTTGACCTGGTGCGAGACCTGCGCCAGGCGCTCGATGCCGTCCGCGGTGAACTCCAGGCGCACGTCCTCGGTGCCCAGCAGGGCCACGTACTGTTTGGTCAGGGCGTTGTTGGGTTCAGTGAGGATGCGGCGGAAATCTTCCTGGCTGAGGGCGGACAACTCCACGCGGATGGGCAGCCGACCCTGCAGCTCCGGAATCAGGTCCGAAGGGCGCGCCAGCGAGAACGCACCGGAAGCGATGAACAGCATGTGGTCGGTCTTGATGGGACCGTATTTGGTGGATACCGTGGAGCCTTCCACCAGCGGCAACAGATCG
Organism: uncultured Rhodanobacteraceae bacterium; assembly: GCA_964583865.1. GTDB lineage: Bacteria > Pseudomonadota > Gammaproteobacteria > Xanthomonadales > Rhodanobacteraceae > DASSBG01. The sequence goes on along the minus strand of CAZOXZ010000062.1, from coordinate 12,516 downwards.
CGCTGCACGCCTTCACGGCTGACACCGGACGCGCCGCCGGCATAGTCGCTGCGTTGCGCCACCTTGTCGATCTCGTCGATGAACACAATGCCGTTTTCCTCGCACATCTCCACGGTTTGCGAGCGCACCTCCTCGTCGTTCAGCATCTTCGAGGCTTCCTCCTCGATCAGCATCGGGCGCGCGGCTTTGATGGTCATCTTGCGTTGCTGGGTCTTGTCGCCGCCCAGGCTCTGGAACATCTGCTGCAGTTGCTGGCCCATCTCCTCCATGCCTGGCGGCGACATGATTTCCACGCCGACGTTCATGGCAAAGTCCAGCTCGATTTCGCGATCGTCCAGCTTGCCTTCGCGCAACTGCTTGCGCAGCTTCTGGCGCGTGGCGCTGTCTTCGCTGGGCGGTGTGGCCGGGTTCCACTGGTCGTCGTTGCCCTTCCGCCGCGGCAGCAGGGCATCCAGGATGCGCTCCTCGGCATGGTCCTCGGCCTGGCTTTGCACGTGCTGCTTGGCGTGGTCACGTGCCAGCTTGTAGGCGATATCGGCCAGGTCGCGGATGATGGCCTCGACATCCTTGCCGACGTAACCCACCTCGGTGAACTTGGTAGCCTCGACCTTCACGAATGGCGCATCCGCCAAGGTCGCCAGACGGCGCGCGATTTCGGTCTTGCCGACGCCCGTGGGGCCAATCATGAGGATGTTCTTGGGCGTGATCTCGCGGCGCATGGCCTCATCCAGCTGCATGCGGCGCCAGCGGCTGCGCAGGGCAACCGCCACGGCGCGCTTGGCGTCATTCTGGCCGATGATGTAGCGGTCGAGCTCGTTGACGATCTCGCGGGGCGTGAGTTCGGACATGGGAACAGACTCCATTACCCGATCGGGTCGGGGCTGGCCTGAGCGGAGGATGCCGCTTACAGGGTTTCGATGCTGTGGTTGTGGTTGGTGTAAATGCAGATGTCACCGGCAATCTCCAGCGACTTGCGCACGATGGTCTCGGCGTCGTGCTCGGAGTTCTGCAGCAGCGCCAACGCGGCCGCGCGCGCGTACGGGCCGCCCGAGCCGATGGCGATCAGGCCGTGCTCGGGTTCGATGACATCGCCGGTGCCGGACAGCAACAAGCTGGTTTCCTTGTCGGCCACCGCCAGCATGGCCTCCAGCTTGCCAAGGCGGCGATCGGTACGCCACTCCTTGGCCAGCTCCACGGCCGCGCGCGTGAGGTTGTGACCATGCTTGACCAGCTTGTCCTCGAACAACTCGAACAGCGTGAAGGCATCGGCCGTGGCGCCGGCAAACCCGGCCAGTACATTGTGGTCCTTGCCCAGCCGCCGAATCTTGCGCGCATTGGCCTTCATCACCGTGTGACCCAGCGTCACCTGGCCATCGCCACCGATGACCACCTTGTTGTCGCGGCGCACACAGACAATCGTCGTGGCATGAAACGTATCGGACATGAAACCGTCCTGCTGTCGGGAACCAGCTACATGCGGGCTGTCCGGCCAGATTCCAAGCCCTGCGACGGCTGACTCGAGATCCACAGTGCGCCTCTGTCGCAAATGAACCCTGAAGAAATACTGAGTCCAGCAAGCGTCATTTCTAAACCGCATTGACAAAAGCAGCCCTGAAACGGCTACAATCCACGTTGGTCTGCCATTTTGGGGAAACCTGTTTGAAACGGTGCATCGGGAAGGCCCGGATCGGGCCGCCCCGGGGAGTATGTCATGTGCCGTCCCCCTGTTGCTTTCAACCAATCATGGACCAGGTAGAAGCTATGAAAATGTTCGCTCCTTTCCGGCGTGACCGCAGCATTGCAGCCATTGTCGCTTTCGGCTTCATCATGCTGGCCGGCACTGCACACGCAGATTTCGTCAACGGCAATTTCGAAGATCCGACCGCATTTTCGGGCTGGACCGAAAACAGCTATCGGAACAATGGAATTCCCGTCTTTCCGCCAGCCACGGAGGCCGATCTTGGTCTGGCCGCAGGCAGCGGCCCGATGTCGGCCGTTCTCGACCCTTCCTCTTCACCGGCACCGGGAAGCACCGGTGGCGTCGACCCGGCGGTGCAGTGGGGCAACCGGGTGGCCCGCGTGCACGATGAGATCAATGGCGACGGCCAGACCGTCAGTTCCATCGAGCAGACCCTTGTGCTGACCGCCAGCGACGTGGATACCGACGGCAAGGTGCACGTCCGCTTCGAGGCCGCACCGGTGCTGGAGGATCCGGGGCACAGCCCGGAGAACCAGCCGTATTTCTTCATTGAAATCAGCAAGGTCGGAGGCGGAAGTCTTTACCACACCTTCAATTTTGCCGGAGAATCGGGCGTGCCCTGGTCGACTGCCGGCGGCTACACGTATACCGATTGGCAGGCCTTCGACATTGCCCTTGATCCGGGCGTTGCAGGTCCCGGCGACACCATCAAGATCAAGATGATTGCCGCAGGCTGCGAACCAAGCGCCCATGCCGCTGCACTGTACGTCGACAACGTGCGTACATCGCTCAATGTCACGGGCGCCAGCCTGTGGGTTGCCGCCACCGGACCGGCCACGACGTGCCTGACGGGTGGGCCGGTGACCTACACCTACACCTACGCCAACAACGGCACCGAACAGATCGACAATGTCCAGGTAACCTTGGACATGCCGCAGACCACCGATCCGTTGCCGGCAGACTTCATCAGCATCACCAACCCGACGTTCGGCGGCGGTACCTGTGCGGCACCGACCACACCGGGCAGCCCTGCCATTTGCGCCATTGGCACGTTGATGCCTGGCGAAAGCGGCACCTTCAGCATGACGGTCGGTATCCCTGCGGGTGCGGTCGGGACATCGCTCAACAACGGCAGCTACACCATCGATGGCATCAGTGCCGTGACCAGCAATCCCGTGAGCCAGCTGGGGCCTCTGGTGCGCACGACGCTGGAAGCCACCTGCGTCACCCTGCCGTCGTTTGTCCCGGTTCCAACGCTGGGTGGTTGGGTGCTGTTGCTGCTGTCCGGCTTGCTGGCCCTGTTCGCAGTCGTTTTCATGCGCCGGGAACAGCGCAGCTGACCGGTGGCAATCGAGCCATGTTCAATTGCAAGCAAAGGGGTTCGCGCAAGCGGACCCCTTTTTGCCAGATGGGACCATCCATGAAACCGCGTTCCCTTGCCTTGCTGGGCCTGCTGGTCTTGATTGCTCCAGCCGTGGCCGGGGAATGGCCCGTGCGCACGGCCGGGTTATGGGAGATTACCTTGACCAGCACTGACGCGACCAGGCCCGCGGTCGTCCAACAGTGCACGACGGCCGAGATCGACATGGCCATGCTCCTGGCATTGGTTCCGGGTCAGGAGCACTGCACCGTACGCCCGGCCCCGATGGGATCGAGCGGCGTTCTGCTGCAGACACAATGCCGCGTGCACGAGAGCCTCATACGTGCCCGAATCTCAATTCAAGGGGACTTTCGCCAGAATTTTTCGGCGCACTACGTTGTCCGGGTTGCCGGCCATGTGGCAGGTCAGGCCCCCGGGCGCGGCACAAACGAAGGTGACTTGCACGGCAAGTTTCTCGGCCCGTGCCCGGAAGGTGCCAAGCCTGGCGACACGCGCCTGTCCAACGGCATTGTGGTGCATGTGCACACAGCCAATATTGTCGATCATGTGGTGACCGACGACACGGGTCGGTAAACCTCTCACGAAAGGATCGCATGATCTGGTTGCCATGTGCGGGCCTGCGATGCGTGACGAGAGCCGCCCGTGCTGCAGGACCCGAGCGACGAACCGGCCAGCGAACTGCTCGCCCGCATCCGCGCCGAACGCGAGGCCGCCAAGCTGACAAAGAAACGCACGAGGCCGACAAAATGACAGCAGAGCCACAGCCAGCCAGGAGCCTGGGCGGCAGAAACACGTAGCAGGGACTACGGGTTGCTGAGAAGCGAGTGTGGGGCCGTGAAAAACCGCAAGGGCCGCGGCAGAACAGCATCGAAGTACGCTGCGAATGCTGATATGCCCACGAAGTGAACTGAAAGCGCTGACGTAGAAGTGCTTTATCGGACGTGCCGTTCGATCTTGTGAATGATTCCGCTCAATCCTTGCGCTTGGCGCGGGGGTGGGCTTTGTCGTAGACCTCGGCCAGGTGCTGGAAGTCAAGGTGGGTGTAGATTTCGGTGGTGGCGATGTCGGCGTGGCCCAGAAGTTCCTGCACGGCGCGCAGGTCGGAGGAGGATTGCAGCAGGTGGCTGGCGCAGGAGTGGCGCAGCAGGTGCGGGTAGGCGCGTTTGGCCAGGCCCTGGTGTTGGGCGGCACGCTTGACGCGCAGCTCGGCGGCGCGGCGGCTGAGGTGACGGCCTTGGCGGCCGCGGAAGACGGGCGTGTCGGCGGCCATGCCTTCCTCCGCGCCCAGCCGTTTCAGGGCCTCGATGGCCTGGCGGCCCACGGGCACGATGCGGGTCTTGTTGCCCTTGCCGGTGACGCGCACTTCGCCGGCGGCGAGGTCGATGTCGCCCCAGTCCAGTGACACCAGTTCGGCCAGGCGCAGGCCGGAGGAGTAGAACAGCTCCAGCATGGCGCGGTCGCGCCGTGCCAGCGGGCCGTCCTCGTCCAGTTCCACCAGTGCGCGGGCTTCGTCCGGGTCCAGGGTCTCCGGCAGGGTGCGTCGTACTTTGGGGGCGCGCACGCCGGCGGCCGGGTCGTGTTGCAGCCGGCCCTCGCGTGCCAGATGGCCAAACAGGCCGCGGCAGGCGGACAGCAGGCGCTGCAGGCTTTTGGCGGACAGGCCGGCACGGTGGCGATCGGCCAGAAAAGCGCGCATCCGGTCCGGCGTCAGTTGGCGAACGCTGTTGATGTCGTGTTCATTTGCCCAGGCCTCCAGTTGGGCCAGATCGCGGCGGTAGCCGGCCACGGTATGCGGCGAGAGGCCGCGCTGGTCGGCGCAGTGCGCCAGCCAGCGTGCGGCTTCGGTGGCCACGTCGGCGGTGGCCGCCTCAGGCATCACTCTCGAAGCGCGCCAGGGCCGTGCGCACGGCTTCGCCGATGAGTTTCAGGAACATGGTGCCGCCGCCGGGATGAAAACGGCGCACGTCGTGGCTGCCCATGGCCAGCATGCCCTGCTTGCCCAGGTTGAGCAGCGCGGTCGAGGCGGCTTCGCCGGCGCGCTCGCCGAACAGGGCCGTGAGCTTGTCCTCGGCCAGGCGGCCACACAGCGGATGATCGTCCTTGAGGAACTCGGCAAAGCTCGGCCAGGCATCGGCACCGGCGGAGGTCAGCAGCCAGTCGGCTTCGGGCAGATCGTCCCGCTGGCGGAACAGCACCAGACGCACCAGTTCGGTGTTGAAGTCCTCGCCCAGCGTGGCGACCGCGGTGCGGGCCGTTTCGGCCAACGTGTCCGCGCGCATCAGCGCCAGCGTCAGCGAATGCACGCGCACGACCAGTTGTTCGTTTTCGCCGCCAATGGTGATGAGCTCGGCCAGCTTGTCCTTCAACTCGGCATTCTTCTGGCGCAAAACTTCCAACTGGTAGCCGGCCAGGGATGCCGCTGGGCCGTGTTCGCGCGGCACCTGCAATGCCATGGCAAGGTCCGGGAAGTCCTTGAGAAAGGTGGGATGCTCGCGTAACCAGGCGGCGATCTCCATGGCATCCACCCCGGTCTTGACGTTCATTTCAGCCATGCGTATTCCAAGCGACAAAGATGGTGCTCATGATAACGGCCAGCGACCCTCGAAAACGAATGCGGCCGGACCTTGCAGCCACAGGCGGTTGCCGGGCCCGGTCCAGGCGACGCCAAGTGTGCCGCCGGGCAGCTCGACACGGACCCGCTCGGCACAGCGGCCGGTGGCGATCATCACGGCAGCCGCGGCGCAGGCTCCACTGCCGCAGGCTTGCGTCCAGCCGGCCCCGCGCTCATGCACGCGCAGGCGCAGGTGTCCCGTGTCGATGCATTGCACGAAACCGGCATTACAGTCGCGCGCAAAACGCGGGTGGTGCGTCAGTTGTGGTCCCATGCGTTCCAGCGCATCGTCATCAAGGTTGTCCACCTCCATGACGGCATGCGGGTTGCCCAACGAAGCAATGTGGACCTGGACGGGCTCGTGGCCCAGCTCCAGCCTGTACGGCGGGCTGTCGTCATCGTCACGCCGCGGGCGGAAACCGCAGGCAGCCGGGGCGAAGTTCGGCTCGCCCATGTCCACGTGGATGGCGTCCAGCGATTCGATGCGCATGGCCACCGGCCCGGCCGGGCTGTCGATGTGGACGGTCTCGCCCGAGGGCACGATGCCGTCGCGTTGCAGCCAGGCCATGACGCAACGCGCGCCATTGCCGCATTGCTCGGCCATGCTGCCGTCGGCATTGAAGATGCGGTAGGCCGCCACGCAATCGGGGTTGTCGGCCGGCGTGACCACCAGCAACTGGTCGAAGCCGATGCCGGTGTGCCGATCGGCCATGGCACGGATCTGGTCGGGGCCGAGTTGCAGGCCGCCGGAGCCGGCATCGAGCACGACGAAGTCGTTGCCGGCACCGTGCATCTTGGTGAACGGCAGATCCATGACCGAAGCCTACGGCGTCGCCGTCGAGCTGGCGGGTGCCGGCTCGGGATGCACCAGCGGGCCCTTGTTGCCGCAGCCGGCCAAGACGGACGTGGCAACCACCAGCGCCAGTGTCGCCAGCAGGAAAGCCGGGCGACGTCGATGTTCCGGGTCGGTCGGCGTAGGGGAGCGAGACACGATAATCTCCGCAGAAACCTGTCGCCAGTGTAGCGCGACCCTGCGCATCACCAAAGCAACAGGATTCCCGGCGGTCGATATCTACCCCATTTGGGGGAAGACAGGGTGTCGCGAAGGACATGCCGTGAAATCCATCACACAACGGTGCGGTATGCGGGGGAGACGACGATGCGAGCGACATGTTTGATTCTGGCAGCCCTCGCGCTGACGCTGGCCGCTGTGGCGCGAGCCGGCCATATCGATGTCGATGGCAGCGGCGGCGTCGGTGTTGTGGTGGTGGCGGCCGATGGCCAGTGTTCGCTGCGCGAGGCGATGGTCCTGGCCAATGGTCACCCCGGCAACGGTGACTGCGTGGTCCAGCCCGGCTCAAATGACCTTCGCATTGTCTTGCCGCAAAACGCGACCTTCACCCTCACCGACGGACCGTACCTCGACAGTGGACCCAACGGCCCGATCGGACCCAGCGGTCTGCCCATCGTCACGGGCAGCTATCGCATCGCCGGCTACGGTGCGACGATTACGCGCAGCATGGTCGCCGGTACGCCGCAGTTTCGGCTGTTGAATGTGGCTCCCGGGGCCGATCTGACCATCCTGGACGTCACCATCAGCCATGGTCATGCACTGGACGGCTCGGGTACTTACGGCCGTGATGGCGGCGGGATCTACAATCGCGGCACGCTGACGCTGTGGGACAGCGTCGTGGAATACAACGTGGCAGGCAAGTCCGGCAGCAGTTCGGTGTACAGCCTGCGCGGGGGGTATGGCGGCGGCATTTTCAACGCGGTCAACGGCAAGCTGTTCGTGCGCCACAGCACGATCCGCAACAACGCCGCCGGTGCCGGCAATGCGCCCAATGGCGCCGGTGGCTCCGGTGGTGGCCTGGCCAGCCTTGGGCAGGTGGAGATCCGCAACAGCGTGGTGGGTTCCAATGCCGTGGGCATCGGCGTCGGCTCGGCGCCCTATCCGGGCCTTGGCGGCGGTATGCTGGTGGTCGGCGATGCCTTGATCGTCAACAGCACCATCGTGGACAACAACGGCCGCAGGGCCGGCGGCGGCATCGCCGCGACCTACGGTTCGGTGCAGCTGGTCAACAGCACCCTGTATGGCAATATTGCGCCCGGCGCGCCTGGCAGCAGCGCCCTGAACGCGGCCCAGGGGGCCAGTGTGAGCCTGAGTTACGTCACCGTCACCGGGAACGTCGCGGGCGGATTGCGGGCCGACGGCGCCAGCATCACTCTCGATCACAGCGTCATCGACGTGATCAACGGCACGGCCTGCAGCGTCGAGGACGGTGGCAGTGTCGCGTCCCTCGGCTACAACCTGTCCATCGACTTCAGTTGCAACCTGACGGCCATGGGCGACCAACCCGGCGTAGATCCGTTGCTGTTGTCCTACCTGTCGGACAACGGCGGTCCCACGCCGACCATCATGCCGCAGCCGGCGAGCCCGGTGATCGATGCCATCCGCCCGGACGATTGCGTGCTCAACTTGCCTGCCGGCTTCAGCGCCAGCGAGGATCAGCGTGGCTTGGCCCGGCCACAGGGCTACGGCTGCGACATCGGCGCCGTCGAGGTCGAAGTCAACGCGCGCCGTTGCTACGTCGATGTCGCGGCCAGCGGGGCCAACGATGGCAGTGGCTGGGCCGATGCATTCGTCGACCTGCAATCGGCCCTGGGCGACGTAAGTTGCAGCACCATTTGGGTGGCCGACGGCATTTACACACCGGGGACCCAGCCCGGCGACCGTTTCGAGATCCTGCCGGGCATGCACGTCTACGGCGGTTTTGCCGGCACCGAAACATCGCTGCAGCAGCGCGACCCCAAGGCCAATTTCACCGTGCTTTCCGGCGATATCGACGGCAACGACAGCAGCAATGCCGCCGGCATCGACATGAGTTACAGCGACATCGTCGGCGACAACAGCTATCACGTGGTGTACGTGGATGGTACTTCGCTGGCCGGTGACGTCACTGCCGACACCGTGCTGGACGGCTTTGTCATCACCGGCGGCGAGGCCGACGGCACGGGTGGCGACACGGCAGGTGCCGGCCTGTACTGCGACGGTTCGCCGGGCCTGTGCAGCCCCACCCTCGCGAATCTCGTATTCAGCGGCAACTACGCTCGCACCGGGGGCGGCCTGTTCAACAACGGGTTCCTGGACGAGGGACACAGCAGCCCGACGCTGGTCAATGTCACCTTTCGCGGCAACTGGGCGCACTACGGCGGGGCCATGTACAACATGGGCAGCTCTGACGGCACCAGCAGCCCCAGCCTGACGAACGTGACCTTCATCGGCAACGAAGCAGGCGAGAACGGCGGTGCGCTGGTCAACAACGGCGCGGACAATGGCACCAGTTCGCCGGTGTTGCACAACGTTACCTTCCACGGCAACGCGACACGCTGGGCAATGGGCAAAGGCGGCGCCATGTACAACAAGGGCAGCTCGTCCGGCACCAGCGCGCCGGTGATGGCCAATGTGACGTTCAGCAGCAACCAAGCCGACTTTGGCGGCGCCATCTACAACGCTGCAGCCTACGGCACCCTGCAGGCGGACATGACCAACGTCATCTTCTGGAACAATCAGGCCGGCGACAGCGGTGACCAGATCTACAACAATGGCCCGGCCAGCCTGTCCATCGACTACAGCATCGTGGCTGGCGGCAATGCCGGAATCGTCAATGCCGACGGCAGCCCAGCCACGGCGTTCTCGGACGGCAGCGGCAATCTGGATGCCGATCCCCTGCTGGCACTGCCGGCCGACAACGGCGGCATGACGCCGACCATGTTGCCGACCAGCGGCAGTCCGGTCATCGATCAGGGCACATGTGCCAATGCGCCGCCGGTGGACCAGCGCGGCATCAGCCGTCCGCAAGGTACCCGCTGCGACATCGGCGCGGTGGAGGTGGAGAAGCTGCGCGTCGATGGCTTGTGTCATGTCAACGGCAACGTGGTCGGCGGCGCCGACGACGGCAGCTCGTGGGCCGATGCCTACGCCGACCTGCAAGATGCCCTGAATGACCAGAGCTGCACCGAAGTGTGGGTCGCGCAGGGTGTTTATCGGCGGCCTGCCGCATCGTCTTACCCGCATGCCTTCGAACTGCATGAAGGTGTGGCAGTGTACGGCGGCTTCGCCGGGACTGAAAGCCAGCGTGACCAGCGTGATCCCGAGGGCCATCCGACCATCTTGTCCGGGGACCTGGAGAACGACGACCTCGACAGCGACAATGACGGCATCGCCGATAGCTGGACCGATATCCGCGGCAGCAACGCAGCACATGTGGTGTACATCGATGCCACGCAGGGTCCGATCACCGCTGCCACCCGCCTCGATGGCTTCATCATCACCGCCGGCTACGGCGGCAGTTACGTTGACGGTGGCGGGCTATATTGCCGTACCCGGAACCAACCCGGCATTGAGTGCAGTCCTGCGCTGAGCAATCTGGTCTTCGTCGGCAATCGCGGTCATCATGGCGGTGCCGTGTACCTTCAAGGTGGGCGCGCGGGCAGTCAACCCAGCCTCGACGACATCGTGTTCCGCAACAACAAGGCAGTGCTTGGCGGTGGCATGTACGTGAAGTCAATCTCCGGCCCCAACAGCCCCTTGCTGGTCGATGTCAGCTTCGTGGGCAATCAGGCCTTCCTTGGCGGCGGCTTGTACTGCGAGGGCTACAATCCGCCGTCCACCTGCAGCCCGGTGTTGTACAACGTCACCTTCGTCGGCAACCACGCCGACTCCAAAGGTGGTGGCATGTACAACAAGGCAGATCTTGGCGAAGTGGCTGATCCGCTTCTGGCCAACGTCACCTTCCAGAACAACAGCGCGGGTGCCGGTGGCGGGATCTACAACGTCCAGTACGCCAGCCCGGTGCTCACCAACGTCATCCTGTGGGGCAACCAGGCAACCGGTCCGGACCATGAAGGCCCGCAGATGTCCAGTGGCTACGCAACCCATGTGACCCTCAACTACAGCATCGTCGAGGGCGGCGCGGCCGGGTTGCACAATGACACTGGCACGCCGTTTGTCTCCGGAACCGGTAATCGTTCCGGCGACCCCGACCTCGGCGCCATCGGCGACCATGGCGGATTCACCCCCACCGTGTTGCCGGGTTTGACCGGCTCGGCCATCGACAGTGGTAACAACGCTTTGTGCCCGGACTTTGACCAGCGCGGCCGGTCACGCCCGCTGGATGGCGACCACGACGGCACCGCAACCTGCGATATCGGCGCCGTGGAGCGTCGTTCGGACGTGATCTTCGACGACGGCTTTGAGTCGCAGCCATGATCCTTGATCTGCATGGCTCGTTCGCGCCAGGCGTGGGATAAAAGCACCCTGCGTGACGGCCATGGAAATGACACCTGCTTCAGCTGCGTTTCGGGGCTTCTCCGGAGACGTTGGCGAACAACCCAGACTCGACACCGGTGGCTTTCAACCAGCCGTGTTCGCGGGCCACCGCCAGGCAGGCGCGGCGGTTGTGACTATCGGTCAGGGCCAACAAATGCTTGATGTGGGTGCGGACCGTGGACTCGGCGATACTGAGCTGCTGCGCAATGCTGGCGGTGGGCTGGCCGGAATCGAGCAGTCGCAGGACTTGCAACTGCCGTGGGGTCGGTGCCTTGGGGGTGATTGCGGGGCAGGCGGTTCGGGCCCAGGTGTGGCCCTCCAGCCACACCGCCAGCACCCGCCGGCCGCCAATGCTGCGGCAGGGGTTGGGGTCGAGGTGGATACGCAGCATGCCGGGTGGTTGATGTTGGGGCAGGGCAAAACAGGCGTCAACCTGTCCGACATCGGGCGCGGTCGACAGCCAAGCCGCCAGGTGCTGCAATTGACCCGTGATCTTGGGGTCGGTCAACTGCAGGCGACCACGGTGAATGCGGATGCCGTCGGCGGCGTCCAGGAGCCTGGCGGCCCCGGGAGAAAGCTGCCGGATCCTCGTTTCGCTGTCGACGAGGAGCCGCCAGACCTGGCGGCTTCCGGTCGGTTCTTCGTTTTGCCAGGCACGGTCATGGCGTTGTGCTTGTGTACGCAGCCGCAGGGCTCGCGCAAAGTGTCTGGCGTAACCGGCGAAAGCTTGTTGCACGGTGTGATCGGCGCGGCCTTGCCCAGTGCTGCGTGACAGAAACAAGGCCCACGTGCCGGTGCGCGTTGAGGAGCAAACCGTGGCCAGGGTCCATGGCAAGTCCCAGTGTCGTGTCAGCGAATCGGTGCCGCTGGCTTGCATGCGGCGGCGCAGGTCCGGCGCTGAGTCGTCGAGAACCGTCAGTGGCGGGCGCGACAGCGCCCAGGGAATTCGCGGGTCGTCAGCCAGTTGTTCGGCAAAACGTGCCATGAATCCCGCCGGGATGCCATTGCCCAGCTCCCAGTCGATGCCGTTCTCACCGAGATGAAAAACCCCGGCACTGCGGCTGTCGCACGCGCTGCGAAGACGACCCAGTGCGTCGTGCAATGCTTCATCATCGAATGGTGATGCGTACACCGCATCAAGCAGTTTCTCGTCGAGCACAAGCCCCCCGTTTGCGCCAATGGCATGCAAGAGCCAGTGCCGCCCAACTGTCGAGGCCCAAGCTTAACCTGTTTACTCAACCATTTCAGCCAAACGGTACAACGCCGATCAGGTATCGGCGTCGCTGGCGAAACCCTCGCGCGTGCCCTCGTGGATGACCTTGTCGCCGGCTTGCACTTCGCGTGCCGGGATGTCCGTCTGGCTGGCCAGGCGCTCGAATATGGGCGTGAAGTCCGGGCGCGTGGCATTCATCAGCTGCTCGAAGCTGTCGATGACGAAGTAGGTCTGCTGGAAGGTGTCGATGCGGTACTGGGCGCGCATGATCCGCTCCAGA
>CAZOXZ010000061.1:0-14383 GCA_964583865.1 uncultured Rhodanobacteraceae bacterium | reverse complement strand
GCGCCAACGAGGCGGTGCTGAACATGCTCAACGCCATCGGTGATCCGAGCCAGGTCGGCAAGGCCGTGGCCCGCGCCAAGGACAAGAACGACGACTTCCGCCTGATGGGCTTCGGTCATCGCGTCTACAAGAACTTCGACCCGCGCGCCAAGATCATCCGCAAGATGGCGCACGAGGTGCTGGATGAGCTGGGCGTGGACGATCCGCTGCTGGAAGTGGCCCTGAAGCTGGAAGAAGCCGCGCTGAAGGACGAATATTTCATCGAGCGCAAGCTGTATCCGAACGTCGATTTCTACTCCGGCATCATCTACAAGGCCATGGGCATCCCCACGGAGATGTTCACGGTGATGTTTGCCATCGCGCGCACGGCCGGCTGGGTGTCCAACTGGCTGGAGCACCATGAAACTCCGGGCTCGCGCATCGGGCGGCCGCGGCAGGTGTACACCGGGCACGGGCCGCGCGATTACGTGCCCGTCGATCGACGCTGACCGGACACCCGCTCCTGTCGTGACGCCCTGACGCCGGCCTGCCTCAGCAGCCGGCGTCAGCTGCTTGCGCCTGCAACAGCATGCGTACTGCCCTCAGCGAGGCGCGCGGCATGGGTTTGTCGCCGATCTTCCCGAGCGGCGCCTGGCGGCGGCTCACAAGCGGCAGAAGCGTGAGGTCGAAGCGTGTGTCCTCGGCCATCAGCTGCAGCACCGGCACCTCTTCATGCCGGTCGCGGCGCGTGCGCATGCGACGGGTGGTCTCGTCAAACGGAATGCCTTGCTCGTCGAGAAAGGCATGGATGTTTTCCAACGGATCGCTGAAAAGGTGCAGGCAGACCGCCGAGTGCCGGTCGGCGGTGCCGCTCAGTACCGGCCCGACCAGGCGGGCGTGGAAGGGCCTGAAGAACTCCAATGCATCGCAGGCTGCCTCGCGCAAGCGGCGCAGCACGTCGGCATGTTCGTTGTGGTGGAATAGCTGCTGGTGCTCGCGCAGGGCTTGTTCGAGCTCGTCGTTGCGCGGCAGGTTCTGTGCGTCGACAATGCCCAGCTGGCGCGCTGCCTTGTCCTTGGCGTGACGATAATCGCGGATGCCATCCTCGGAGATCAGGCGTGCCGCCTCGCGAGCCACGCGCAGGCGGGCTCGACGCGAACGCTCTTGTGCCCGCGCTCTCTGGTGGTGTTGACGCGCCATTGCGGACTCCCGCTGCAGGACCGCTCACAGGCTAACCCGCATCGCATGCGCCAGGCAACCAGCGACTGCCTGCCGTCGCGGGTGGGCCGACGTCAGAAAATGTTGAACGCGCCATCCTGGTGACGCTTGTCGTCCGGATCGGGCGAGCGTGCCTTGAGCCGCTGCAGCGCATCCTTGCGGAAAAACTCGCTGATGGCACGGGGATTGTCCGGGCTGGCCAGCAGGCCCGAGTCCGGGTCGATCATGGCAGTCACCACCGACTTCGGCTGCGGCATGGATACCTCCGGCGTGCCCTTGAGCGCCGGCCCGGTGTACTTGATCCAGATCGGCAGCGCGGCGGTGGAACCATAGGCATGCCGGCCGAGCGTGCTGTAGTCGTCATTGCCAACCCAGACCGTGGTCACGAGATGGCTGTTGAAGCCGGAGAACCAGGCATCGCGATGATCGTTGGTGGTGCCGGTCTTGCCGGACAGGTCGGCGCGGTGCAGCTTCAGCGCCCGGCGCCCGGTGCCCCGGCGGATGACGTCTTTCATCATCGAGTCGATGATGAACGCGTTGCCCGGGTCCAGCACCAGCGGCGCATGCAGTGTTGCCGTGCCATCAGCAGGCGGCCCGGCGACAGCGGTTGCAACGCTGGTGAGCGGCAGCATGATGCTGTCGCCCGACACCTCATGCTCCGGCGGAGGCTCGACCACCGGAGCGTCCGGGCAGTCCTGGCAGGCGGTCAGCGGCTGTGACAGGAGCACGGTATTGCCGTGGCGGTCGGCAATCGTATGGATGAACCAGGGTTTGACCAGGTATCCGCCATTGGCCAGCGTCGCATAGCTGCGTGCCAGCATCAGGGGCGAGATGGAAGCGGTGCCCAGCGCCAGTGACAAGGTCTTGGGAAGGGCATCCAGCGGCAGGCCGAACCGGGTGAAGTATTGTCGCGCGTAACGGACACCGATGGCGTCCAGCAGGCGGATCGACACGAGGTTCTTGGATTTGATCAGCCCCATGCGCACGCGGATCGGGCCGGCAAACTCGCCCTCGGCGTTGGATGGTGTCCATTCGCCGTCCGGGTCGCTGGGGTCGGGGATGATCAGCGGAGCGTCGTTGACAATGGTGGCCGCGGTGAAGCCGTGGTCCAGTGCGGCCGAGTACAGCAGCGGCTTGAAGGCCGATCCGGGTTGCCGGGCAATATCCACGGCGCGGTTGTACTTGCTCCTGGCGAAGCTGAATCCTCCAACCAGTGCACGGATGGCGCCATTGCGCGGGTCCAGGGAAATCAGCGCCGCCTGTGCCGACGGGATCTCGGCCAGTTCCCACTGGCCTTCGTCGTTGCGTTGCAGACGGATGACATCACCTGCGGCGAGGACATCGTCGACGCTGCGGGGCCTGGGACCCATGCTGTTGATGCCGAGGCGTTCGCGGGCCCAGTCGACGGCATCGAAGTCCAGCACCGTGGTGTCGCCACCCTTGATGTAGACGGTGGCGAACTTGGCATCGACATCCGTCACCAGCGCTGGGACCATGCCGGCAATCCCGTAGTACGGCTCCAGGATCTTGTTGAAATCCTTGAAGGCCGCCTCGGCCGGCAGGTCCACATGCTTGATGGGGCCGCGATAGCCATGCCGCCGGTCGTACTCGACAAGTCCGGCGCGGACAGCCTGCACCGCATGGCGCTGCTTCTGGCCGTCGATCGTCGTGGTGACGGTGTAGCCGTCGGTCAGCGCGTTGTTGCCCAGCTTGTCGATGACGGTACGTCGCACCATCTCGGCCAGGTAGGGTGCATCGACCACCGTCGGCGGATTGTGCGGAAAAGCGTGGTCCACTTCGGCGACGGCCTGCTTGTGCTGGGCTGCCGAGATGAAGCCGTTGGACAACATCTGTCCCAGGACCCAGTTGCGTCGCGCCACGGCGCGTTCCGGGTTGGTGACCGGGTTGACGGTCGAAGGCAGCTGGAACAGCGACGCCAGCATGGCACATTGGGCCAGCGTCAGCTCGTTGAGGCGCTTGCCGTAGTAATACTCGGCGGCGGCCGCCACGCCGTAGGACCGGTGCCCCATGAACATCTTGTTGAGGTACAGCTCGAGGATGTCGTCCTTGCTGAGATGGTGCTCCATGCGCACGGCGATGAAGATTTCGAGGATCTTGCGGGTGTACAGTTTTTCCGGGCTGAGGAAGAAGCTGCGTGCCACCTGCTGGGTGATGGTCGAGCCGCCCTGGGTTTTCTTGCCGCCAGAAAGGACCACGTGCCAGGTCGCGCGCACGATGCCGCGCCAGTCGAAGCCCGGATGGCTGTAGAAGCTGGCGTCCTCGGCGGACAGCACGGCATGCTTCAGTCGTTCCGGTACCTGGCTGATATCCACCGGAATGCGGTGCTTGGTACCGAAAGTTGCCATCAGCTTGCCGTCGCGGGTGAGCACGCGCAGCGGCACCTGCAGTTGCACATTCTGCAACTCGCCGACCGGAGGCATGCGTGGCGACAGCAGCCACCAGGTGACGCCGAGGCCGCCGACCGCAAGGAAGACGCCAAGGACGCCAATGATGAGGAAAAAGCGCAACAGCCGCTTGAATAGACGCATCGGCTCGCCGGTATGTGATGGGGTTCAAGGTACGCGATCGTACAGATGCAGTATACGTTGTAACAGGGGGTTGCCAACAGGCCTGATCACATGCATGATTTATCGGGCCGGTCATCTGTCGTGAAAATTCAATGACTTGCACGATTCTGCCAAAGTAGTTGATTATCTGTAGCGTTTGCTATTTAATGTAGTTGTGTATAAACCGCTCGTAAGAGCCCGTGGGGAAGGGGAAAGTTGTGGGACTGTTCACATCAAAATCACCACCGCTGATCGGCGTTGACATCAGCTCCACGGCTGTGAAGCTGCTGCAACTCGGCCGTTCGGGTACGCGTTACCGCGTGGAGCATTTCGCGGTCGAACCCTTGCCGCCGAACGCCGTGTCGGAAAAGAACATCACCGAGGTCGAGGCCGTCGGCGATGCCGTGGCACGGGCGCTGGCACGCAGCGGGTCCAAGGTCCGCGATGCCGCCGCCGCGGTGGCCGGTTCGGCGGTCATCACCAAATCGGTACCGATGCCGGCGGACCTGTCGCAAGATGACATGGAAGGCCAGATCGAGGTCGAGGCCAACCAGTACATCCCGTACCCGATCGAGGAAGTCAGCCTGGATTTCGAGGTCATCGGTCCGGTGCCGGGCAACCCGGAGATGGTCAACGTGTTGCTGGCAGCGTCCCGGACCGAGAATGTCGACATGCGGGTGGCGGCGCTTGATCTGGGCGGCCTGACGGCCCGGGTCATGGATGTCGAGGCATTCGCCATGGAGAACGCCTTCTCCCTGATTGCCAATCAGTTGTCCGTGGGGCCGGATGGCGTGGTGGCCCTGTTCGACATCGGTGCGACCATGACCACGCTGATCGTCCTCAAGGGTGGGCGCACGATTTACGCACGCGAGCAGACCTTCGGCGGCAAACAGCTCACCGACGAGGTCATGCGGCGATACAGCCTGTCCCACGAAGAGGCAGCCCTTGCTCAGCGCGAAGGCAATCTTCCCGAATCGTATGACGCCGAAGTACTCGAGCCGTTCAAGGAAACCATGGGCCAGCAGATCAGCCGGTTGCTGCAGTTCTTCTTCGCCGGCAGTGAGTACAGCGGCGTTGACCAGATCGTTCTGGCTGGTGGTTGCGCTTCGGTCGACGGCGCTGCCGAGATGGTCGAGGACCGCATCGGCGTACCGACCATCATCGCCAACCCGCTGGCGGACATGTCGCTGGCATCGCGCATTTCCGCCGAAGAGCTGGCCGAGGACGCCCCGGCACTGATGATCGCGACGGGCCTGGCCCTGAGGAGTTTCTCGTCATGACCCGGATCAACCTCCTACCGTGGCGCGAAGAGCGTCGTGAACAACGCAAGCGCCAGTTCTTCGGCATGCTCGGGCTGGCGGCCATTGTCGGCATTGCCATCGGCTTTCTGTGGATCTTCTGGATGGGGTCGCGCATCGACAACCAGAACCAGCGCAACCAGTACCTCCAGGTCCAGATCAAGCAGCTCGACGCCAAGATTGCCGAGATCAAGGATCTTGAAAAGACCCGCGATCGCCTGCTGGCGCGCAAGAAGATCATCGAGAAGCTGCAGGCCAACCGCTCGCAAATGGTGCATCTGTTCGACGAGCTGGTGAAGCGCACGCCTGACAGCGTCCGCCTGACCAGCATGGCGCAGAATGGCCAGAGCCTGCATCTCGACGGCGTGGCACAGTCCAACGCCAGCGTTGCCACCTACATGCGCAACATCGACAGTTCGCCCTGGCTGGGCAGTGTCAACCTGAAGAAGACCGAGAACAAGAGTCCGGACACCACCATGCCTTACGTGTTCGCTCTGGATGCCAAGCTCACCAAACCGAGTGACGACAAGGAGCAGGAGGGCGATGCCGAGTCCGGAGCGGTTGCGACGGAGGGGAGCGCGCCATGAATATTGTCGAAGACATTCGCAGCCTCGACAGCAACAACATCGGAGGCTGGCCTGCCTATATCAAGGTCGCATGCTGTGTGCTTCTGGCGGCGGTCCTGGTGCTCGGATGCTGGTATTTCAAGGTCCGTGCCCAGAGCGACGTGTTGCTTGCGGCACAGCAGACCGAGCAGAACCTGCGCAAGGAGTTCTCCAAGAAACAGGCCAAGGTGGTCAACCTGGAGGCGTTGAAGCAGCAGCTGGCCGAAATGAAGGAAATGCTGAAGCAGCTGCTGCGCCAGCTGCCCAGCAAGACCGAAATGCCGGCATTGCTGGTGGACATTTCGCAGACCGCCCTGAAAGCCGGCCTGCATGTCGACCTGTTCCAACCGGGCGCGGAGCAACTCAAGGAGTTCTACGCCGAAAAGCCCATCCACATCCGCATGATGGGGACTTACCACCAGTTCGGTACCTTCATCAGCGGCGTGGCCTCGCTGCCGCGTGTGGTCATCCTCACCATGCACGACGTTGTCCTCAAGCCCGAGGCTGAGTCGGGCAAGCTGGTGATGAAAGGCACGGTGAAAACCTATCGCTACCTCAGCGACGAGGAAGCCGAGGAACAGAATGCCATAGCCGACGGGGGTGCGAAGTGAATATCAACACCACCACGACCCGCGTTGCCCGGTGTGTGCTGTTGCTGGCCGCAGTCTCGATCCTGGCCGCGTGCACCCACAGCAACGCCGACCTGAAGCAATGGGTGGCACAGCAGAAAGCCATGAAAGGTCAGCCATTGCCACCGCTGCCGGTCGTGAAGACGTTCGAGACATTCATCTACCAGGACCAGGATCTGCGTGATCCGTTCGCGCCACCGGCGCGGGATCAGGTGGCGGCCGACGGTTCCCAGGGGCCGAGCCCGGATCCCAACCGGGTCAAGGAACCACTGGAGTCGTTCGCTCTCGACAGCCTGGCGATGGTGGGAACCATCGGTGGTGATGCCGACCTCATCGCCTTGATCGAGGACCCTTCCGGAATCATTCACCGCGTTCATGACGGCAATTACGCCGGACAGAACTATGGGCACATCATTGCCATCACCCAGGACGAGATCCGCCTTGTCGAGCTGGTGCCGGATGGCAGTGGTGGTTGGAGAGAACGTGAAGCCAAAATTTCACTGGGCGGAGGCAACCCGTGAGGACACTGGGGAACAAAACCATGAAGACTTTTAATGCATGCAATCGTCACTCGCCTGTGCCCACCGCACGGGCATGTGCCCGCGGCCTGGGGTTGCTCGTTGTCCTGTTCAGCGGCTTGCTCATGGCTGCTCCGGTACTGGCACAGCACACTCTGCAGGATGTCAGTTACCAGAAACGCCCTGGTGGCGCGGTCGCCATCAGCCTGAAATTCGACAGCGCACCACCGCAGCCGAGCGCGTTCACGACCCACGAGCCGCCGCGCATCGCGCTGGACTTCGCCAACACCACCGACGGTGTCAGCGACGACAGCATCGATGTCGGTATCGGCTCGACAGGCGCCATCAAGGTGGTCAGCGGTGAAGGCCGCACGCGCGTGGTCGTGGACTTGTACCGATCCTCGAGCTATCGCACCGAGCGTCACGGCAACACCTTGACCGTGCTGGTGGCCAACGGCCAGGTCGAATCCACCAAGGCGGAGGCATTCGCCCAGACCGACCCGACCAAGGCGCCGCCGCCTGTCGGCGTCAGCGTCAGTGATATCGATTTTCGCCGTGGCGCCAATGGTGCCGGCAAGATCATCATCCAGTTCACCGGAGACGGCGCGGTCGCCGACATCCGCACCGAGAACAACGAGACGACGGTGCGGCTGAGTCGCGTGAACCTGCCGGCACAGTTCTCCAAGCACCTGGACGTGACCGACTTTGCCACGCCCGTGCGCTACGTCGAGACACGTCCGGTGGCCGGCGGTGCGCGCATGCAGATCGCCACGACCGGCAGCGTCGAGACATCGGCCTACCAGTCCGGCAACAAATACGTGGTCACGGTGGAGCCGAAGGCCGAGGCTGCGGCGGACGAGCCCGAGATTGGCGCGGACGGCTTGCCGAAGCCGACCTACTCCGGCGAGCGCGTCACCTTCAATTTCCAGGACATCCCGTTGCGTCAGGTGCTGTACCTGATTGCCAGCGAGTCCGACTTCAACATCGTCGTGGCCGACAGCGTCAGCGGTCAGATCACCCTGCGCCTGGAAAATGTGCCCTGGGATCAGGCGCTGGACATCGTGCTGCGCGCCAAGGGCCTGGACAAGCGCCAACAAGGCAACGTCATCTGGGTGGCACCGCAGCAAGAAATCGCCGCGCGTGAGCAAGCGCTTGCCGAAGCCCGCCTGAAGCGTCAACAGCAGGCCAAGCTGGTCTCGGTCTACATCCCGATCAGTTACGGCAAGGCCGGCGACATTGCCGCGTTGCTGACCACCGGCAGCATGAGCGGTGGCGGTGGCGGCGGTGCCAGTGGCGGCGCCAGCCAGGGCTTTCTGTCCGAGCGTGGCAGCGCCTCGTTCGATGCCCGTACCAACACCTTGTTGATCAACGACACGCCGGAGCGTATCACGCAGATCCGCCAGCTGGTGGCAACGCTGGATCGGCCGGTGCAGCAGGTTCTGATCGAGTCGCGTATTGTCATCGCCACCGATGATTATGCCCGCAGCCTTGGCGTACGCTTCGGCGTCAGCGGCGGCTACGAGGACGGCGATGGCAATGTCATCACCACCAGTGGCAACCTCTCGGCCACCGACACCATGATCAACCAGGCGCTGGTGAACCGCTTCAACCACAATGGCAGTGGCCTGCCGGTGGTGACACCGGGTGGCGTGCCGGGCGGTGTGGCCAGCCCGTCGCTGGGTGACCGCCTGAACGTCAACCTGCCCATGCCTGAAGGTACCGGCGCCGGCAGCTTCGGTCTCGCGATCCTGGGCGCCGACTACCTGCTGGACCTCGAACTCAGCGCGGCCCAGACCGAGGGCAAGAGTGAGATCATCTCCTCGCCTCGCGTCATTACCGCCAACCAGCAGCAGGCCACCATCTCCCAAGGCCAGCAGATCGCCTACCAGACGGTGCAGTCTTCCGGCTCCGGTGGCGGTCAGTTGCCGCAGGTGCAGTTCAAGGATGTGACCCTGAAGCTGGAAGTGACGCCGACCATCACGGCTGACGGTCGCGTGTTCCTGGACCTCAACGTGCACAAGGATTCGCTTGCGGGCTACTACCAGTCTGCCTCCGGCCAGCTGCCGATCATCGATACGCGCCAGATCCAGACCTCCGTGCTGGTCGACAACGGCGCCACCGTGGTCCTGGGCGGCATTCTGGAGATCGACAAGACCCGCAACGTCACCAAGGTGCCCTTCCTGGGCGACATTCCGGTGCTGGGTGCCCTGTTCCGTTCCAAGAACCAGCAAAACTCGCACGCCGAACTGCTGGTCTTTGTCACGCCACGTATCCTGACGCACCAGTTCGACTGATCGGGCAGACAACGTCAAGAAAGCCATGATGAAACATATTCGGAGAAGCCAGATGAAATCCATGTTCAAGCTTTGTCTGCCCGTGCTGGCGACAATCCTGCTCGCCAGCTGTGGTGGTGGCGGTGGCGGCGATGGTCACAGCGCCTTCACGCCGCCTTCAAGCGGCAGCATCACGCTGACCGCAGGCACAACCGACCTGCCGCTCAATCCGCAGGGCATGTTGCCGTGGCCGGGGGGCGCGTTCACCAGCGAGGTGACCATCACCGTGCGTCGCCCGGATGGTTCCCTTGCCACCGACGTGGATACGGTCGGCGTGCATATCGGTCCGGTCGACGTGGCGGCCTTCTCCACGCTGGATGACCCCGAGACCGACGACGTCAACGAGATCTTCGTCCTGCTGGGGCAAGGACCGGTGGACGTGGTTGCCGGCAAGGCAACGGTGTTCGTGACAGCCGGGGCCACCAAGGGCACCTCGACGCTCACCGTCACCGTGCCCGAGTCCGAGGATCGTGGCCTGAACTTCAAGGACGCCACGCTGACCTTCACCGTCGGCGATGTGCCGACGCCGCCGCCAGCCGAGGTTCCGCAGGTGGTTCTGGGCGCACAAACCCAGGATTTGCCGCTGAACACCGTTGGTGCCGAACCCAACCCGGGTGGCCCGTTTACCAGCGAAGTCGAAGTCACCATCCGCAAGGCCGATGGCAGCCTTGCCAGCGAAGTGACCGCCATCGATGTCTCCATTAACCCGGTGTCCGTGGCAACCTTCTCCTACCTCGATGACCCCGAGACCGACGACATCTACGAGCCAAGCCTGCGCCTCGGCCAGGCCACCGTGGACGTGGTCGCCGGCAAGA
Organism: uncultured Rhodanobacteraceae bacterium; assembly: GCA_964583865.1. Lineage (GTDB taxonomy): Bacteria > Pseudomonadota > Gammaproteobacteria > Xanthomonadales > Rhodanobacteraceae > DASSBG01. Next base: position 4,421 of record CAZOXZ010000061.1, on the reverse strand, counting down.
GCACCCTCTTCGTCACTTCCTACAAGAATGCTGGTTCGGCCAACCTCACGGTGACAGTACCCCTTGCGGCCAGCGGCGAAGTGTCGTTCGCGCCCGCGCAGATGGCGTTCACGGTCGGCAATGTGGCGGCTCCGACGCCACGCAACATCTCCGTCACCAGCGCTCATGATGGCGTTTACCTGCCGTCTTCAGGTGGTCGTAGCAGCACGCTGTTGACTGCCTCCATTACCGATGCCGGCGGTCAGTCGGTTCCGGATACCACCAACGCCAACGTCCAGTTCGAAGTGCTTGGCGGCGCCGCCAAGGGCAATCTGGTCGGTGGCAACGAAAGTGGCCAGAAGATTCAGATCAACTCCACCAATGGCATCGCCCAGGCTTCGTTCGGAGCCGGTACCGAGGCGGGTGTCTCGACCATCCGTATCACGGCTGACGGCGCCGACAACGATGTCAGCAACGGCATCTCCGAGCCGGTCAGTGCCGAAATCGAGATTGTCGTGTCCGACGGGCAGGCCTACAGCGTCACCATCGTCAGCCCCATCGTCAACGCGATTTCCGTCAACGGCGTGAGCGGCGAAATCTCGGCTCCGGTCGACGAAGACGGCAATATCATCATTCCGGCAGAGCTGGATGGCAGTTACAGCCTCAGGGTCAGTGCACTGGTCACCGATCGCCAGGGCAACCCGGCGTTGCCGGGCACCATGGTGAGTTTCGGTGCCATTGATGCGCCGTTGACGGGTTATCCAACCCAGGGTGCGGGTTACTTCACCCTCAGTGGCGTAGAGGGTGATCCGAAGGAAGGCGGCACGCTGTTCACCGCCACCGACGGTGCGTTCCTCACCCTGCCAGGCGGTGGTCCGCAGGACAAGGCGGGCCCGGGTGATACCCTGCTGGTCTACGGCAAGGCGGTTGCAGGCAACAGCGACCTCGAAAGCGCACGCACCGTGGCGTCCGTCGACAGCGACACCAGCCTGAGTGTCAGCCCGAATGCCCCGTTCAACCTCAACGACACCACCGGGCAGAGCATTGATTTCGGTGACGTGTTGCCGTGGGCCATCGGTCGCGCCGATTCGGCCGCCATCGACGCCCAGGCGCCGGTGGACGAGCACGGCGTGGCTTCGGTCCGCCTGACCTATCCCATCAACCAGTTGGGCAAGCACGTTGCCATCTTTGCGGCGACCAATGCCGCCACGGCCAGCAACCCGGACCGGATCGCCAACGACATCGCCGACATCCGCTTCGCGGGCGTGGCCCCGGCGCGTATCGCGGTCTATCCGACGCCCATTGCCGGCAACGGCACCATGAACGTGACGGTGTGTGTGTACGACGCTCTGGAGGCGCCGATGGCCGGCATGCCTGTGGCGTTCGGCTTCCATGATCTGGGCGCCGGTGGCCAGGGTTGGATCGACGACCATCCCGGTGCAGGCTACCTCGATGACTTCACCGGCAGCGACGGCTGTGCCGTTGGCGAAGTCCGCACGATCGGGATCGCCGAGGATGCGGGTGATGCCGCGGTCCTGTTCAACGCGGCTGGTGCGTCGGCCGACGTGCCGATTACGGCCGCCGGATCCATGGTGTTGCTGGCGACTCCGTCCAGCCTCGGTGGTTTGGGTGGCACGGTCACGTTGACCTTGCTTGATCCGGCCGGCAACCCGGTGCCGGGCGTGCAGATTGGTGTCGAATGCGAGGCTAGCGGTGGCACCGTCAGCGTCACGGTTCCGCCGGGCGCCACGGACTCCAATGGTGAGACGACATCCAAGATCACGGCTGATCTGGACGGCTTCGGCGAAGCCGGCGACGGCACCTGCACCTTCAACACCGCGGGTGGACCGCCCGAAGCCGAGGTCACGTTGCAGGGTATCGATCTGTGCACCCTGGACTACTCGCCGAGCCCGCCGCCTGCCTTGTGCAGCACTTCGGGCGGTGGCAGCGGCTCCCTGAGCCTGGCCCTGCTGCGCACCGGGACCAGCCCCGAGATGGTGAAGGTGACGTCCAGCCCCACGGGTTTCAGCTGCGTCATTTCAACAGCGGAGCCTGGCAAGTCCTGCGGGCCGGTGAACTTCCCTGATGGCACGGTGGTGATTCTCTCGGCAGAAGAGCCGGTCAATGCCCCGGGCCACGTCTCCGCCTACACTTGGGGTGGTGACTGCAGCGCGACTGCGCCGGGCGCGTTGACGGCTACGGTGTCGATCAGCGCCGCGAGCTCGCCGCAGACCTGCAGCCTGGAGATTGCCCACTGACGGGCTTTCGACGACGTGCGTAGTCAGGAGCGGGGCCGTACAAGCGGCCCCGTTTTTTGTCTGCAGCCATGGCAGTGAAACAATCAGCGCCTGTTGTGGTCGATAATGGTGTCCGATCATGGAGCACGACATGAACTCAGCGGTTGAGGCAACCCCGATCGCGGACCTGCGCTCGCGCGTGGTTGCGCTGGAAAATCACCTCGGTACACGGGTGCTGGGACAGGCGGGCCTGGTGCGTCGCCTGTTGCTGGCCTTGCTTGCAGACGGCCATGTGCTGGTCGAAGGTGCACCCGGGCTGGCCAAGACCACGGCCATCAAGGCGCTGGCCGAATGCGTGGCGGCCAGTTTCCATCGCATCCAGTTCACGCCCGATCTTTTGCCGGCGGACTTGACGGGCACCGAGATCTTCCGGCCACAGGACGGCAGCTTCGAGTTCCGTCAGGGCCCGTTGTTCCATCACATCGTCCTCGCGGATGAAATCAACCGCGCCCCGGCCAAGGTTCAGTCCGCCTTGTTGGAGGCCATGGGCGAGCGCCAGATCACCATTGGTCGCCGGACCTGGCCGCTGCCGGAACTCTTCATGGTCATGGCGACGCAAAATCCCATCGAGCAGGAGGGCACTTTCCCGCTGCCCGAGGCGCAGCTCGACCGTTTTCTGATGCATGTGCTGGTTGATTACCCGGACGCGGCCTGCGAGCGTGGCATCGTCGCCCTGGCACATGCGCGTGCACGTGGCGCACCGGACACGGCGGGGCAGGCGACTGATGGAGGTCTGAGCCCCGAGGATGTGCTTGCGGCGCGGCGGCAGGTGCTTGATGTCCATGTCGCGGACGGCTTGGGCGAGTACATGGTGCAGTTGGTGATGGCCAGCCGTGATGCCGGTCGCCGTGACGTGGAACTCGGCACCTGGATTGCCTGGGGCGCCAGTCCGCGCGGGTCGATTGCCCTGGATCGCACGGTGCGTGCCGAAGCCTGGCTTTGCGGGCGCGATCATGCGTTGCCGGAGGATGTGCATGCCGTGGTGCACGATGTGCTGCGGCATCGCATCCTGCCCAGCTACGAAGCCGAGGCGGCCGGAGTCGATTGCGATCGCATCATCGACCGGTTGCTCGAGGCCGTGCCACTGCCCTGAGCAATGGCGAGCCTTGAATCCAATGCGGTTCGGTCCGCGCAGCCGGAAAGCACGACACCCGGCGACGGCGTGACGCGGGCGACGCTGGCCGAGCTGCTGGCCTTGCGCCTGGAGGTGCCGCGGGTGCGCGCGGGTGACAAAGCACGGGCTGGTCGTAGTGGCCGCCACCTCAGCAATCGGCATGCGCGTGGCATTGATTACGCCGAGTCGCGCCCTTACCAGCCCGGCGACGATGTCCGTGTGATGGACTGGCGAGTGATGGCACGTTCGGGCAAGCCGCACACCAAGCTCTTCCTGGAAGAGCGCGAGCGCAACATGCTGGTGTTGCTGGACTGCAATCGCTCCATGGAGTTTGCCACCCGTCGGCGCTTCAAGTCCGTACAGGCCGCACGTGCCGCGGCGCTGCTGGCATGGCTTACCATTGCCCGGGGCGATCGTCTGGGACTGTTGTGTTTTGGCCAGCGCCAGCGATGGGTGCGTCCGCGCGGTGGCCGGCACGCCGCAGCGGTGCTTGCCGGCGAGCTGCTGCGCACGGACGACCTTGTTGTGGGGCGCACGGAGAACCTCGGGGCTGCCCTGAGGCGTAGTGCCGCGCGTATTGTGGCAGGCAGCCGGGTGCTGGTCATCTCTGACGGCTTCAGTTGCGATGACGCAGCCGGCCGCGCCTTGGCACGCCTGCAGGGACGAGCTGACCTTGCGTTGTTGCTGGTCTCGGACCCGCTGGAGTCCCGGCCCTTGCCACGAGCAGGGGGGCTTGCGCTGGAACAGGCCAGTCACCACTGGCGTGTTGATCTGGGACGGTCGCGTGCGCGCAAGTCCTTGCAACAAGCGTTGGGCGAAGGCCGGCGACGGATGAGCGAGCTGGCGGGTGCCAGCCAGATGCCTTGTGCGCAAGTCGACACCGAAGCCAGCGGACGGGACCTGCTGGCGGCGCTGTCGCGGCTGGGGCTCGGCGTGGGTGCGGGAAGGGCTGCGCGTCATCGTCGTGCGGCCAGGGGCCTGGGCGGTAGGAACCATGTGAGCGAGGCACAGCCATTTTGAGAACGATTTTT
>CAZOXZ010000060.1:0-14484 GCA_964583865.1 uncultured Rhodanobacteraceae bacterium | reverse complement strand
CGCCGATCACCAGGGCCACGTCGGTGTTGGGGAACTCGGGGTTGATGTCGTCCATGTCGGCGATGAGGTCGTAGGGCACGCCGGCCTCGGCCAGGAGCACGTTCATGTGTCCTGGCATGCGCCCGGCCACCGGGTGGATGGCAAAGCGCACCTTGACGCCACGGTCGATGAGCGCCTTGGCGAATTCCCAGACCTTGTGTTGGGCCTGAGCCACGGCCATGCCATAGCCGGGCACGATGACCACACGCTCGGCCCAGGCCATCATCATGCCGGCATCGCTGGCGTCGATGGGTTTCATTTCACCCTCGACACCCTCGCCTGCCGCCGCGCCGCCAGCGCTGCCGAAGCCGCCGAACAGCACATTCCACAGGGAGCGATTCATGGCCTTGGCCATCAGCTGGGTCAGCAGGGTGCCGGCCGCGCCGACCACCATCCCGGCGATGATCATGGCCTCGTTCTGCAGCACGAAGCCCTCGAAGGCCACGGCGAGACCCGTCAGGGCGTTGAACAGCGAAATCACCACCGGCATGTCGGCGCCGCCGATGGGCAGGGTCATCAGCACGCCGTACAGCAGAGCGGTCGCGAAGAACAAGGCCACCATGCCCATGCCGACATGGCCGAGAATGATGCCCACGCCCAGGGCCACGGCGGCCGCCAGTACCAGCAGGTTGACGATGTGTTGTCCAAAGAAGGTGAAACGCCGGTCGATCCAACCTTGCAGTTTGCCGAAGGCAATCAGGGAGCCGGTCAGTGACACCGCGCCGATCAGGGCGCCCAGCACCGCCAGCACGATGACCGTCAACGCCGGAAATGCATGCTGTGCCTGCGAGCCGGCGACGATGCGGCTGACGGCCAGCAACTCGACGGCACCGATGGCCGCGGCCGCGCCGCCGCCCAGACCGTTGTAAATCGCCACCATCTGCGGCATGGCGGTCATCGCCACGCGCTTTCCGGACCACCAGGCGACGACACCGGCGCCCGCCAGGGCCGCGATCATCAGGCCGATATGCTGCATGCCGGGCAGGAAAAATGTCGCCAGCACGGCCACCAGCATGCCGACACCGGCCCAGACAATGCCGCCGCGCGCGGTATTCGGGCGGCTCATGCGTTTCAGGCCGACGATGAAGAGCACCGCGGCCAGGAAATAGCTGGCCTTGACCAGAACCACCAATGCGCCGGCGCTCATGCCTGGTCTCCCGTCGTGCCCTTGGCGTCACCGCCCTTGCGCTCGCTGGGCTTGAACATCTCCAGCATGCGCTCGGTGACGACGTAACCGCCGACGGCGTTGCCGGCCGCCAGCAACAAGGCCAGGAAGGCCACGGCAATACTGAGGTTGTCCTCGGCGTGGCCCAACGCCACCATGGCACCCACCACGACAATGCCGTGCACGAAGTTCGAGCCGGACATCAACGGCGTGTGCAGAATCACCGGCACCCGGCTGATGATTTCATAGCCGGTAAAGGCTGCCAACATGAAGATGTAAAGTGCCACAAATCCGTCAATCATCCGCCTGCCCCTTTGTGTATGGCCAACGCGTGTCAATGGAGTGCTCGCGTTCCTGCGCCATCATACGGGCCAGACAGGCTGGTGGTCGAGCCTTTTGGCGCGGTACCAGGCCAATCGATGCCTGCCGGCCGCTTGTATCCGGCGCTCGAAGGTTTCATCGTGACGATGTCAACCACAGGATTGATCCATGCGTTGATCATGGTGAGAGTCATTGCAGCCACATGAGCAAGCAGATGCAAGACGCAAACACGGCCAGCATCGCGTCCATCGGCGAAGGCAGTACCACGGCGGCCCGTGATCTGGGCGCGTTTCTGGCCTCGGTGGAACGCCCGGCCCTGCGCACGGCCAGCATCCGTCTGGGCAATCCCGAGGATGGCCTGGATGCGGTGCAGGACGCCATGGAGCGCCTGGCATCGCACTATGCCAACAGGCCACCGGACGAATGGACGCCGCTGTTCTGGTCCATCCTGCGCCGCCGCATCATCGACATGCAACGCCGGCGCAAGGTCCGTTCCATCGTCGGCACCTGGGTTGGCGGGCGCAACAAGGACCATGAGCCCTTGCCGCCACAGGAGCCGGCCGACACGGCACCGGGACCTTTCGAGACCCTGGCGGATGTCGAGGCGATGCAGGCACTGGAGCAGGCCTTGCGAACCTTGCCGGCACGGCAATACGAGGCCTTCAGCCTGCGCGTACTCAACGAGCTCGACGTACGCACCACGGCCAGGGTCATGGGCTGCTCGGAAGGCAGCGTCAAAACCCATCTTTCCCGCGCACGGGCCGCCCTTGGCCAATGCCTGGAGGACTGGAAATGAACACTGATAAATCAATCGACCATCGCGCCCGCGAACTCTTTCGGCAAAGCTGCCACAATCTGCCGCTGACGCAACGCCAGGCCCTGGCACAAACACGTGCCGCCGCGGTATCCGGCCACCGACGCCAGCGCACGCCGCGCGTGATGTGGCTGATGCCGGCCGGTGCTGCCGCAGCACTCGCCGCACTGGTGATCGGCTGGAGCCCGCTCGGCCAACGCCACGACCTGGCATCCCCGGCAACACGCCAGGCGACAGTGCCGGCGCTCGCAACCGCCGATGCCCCGCCCGACCTGTACCAGAACCTTGACTTCTACCGTTGGCTGGCGGCCCACGACTCGGCCGCGCAGGCCCGGCATTGATCCATGGAGGCCCCCATGCGCCCACGTCACCCCATCATCGCGGCCCTGGCCATGAGCCTTGCGTTCACGACCGTACCCGCCGTGGCCCAGGCACCGCCGGACCCACCCCGGCCGGCGCGACAATCCAGCAATACGCCGCCACCGGAATCAAGACGGACGATGCCGCCGCCCCGCATAAACACGCCCGCGTCCGGGCGCGAATCGCACTCGCGCTTGCGCTTCATGGAGCCGGACCAGCCGCCCCGCGCCGATCATGATCGGCGCAAGGCATTCCAGCGCATGTCACCTGCCGAGCGTCGCCGCGTTCTGCGTGCCTACCGGCGCTACAAGTCGCTGCCGAGCGAACGGCGCAAGGCCCTGCGCGAACAATGGCATCGCGAACGTGCCGAGCGTCCCCGTTCGCCCGCACGCACCCCGAATCCGGCCGCAACTCGCCACGCGCGGGATGATGACGATTGATCCGCGCAAACCCTCACGGCCCTCCGGGCAGCGACCGGTCACTTGCGCGGGAAACGCACCGTGCCGTCGCGGCAAACGCACGTGGCATCCAGGAGTTCGTCGTCGAAATCGATAGTCAGCTGATCGCCTTCGAGCAGCAGGCCGACGAAACTCAGCAGGTTGCGCGAGTACATGGCGCTGGCCGACGTTGCCGCGCCAGCCGCCAGGTCCAGCGGACCGATAACCTCGACACCATGATGGCAGACCCGTTCGCCCGGTTCGGTCACCTCGCAATTGCCACCGCTCTGGGCCGCAAGGTCGACAATCAATGAGCCCGGGCGCATGCCCGCGACCATTTCCGCGCTGACGATGGTCGGCGCGCGTCGCCCGGGCACGGCAGCTGTGGTGACTACCACGTCCATCTTGCGCAAATGCCCGGCCAGCGCCTCGGCCTGGGCCTTCTTCTCGTTTTCGTCCAGCTCGCGTGCATAACCACCGCTGCCGGCCGCCGCGACGCCGAGTTCCAGAAAGCGCGCACCAAGCGAGCGCACCTGCTCGGCGGTCTCCGGGCGCACGTCATAGCCTTCCACCTGCGCACCCAGGCGCCGCGCCGTGGCGATGGCCTGAAGACCGGCCACGCCGGCACCGATGACCAGCACCGACGCCGGTCGGATGGTGCCGGCCGCGGTAGTCAGCATGGGAAAGAACCGTGGCGCCGCCTCGGCGGCGATCAGCATGGCACGGTATCCGGCCACGGCGGCCTGCGAGGACAGCACATCCATGGCCTGGGCCCGCGTCGTGCGCGGCAGCAATTCCATGGCAAACGCGGTCAGGCCTTGCTCGGCCCAGGCAGACAGTCGAATCTGGTCGGCATGCGGCTGCAGCTGACCGATCAACACCGTGCCCGCATCCAGCTTCTCGACCAGGTCCTCCGGCGGCGGCTGGACACACAGCAACACGTCGGTGTGTGCCAGCAATTCGTCGGCTTCCTGCCAGCTGACATCGTGGTATTCCTGATCGGGGAAACCCGCCTCCTGACCGGCCTCCGGCTCCAGCAGGACCTGGGCACCCAGCTTGCCCAGCTTCTCGGCCACCTCCGGCGTAATGGCGACACGCCGTTCACCGTCAACTCTCTCGCGCAACGCGGCCAGCCTGATTGTCATGCGCTTCCCCATCGGGTCGGAACAATGCCGCCAGTGTAACCCGCAGCATCGACGAGGGCGACCACGGAAGCGCGACACGCGCCTGCCATGCCGGCTACACTTGTGGCATGAACGCACTCGAATTCCTCACCAGTCGCCGCTCCACGCCCACGCTGCAACTCACCGATCCGGGCCCGGACCGCACACAACTGGAACAAATGCTCACCCTCGCCATGCGCGTACCGGACCATGGCAAGCTGGCGCCGTGGCGCTTCGTGGTACTGGAAGGCGACGCCAAGCGCGAACTGGGGCGGCGTCTTGCCGCGATGCACCTGGCGCGCGAACCGGACCTCTCCGAACGCAAGCGCGACAAGGACCGGGAGCGCTACGAACACGCGCCGATCGTGGTAACGGTGGTTGCACGCACCTGGCCGGAGCATCCCAAGGTGCCGGTCCAGGAGCAGATCATCGCCGCCAGTTACGCGGCCTACAACCTGCTGCTGGCGGCGCACGCGATGGGCTTTTCGGGGCAGATCCTCACCGGCTGGGCAGCCTACGACCGCGAGGTGGCGGAGATGCTGGGCCTGACGCCGGACGAGCGCATCATCGGTTTCGTGCACCTTGGCACGGCCAATCGCGACATGCCCGAACGCCGCCGCCCGGAGCTGGCCGACAAGCTCAGTTACTGGCGGCCGTGAAGCAGATTCACCTCGTCGATGCCAGCCTGTACGTGTTCCGTGCCTGGCACAGCATGCCGCAACGCTTCTTCGACACTGACGGCCAGCCGGTCAATGCCGTGCACGGTTTCTGCCGCTTCATGCTGGACCTGCTGCAACGTGCGCGGCCAAGCCACGTGGCGATGGCTTTCGATGTCAGCCTGACCACCTCGTTTCGCAACGCCATCTATCCGCAGTACAAGGCCAACCGCGACTTGCCGCCAGCAAGCCTGCGGCGGCAGTTCGAATACTGCCGCGAACTGGCCGCGGCGCTCGGCCTTTGCGTGCTCGCCGACCCGGATTACGAGGCCGACGACCTCATCGGCAGTGCCGCCCACTGCATGCGTGCCGAGAACTTTGCGGCCGTGGTGGTGTCCGCCGACAAGGACTTCGGGCAATTGCTGGGCGACGGTGACGAGCAGTGGGACTTTGCCCGAGACCGCCGTTGGTGCGCCGCGGACCTTCCCGAACGCATGGGCGTGCGTGCCGACCAGGTCATCGATTTTCTCGCGCTCGCCGGTGACAACGTGGACAACATCCCGGGCATCACGGGTATCGGCGCCAAGACCGCTGCCAGCCTGCTGGCGCACTTCGACAACCTGGATGCCTTGCTGGAACGCATCGACGAAGTCCCGTTCCTGCGCATCCGTGGTGCCGCCGGCATCGCCCGAAAGCTGCGTGAGCAGGCGGACATGGCACGCCTGTCCCGACAGTTGACGACCATCGCACTCGATGCACCGGTGCCCGACCAGGCAGACGATTACCGCCCGGCCGGCATCGATGGTCCGGCCATCGATCGACTGTGCCAACAACTGCAACTGGGATCAGGCACGCGCTCGCGCATCGGGGCATTGGCCGGCGCCCATTGAGCCTCGGAATCCGTGAGTAGACCCGCATCGTGCGGATTTGCCCAGAGCCCGGGAAAATCCCGTCCTGTGGATTTGCCCAGGCGCGTGGCCGGCACACGCACGTCCCCGCTTCCAGGAATCAGTGGCTTTCCACGCCCTTGCTGATGCCCGGCCGTGCCGCCGGAAGCGGCGTCGGTCCGCCACTGACGCTGTTGTCCCAGGCAAAGTCGAGCTTGGACTCGTACACATGCACCGGGCCCAGAACAGCACCCTCGCGCAGCGTGCCGTAGCGCCCATACTTGCTGCGCTCGCTATTGGTCATGAAGTACAGCTTGTTGCCCACGATCGCACCCTGGCCGAGAAGCTTGAACAAGGGCTGGGCCGCGTCCAGCGGCATGGCTTTCAGCACCTTGCGACCGTCATCGGACAGCCGCAGACGCATGACACGCTGTGGTTGCATGCCCGGCTGGATCACCACCAGGGCATCCTTGTAGATGTGCATGTCGACAATGCCCGGCAACAACAAGGTGGCCGGGTTGTAGGCCAGCGCGAACGCCTCGCCACTGTCGAGGTCCAGGCCGATGATGCCCAGGACCGTGTCCGCGATGTACAAGCGCTTGCCATCCGGGCTGACCGCCAGCGCGCTGATGTCATTCAGGCGTTCATTGCGTGTCATCTCTTTCAGCTTGCCATCGGCGACCGTGTAGATGACGCGGTTGATGCCATCGGCCGCGTACACCGTGCCATCCGGCCCGACGGCGATCGTGGTCAGGTACACCTCATAACCGTCCAGCGGGTAACGGTGCAGCAGCTTGCCGTTCTTCAAGTTGAACTCGACCAGCGCCGCCTTGCCCGCGTTGTCGGTGTTGTAGCCCCTGAAATCGACCGCGGAGGTGGTGGCAACCCAAAGGCGCTCGCGCTTGGCATCGACTGCCATGTCCATGGTCGCCCACAGCTTGTTGCTGTTGTCGGCATCGATGAACTTGCTGATCTTGCCGCTGCTGTCAGCGTGGTAGATATTTCCCTCGCGCACGCTGCCAACCAGGAACTTGTCGTGCACCGGGTCCCAGGCCAGGGCGTTGAACAGCAGGTCCCTTGCCGGGAGATCAAACGCCTTGCGCCCCTCGCCGAACGGCTCGAGGTTCACCTTCAGGTTCTTGACGATGTAACCCCAGACTTCGGTGTCGCTGATCTTCTCGAACTCGGGTGCATTCTCGAGGTCCATCCCGAAGCCCTGCGCCTGCATGCGCAAGAGCAGATCGTAGGCCTGCGTCTTCATGTCATCGGAGGCATAACTGACCGCCAGCGCCAGCTTGACCGGCAGGCTGCCCGGCAACAAGTTGCTGAGGGTCTCGAGCGTCCAGCGGTAGCGCTTCTTGTCGCCGGCATACTGGTACAGCTCGGTCAGCTTCTGCAACGCCGCCACGTCGCGCGAATCCTTGATCTGCTCCTCGGTGAGCTTCTGGGCCTCCTGCACGGCCTGTTGCACCGCAGCGCGCTGCGCCGCGGCCGGACTCTGGGCCACGGCAACCGGGACAAGCGCCAACAGCATCGTCGTCGCAAGGGCCGCCACGGCAAGACGTGAAATCATGGTCATGAGAATACCTTCAGGGAAAATAAATCCGGAACAGTAGACCATTGTAACGGCTCGCGGTTCCACGTCGTGCCCGGATCCGACCACCACGCGCTACGATGCAACCACCATTGACGATCGGACAACCCCATGGAAGACACCCGGACACTGCACCAGGGCAAGTGGCTTGCCCTGCGCCAGCGCGGCCGCTGGGAATTCGTCGAGCGTGTCAACCCTCGTGGCGCTGTGGCGATCATCGCACTGACTCCGGCAGAGAAGCTGCTGCTGGTCGAGCAGCCGCGTGTTGCCATCGGGCAACGCACGATCGAGTTGCCGGCCGGGCTGGTCGGCGATCTGGCCGACAGCCGCGATGAAAGCCTGACGACCGCTGCCCGCCGTGAACTGGTCGAAGAAACCGGCTACGACTGCCAGCGCATCGAACTGCTGCATTCAGGCCCCACGTCCTCCGGCATGAGCACTGAAATGGTGCATTTCGTGCGTGCCTTCGGCCTGCGCCGCGTGGGACCTGGCGGCGGTGACGACAGCGAAGACATCACCGTGCACGAAGTGCCTCTGGCTGACGTTCCCGGCTGGTTGCAGCAACGCGCGCGCCAGGGCGACTCGGTCGATCCCAAACTGATGACCGGGCTGTGGTTGCTGCAGCACCCCGGCCCTTACAACATTGACTTGCTGTGATCGGCAGGAAAGCAGCCCGCAATCCGGATCAAATGGCCGTCATCAGCCAGCCTCCCAGAAGCACGCAACTCATGGCGAGCATCACCAACCAAGTCAACGCCGTACCGGTGAAACGGCCAAACGAGGTCCCCGTGCTGTGGCCCAGGCCCCAGGCGTGCAACAGGCGCGCGACCACGAGAACCACGCCATACAGGTGAATCTGCCACCCCGGCATTCCACTCAACTCCAGCACCAACAGCATCAGCAACGCCAATGGCACGTATTCAAGGAAATTGCCATGCACGCGCTGGCATTTCTGCAAGTGCAGATCATCGCCGTCGCCGAAGGCGACGCCGCTGCGGTAGCGCGCCCGTACCACGTTCGCGGCCAGAGCCAATGCCAGCAAGGCCAGCAACGCCGCATACAAACCCGTAATCAACATTGTCCGCCTGCCCTCAAACCAGTTTGCGATAACGCGAATGCCACACCATGGCGGCCGCGGCAACAATGGCCAGCAGCCACCATATGCCCATGGCCAACCAGCTGGTCGTAACCCAGAAACCGCCGGCAATGACCGCAATCGGCACAATGGCCACGGGCGCGGTCCGCCACGGATCCGGTTTGCGCCGCAGACGCGCAGCCCAGACCAGCCAGATCCCGCCGATGGCACACGCCAAGCCGAGTATGCGCCAAAGCCACGTCAACCGCGGAATTTCCGGCCGACCGAACAGCATCAATTCCGGTGGCACGTCACCCAGAACAATCAAGTAACCCGGTGATGGCAAGTCCGGTGAGGCGTGCAGGACGTTGTTGTCCACCCGCGCCACAATCGATACGGACTGCATGGGCGTTTCCAGCCAACTGATGCGAAGATCCCCGATGACCGGAGAGCGCGGATGGCGGCTGGACCACAACACCCCGTCGCTGAGCCGGAAACTGGCGGCCAGATTGGCCGGCATGGTGGAAAAGTCGGGTGCCACCAGCTGGCTGCCCGGCAGGGCATCACGGATGCCCTGGCCGAGTGCCAGGCCATCCAGGGTCACAGTGCCGCCGTGAAAAACCTTGCCGGGAAACGGAAACCGCGGATTTTGATGCCGCTCGGGCTGCTTGAAACTGCTCGAATCGATGGGATGGTCGTACCAGCGCCGCACGTAACTCACGGCGCCGCCACCGTCATCCAGTTCCTTCCACTGCTGCATCTCGACGACACGCTTCAGGGTGGGTGTTGCCACCGACACCCCAAATTGGCGATCAACGGCCGGACGATCGGTCACGGGTGTGCCCTGCACCCACACCAGGCGGCCATTGAGGCCTTGCCACTCGGATCGGGTCACCTCGACCACCGCTCCACCCGATGCGTTCAAGGCGTGCACCGCCGTGACACGATCCAGCTCGCCACCCAAAACCATCACCACGCCGAGCACAATCAGAATGGCGCCGCCGACAATACCGGGCCACCACAGGCCACCGTCGTCAGCGCTCATGAGGACAGCTCGTTGCGGTTGCGGCAAGTTCGTTCATGTTGCCCCCTTCGGGAACGCGTGGCCGCCATTGTTGCGCCCGCCATCAATCCCTTCAAGCCAGCAACCGGAAACCCGTGCGAATCCGGCACGCACGGGCGACAAGACGGGGTCGGGTGCACTTCACTTCTCCTCCTCACCGGCAACTGTATCCGCCGGCGTTGCGATGCGTGACTGCCACAAGGCCACTTTGTCCGGCTGGTGCCAGGCCTGGTACAAGGCGACCTGGCGCCTGGCCGTCTCCTGCGCAAGCGGATGGTCCGGACCATAACCGCTCGAGGTGTTGTAGATCTTCCAGGCCCGGTCAAACGCGACCTGAGCACCGGGATAGTCTCCCTGGCGAAAGAGGATCGTGCCCAGCAAGTCCACAACCGTGCCGCGATAGCCATTGCCTTCGCCCATCGCTTTGTCCACGTGCTCCACTGCGCGACGCGCATACGTTTCCGCCTCCTGCAATTCTCCGATGTCGCGCAGCAAGAACGCCATGTTGGCGGTGGCAAGTGTCGTGCGCAAATGGCCCGGACCGAAGCGGTCCCTGGCCCATTCGTAGGTGCGCCGGTAGTAAGGCCGTGCCTCCTCGTTGTTGCCCTGCTGGCGAATGGCACTGCCCAGGTTGGCGTAGAAAATCATGGTCTGCGGATGGTCGGGCCCCAGGCGCTTGGTTGCCAGCGGCAAATAATGACGCAACAACTTCTCCGCATCCGCAAAGCGATCCTGTCGCAATATGACCGTGCTCAGATTGAGAGCCTCGCCCAACGTGATGGTGTTCATCTCGCCCAGCTCCAGCACATGCTGCTGCAGCAGCTCGCGATACAGACGCTCGGCCTTGCCGTGCTCGCCCAGGTCGGAATAGGTGGCAGCAAGCATCGAAAGTGCCTCCGAAAGCAACTTGCCATCCGGAGCCAGCCGTCGCACCCGTGGCAACAAGGTCTTCAGCCGGGCCAGGGCCGGCTCAAGCTCGCCGGCACGGTACAACAGCAGGGCGATATCGTGCTCCACCCGCAGCCTGCCAACAGAATCGCGCGGCACCTTGGCCAGAAGCGCCTCGGTCGCCTCGGCTCCTTCAAGAAGCTCCTCGCCGGAGACGCCAGCCTCGCTGCGCTGGGCCCACATGCCAGCCATCAACTTGGCTTGCTCCAGCGCCGGCAACCCGGCCTGGCGCGCCGCAACCACGGCCTTGTGGTTATGCTGCGCGGCAACATCGTACAATCCCAGCGCGCCATAGGCTGCGGCCATGGTGTGTTCGATCGAAGCGCGCACCTCGGGCTGGCCTGCCAGCTCGGTCCCGGCGCGCTTGGCCGCCTTGTCCAGGACCTTGCGCAGCAAGGTCGTGTCCTCGCCCTCGGCAACATTGGGGTCCACGCCGGTGAGAATGGCGCTGACAAACTGCGAGACATGCTGGGCGCGCGTGGCCTGGACCTGTGCACGCTGCATGCCATGCAAGGCAAAGCCCAGGCCAGTGGCCAGTGCCGCGAACACCAGTACCGCGGCTATCAAGCCCCAGCGATGACGCGAGAGGAACTTGCGTGCCTGATACGCACTGGAAGAGCCCATTGCCATGACCGGACGACGTTCCAGGTACCGGCCGAGGTCTTCGGCCAGTGCGGCAGCGGAATCGTAGCGGTCATCACGTTCAGGCGACAGCGCCTTGCGCAGGATGGCGCGCAACTCGGCCGGCAGGGTCCGTGCTCTGGTCAAAAACAGCTTCCGTGCCTCGTTGCCGCTGTCCACCGGCTGCTTGTCCGCCGCGGACTGGTCACTTGCCGCCAGCAAGGTCTGGTAAACGTCACCGTTGGATTCATACAGCTGGGTCGTGAGCCGCACGGCGTCATCACCAACCAGCAGCTCGAACAGCATCACGCCCAGGGCATAGACGTCGCTGCGCGTATCCAGATCGCGCAGGTTGCCGGCGGCCTGTTCCGGGCTCATGTACGCCCGCGTCCCGGCGCGCTCGTGGCCACTGGCACCAGTATCACTGGCCACGGCAATGCCGAAGTCGATGATGGTCGGCCGCGGCGCACCATCAAGCTCACGCACCAGCACGTTGTCCGGCTTCAGGTCGCGGTGGATCACGCCTTTTTGGTGGGCATGTTGCACGCCCATGCAAACCCGCTGGAACAGTTGCAGACGCTGCGCCAGCGGCAAGTCGTTTTCGGCGCACCATGTCGTGATCGGCTGGCCATCCACCAGCTCCATGGCAATCCACGCGCGGCCGTCATCGCTGGTCCCGGCGTCGTAAATGCGGGCGATGGCCGGGTGCTGCATTTGCGCCAGCGATTGCCTCTCCAGCTCGAACAGGGCGCGAGTCATCGGGTCGACGACCTGTTCCGGCAAGAGTTTCAGCGCAACCTCGCGTTGCACCGGCTCGAGCTGGTCGGCCAGGTACACCTGGCCCATGCCGCCGGCACCAAGCAGGGAGCGGATACGGTAGTTGTCGATGCGGGTTCCAGGCCTCAGCCCGGCGCCATCGTGCGCTGCCGGAGCACGCAAGGCGACGGTTTCGCGGCCGGATGGATCGTCGTGTTCGCTCATGTCGCCTTTCTCCTTGCAAGAATCGAGCCAAAACCGCCGTCAGCTACCCGGCTCACCCCACAGTTCCCGATCCATATCATGTTGCAAACCAAACCGCCTCATGGGCACCCGCCCATCCTGCACTGCCACGCCTTCGGCGCGCAGGCGCCGTTGTTGCTCGTGCCAACCGTCGCTGGACGCCAGCAGTGCGATGCGTCCGTCGGCACGCAGCACGCGATGCCAGGGCAACCCCATGCCGTCGGGTGTCTCGCGCAAGGCGCGTCCGACCAGACGCGCCCGCCCCGGCAAACCGGCGCGTGCCGCAATTTCGCCATAGCTGGCCACGTGGCCGGGCGGTATTGCCGCCACGGCCCGGTAAATGCTCGCGTAGTTGCCCGATACGGTGTCGGCCTGCATGGGCACAGGGTACCATTGCACGAACGGCACCGAATCCCGACGCTCAGGCAGTCGGGATCGTGAGCCAACTGAAAACCAAGGAGTACTCATGACATCCCGCACAACAATCATCACTGGCGCCGGCGGCGCACTCGCCGGGCACCTCATCGATGCCTGCCTGAAGGACGGCTGGAAACTGGGCCTGGTGGCCTTCAGCGAGGCCGACGTGGCTCGCGTGGCGGACCTTGGCGCCGTCTCCGTCGTGCGCGCCGACCTCGCCGATGAACAACAGGCACGGCAAGCCATCGACGAGGCGGCTGCCGCGCTGGGACAGGTCGACTGCCTGTTCAACATCGCCGGGGGTTTTGGCATGGCCAGCGCCGTCGACACCACGCCGGACACCCTGGAAGGCCAATTGTCCATCAACTTCCGCAGCGCCTTCAATGCCACCCGCGCCGTGCTGCCGGGGATGCTGCAACGCCAGCAGGGCTTTATTCTCGGCGTGGGCGCCGGTGCCGTGTTCGATGGCGGCGCCCAGGTCGGCGCCTACGCCGCATCCAAGGCCGCGCTGGTGACCTGGCTGAAATCCGTGCGTCACGAGGTCGCCCCGCAAGGCGTGGATGTCAGCGTGATCTACCCCATGGCCGCCATCGACACGCCGGGCAATCGCGCGGCCATGCCCGATGCCGACCCGGCCGACTGGATCGACCCGGACGAACTGGCCTCGACCATGCTCTACCTGGCCGGCCGCAGCCGTGCCGGACGCATCTTCGAGACGCGCGTCTACCCGCGACCGTCCTGATTCGCGCTGTCCTGCCGCACGGCCAGATGCAGCTCCGCGAGCTGGTCATCGCCGACGGCTGACGGCGCGCCGGTCATCAGGTCCTGGGCGCTGGTGGTCTTGGGGAAGGCGATGACATCGCGGATGGAGTCGGTGCCGGCCATCAACGCCGCGATGCGGTCGATGCCAAAAGCGATGCCGCCGTGCGGCGGCGCACCCATGGTCAAGGCCTTGAGCAGAAAGCCGAACTTGGCCTCGGCCTCGGCCTCATTGATGCCCAGCAATTCGAACACCGCGCTCTGCATGTCGCTGCGATGGATGCGGATGGAGCCGCCGCCAATCTCGTTGCCGTTCAAAACCATGTCGTAGCCCCGGCTGAGCGCGGCACGCGGGTCGGCTTTCAGTGCCTCGATGTCGTCCACCGCCGGCGCCGTGAAGGGATGGTGCAGCGCCACCAGCCGGCCGGCTTCCTCGTCGTACTCGAACATGGGAAAATCGGTGACCCACAACGGCTTCCAGCCATCGCCAACCAGGCCTTGGTCGGCGGCCACGCGCAGGCGCACCGCGCCCATGAATTCGCTGACCGTCTGCCATGGCCCGGCGCCGAACAGCAGCAGGTCGCCGTCGCCGGCTCCGCTTGCCTCGACAATGGCAGACAGCGCGGCATCATCGAGAAAACGTGCCACCGGTGACTTCACGCCCTCCAAGCCATCGGCCATGCTGTTGACCTTCATCCAGGCCAGGCCCTTGGCGCCGTATTTGCCGGCGTGCTCGGCCAGCTCATCGAGCTGCTTGCGCGACAAGCCGGCCGCACCCGGCACGCGCAGTGCCGCCACGCGGCCCTGCGCATCATTGGCCGGCCCGGAGAATACCTTGAATTCCAGGCCCTTGACGGCCTCGGCGATGTCCACCAGCTCCAGGTCGATGCGCAGGTCCGGCTTGTCCGAGCCGAAACGGCGCATGGCCTCGTGCCAGCCCATGCGCGGAAACGGCTGCGGCAGGTCCACATCCAGCACCTCGCGAAACACCTCGACCAGCATCGCCTCGGCCAGCGCCTGGACATCCACCTCGTCGACAAACGCACATTCCAGGTCCAGCTGGGTGAACTCGGGCTGGCGGTCGGCGCGCAGGTCCTCGTCGCGGAAGCAACGCGCGATCTGGTAGTAGCGGTCGAAGCCGGCCATCATCAGGATCTGCTTGAACA
>CAZOXZ010000059.1:0-14518 GCA_964583865.1 uncultured Rhodanobacteraceae bacterium | reverse complement strand
ACATCGAGATGCAGCGCATGGATGGCTACGAGCTGGCCACCTACATGCGCAACGACGAGCGCCTGAGGAATGTGCCGATCATCATGGTGACTTCCCGCAGCGGCGAGAAGCATCGTCAGCGCGCCCTGGAACTGGGCGTCAAACGTTATCTCGGCAAGCCGTACCAGGAGGTCGACCTGCTGAGCAATATCAAGGAAGCATTGGCGGACAGTGTCTGATAACCATGACAACCGATTGTCCGTCGCCCTGCTGTACGGCGAGAACGACACAACCAGCACCTTGCGCCAGGCGCTCGAAGAGGTCGGCGCCGAACTGGTGCTGGACCGTGACGTGGCAGGCTTCAGCACCGACCAGATGGTCGCCAGTGGCGCGCGCGTTCTTCTGATCAACCTGGATGATGTCGTGGATGCACAGCTCGACGAGCTGTACGTTACGCTGGATGAATCCCGCTATCGCGTGTTGTTCGACGACCCGGAAACGACCAATGCGCTGGAGGGCTGGGAGCTGGCCCGGTGGCAGCGTCATCTGGGTGCCAAGCTGCGCGATCTCAGCGACTGGGATCCGCCGCGCCCAGAGCCGCTCGAAGCCGACTCGGTGCCGTCCGCTTCGTTGCCCGCGGCTGCACAGCCGAATGCGCCAGCCGCGCCGCGGGATGCGCCATCGGATGACTCCCAGGCCGACGCGGTCCACGCGGCCATGCCGGACAGTGGCGCCGATGCCGTGCTGGCGGAGGCGCCACCGCAGGTCGCCGCGGATGCGTTGCCAGCCGAATCGCAGGAAGACGAGCACAGCCTCGAAGCAGTCGAGAACGATGTCGCCGACTTGTCCCTGGCCGACAACGTGGTTGCCGCCGATGGCGAGGCGCCACCGCTCGATTTTGCCGCGGAGCTGACCGCGCAGGACGAGACGCAGGCGACCATGGACGATCCGGACGATGATCTTGCCGTCGCCGAGACTGAATCCTTCGGCCCGGACGGCAGCGATTTCGCCGACCTTGGCTTCGCCGACGCGGATGTCGCCACCGAGGCACCACCGGAAAGCCCAACTGAGCTGCAGGATGAACTGGCCACGCTGGCCGATGGCCTGTCGCTGGCCGACGACGCGCCGTCATCAACGTCGATGGATGCGGGTTCCGAAGGCCCTGTCGAGCCGGACGCGGCGAGCGAGGTTGCGGATTCTCCTCCGGCGCACGCGGATGCTGCCGAGCCTGCGATGACGACGTCAGAGGCGGCCGTTGATGACGAACAGTCGCGGCTGGAGGCGGAACTCGACGCACTGGCCGATGCCGACGATCCGTTGGCCATGCTCAGCTCGCTGCCGGATCTTCTGGCTGGCGACGAGCCGCCGTTTCCATCGACACCGGAGGGCGCGGACGATGTCCCCGACGCCACAGCCGCACGCGCCCAGGATGTGGACGAGCGCGTTGCCGGGGATGACGAGGCAGGCGATGATGCCGGCACGGCCGATGAGCCGCCGTATCTGCAGGCGACAGACAGCACCGCCGCTGGCGCAGACTCCGACTGGATGGCGCTGGACGCCGATTTCGAATCCGCTTTTGAAGACACTGCCGACGCCGTGTCCGTGTCGCAGGCGGGCGCAGATGACGCGGAACACGATTTGGCCTCCGTGCCGTCGGACGAGACACCGGCTGCCGAAGTGCCCTTTGCCGATCACGCCGACGCGCTTTTGCAGGGCAGCGATGATCTGGTCGGGGCCGACGAGGACGCGTTGCAGGAGGCAATGCCGGACGAGACGCCCGCAGATGACCTGGAAGCCGAGCTGAACGCCGCGTTTGACGGCGACACCCTCAGCGCCATTGATGCGGCCATGCAGGCCGAGGTTGACGCTGGCGAAGTGGCCGAGGTTCTTGGTTGGGAGCAGACCAACGAGCTGGAAGAGGATACGCTCGATGTGCCTGTGGCCGACCCGCCGACGCACGAGCAGGCTGCAGTGCCGGCTGCGGACGGTGGGGACGAGGCGAAGAGCGACGCCGGGGCTGGTGAAGCCTCGACATGGGCCTTGCTGGATGACGATGAACTGACCGCATCCATGACGGCCGGCAGTGCGAACGAGGCCGAGGATGGCGGGCCTGATGCTGGTTCCAGCCCGGATGATGATGCTGTCGAGACGACCAGCAGTGGCATCAAGCTGGCCCTGCTCGACCCCGAAGACTACCTCGAGCCGGAAGCGCCAAAGGATGTCTCGACCGAGCTGTTCAAGATGCCGGAAACGCTGTCCATGGCCGAGGTCATCGCGCCGGCGTCCGGCGATGATGCGCAACGGCAACAGGATCGGGCACCGGCCGCCGTAAGGCAGGTCGTGGTGGTCGTGGCAGCACTGGGAGGCCCGGATGCTGCGCGCAGTTTCATTTCGCGCTTGCCACAGAGATTGCCGGCGACGGTCGTCCTGGTACAGCACCTGGGCAGCGAGTTTCTCGACCTTCTGGTCAGCCAGCTCGGGGCATCGGCCGACTTGCCGGTGCGTGCGCCGGCGCGCGGCGAGCGCGCGGTGGCAGGCGAAGTGCTGGTCATTCCCACCGGCACCGTGGTCAACCTGGAGGCGGATGGGCATTTGCTGGTGCGGCCCAACGAAGCGGATGATGAAGCTCCGCCGATCAACCAGACACTGTCCATGGTGGCCGAACGGTTCGCCGCCGGCGTGACCGCCGTGTTGTTGTCGGGCATGGGTGAGGATGCCGTCGTCGGCGCGCAGGCCGTTGCCGATGCCGGGGGGCGTGTCTGGGTGCAGGACCCAGCCAGCTGTGCGGTCAGCACCATGGTCGATACCGTAATCGATGCCGGCCTGGCCCAGGCCACCGGTACCCCACAGGAACTGGCCGACCGGCTGGTCGCCCATTTGCAGGAGTAATGACGATGCCGGAAACCAATGACGAAATTCGTGGCGTGTTCATCGAAATGGTGCGTGGGCGCGTGTTGCTTCCCAACGCCACCCTGTCCGAGGTCATCATCCTGTCCGATCCCGACCCGGTTCCGGATGTCCCCGGCTGGCTTCTGGGGCGTGTTCCATGGCGCGGCTGGCGCGTCCCGTTGATCTCCTTTGCAACCCTCACTGGTGCGGCACGCAGTGAGCCGCAGGACACGGCGCGGGTTTGCGTGCTGAAATCACTGGGCAATCACCGGCGCCTGCCGTTCGTGGCCATGCTGGCGCAAGGTTTTCCGCGCCTGGCACGCCTGAGTCGCGAGGGCATGAGCGTGATCGACGAAGACGAGCCTTTGCCGTCCGGCGTGCTGGCACGGGTTCGGGTTGGCGATGACGACGCGCTGATTCCGGACATGGGCGAGGTCGAGGAGATGATTGCCGACGCGCTGCACTTGCGAGATGTCGAACACGCCTGAACCGGCGCTCGTGTGGCCGGCGGCGACGCGTCAGATGTCGCCAGCCATGGCCTGAAGCACCGCCAGCGCCGCACCACCGGCGGTTTCGGTGCGCAGGATGCGCCGGCCCATCGTGCTGGCAACGAATCCGTTTTCCGCCAACAGACGGCGTTCATCGTCCGTCAGTCCGCCTTCCGGCCCGACCACCAAGGCAACGGAGCCCATGCCGGGAGCCTGACTCGCCAGGCGAACTGCCCCTTGTGGGTCCAGCGACAGGCGCGCCTGCATGGCATCATCCAGCCCGGTGATCCAGGCCGCCAGCGTCATCGGCATGACGATCTCGGGCAAGCGGCTGCGGCCGCATTGTTCGCAGGCTCCGATGACAATGCCGCGCCAATGCGCCAGGCGCCGTGCGGCACGTCCGCCATCCAGGCGCACGCTGCAGCGTGCCAGCGCCAGGGGCACGATGCGATCCACGCCCAATTCGACGGCCTGACGGATGACGATGTCCATCTTGCTGCCGGCGACCAGACCCTGGGCCAGGGACACTGACAAGACGCTTTCGCGCTGATTTGGCGTCGCCTGGGCGACCTCGGCCAACACCGCTTTGCGTGACACGCCTTGCAAGATCGCCGAATAGTCCATGCCGTTGCCGTTGAACAGCGTCAGCGCATCGCCCGGACGCAGGCGCAAAACGCGGGCCACGTGGCCGGCCGCGCGTTCGTCCAGCTCGACTTCCTGGCCCTGATTCAGGGTTTGATCGACAAAAACGCGGGTTTCGCGCACCGTGCCTCCGGTTCGTGGGTGTAGACTGATTCTATGTCATCAATCGACGAATCATCATGTCCGGTCCCGTGAAACTCCAGTGCAATGATGGTGCCACCATTGGCGCCTGGCATTGCCCGGTCGACGGTGCGCCGCGCGGGGCGGTTGTGATCGTGCAGGAGATCTTCGGCGTGACCGGGCATATCCGCGATGTCACCGCCGCGTTTGCCGCCGCCGGCTACGAGGCGTTGGCGCCGGCGTTCTTTGATCGCATCGAGGCCGGTGTCGATCTGGTTTATGACCGTGCCGGCTACGCGCGCGGGCGTGCCTTGGCTGGCAAGGTCGACATGGGTCGGGCCGTGGCGGATGTCGCCGTGGCTGCCCGTTGGCTTGCCGCTCGCAGTCAGGTCGGCCAGACCGGCCAGGTGGCCGTGGTGGGCTACTGCTGGGGTGGCACGGTGGCTTTCGTTTCCGGCTTGCGTCTTGGCCTGCCAATGGTGAGCTATTACGGCTCGCGCAATGTCCATTATCTCGGCGAGAAAGCCACGGCAGCGCAGCAATTCCATTTCGGCGAGCGCGACACGTCCATTCCGCACGAGACCGTGGCGCGTCACCGCGAGCTGTATCCCCAGGCCGAGATCTGGACTTACCCGGCCGGGCACGGGTTCAACTGCAACCCGCGCAAGGACTATCACCCGGCAAGCGCAAAGCTGGCCCGTGAACGCACGCTGGCGTTTCTGGCGCGCAACATGGCTGCCGCAAGCTGAACCCGCGGGCCGGCAGATCGGTCGCTCTCGCCAGGCAGGCGGGTTATCATCGCCGTGTTGCGCCGCTGCGGAAGCCGGCGCCATTGTCGTTCCAACCTGTCATGCGGAGTGTCCCGTGAAAAGTCATTGCCCGTCGCCCGTGCGCGGCTTTACCTTGATCGAAGTGCTGGTCGTGGTGGTGATCCTGGCGATTCTGGCTGCCGTGGTGATGCCCAACGTGCTGGAACGTCCGGGCCAGGCCCGTCAGGCCGCCGCGCACCAGGATGTGCAGTCCATCATGACGGCATTGGGGATGTACAAGCTGGACAACATGGCCTATCCCGATTCCGCACAGGGCCTGGAGGCGCTGGTGCAGCGCCCGTCCAACTTGCCCGAAGGCGCCCACTGGAACGGACCGTATCTTGACCAGGTGCCGAAGGACCCTTGGGGTCGACCTTACCTCTATCTCAATCCCGGCGTGCACGGCAAGGTGGACGTCTATACGCTGGGCAGTGACGGTCGCAAGGGTGGCGAGGACGAAGCTGCCGACATCGGCAACTGGCAGGAGTGAAGCGCGGCTTCACCCTCATCGAGGTGCTGGTGGTGATGGTCATCATCGCCGTGGTGGCCGGCGTGGCCGTCATTGCCTTTGCCGGGTTGGGTGGCAGCCGCAACCTCGAACATGCTGCCCAGGAGTTTCACGAGCATCTCGCCTGGGCCTGCGAACTTGCCGTGCTGGACGGACGCAGCATGGGCCTGGCGCTCACCAACGACCACGGCTACCGCTTTCTGGAGCGTGTCGCCAGCCGCTGGCAGGCGGTGCAGGATCGGCCCGCCCTGGCCAGCCGGCGTCTGCCGCAACAGGTCGACCTGCAGCTTTACCGTGATGGTCGTCGGCTGGATCCGGACCGGCATCGCGACGGGCGTGAACTGGCACTGCAGCCGCAGATCGCCTGTCTGGCCTCCGGCGAGATGACACCGTTCACGGCGGTGTTCCGTGACGGCAATACCGGGCAACGTCACACCTTGACCGGATACATCGACATGCAGATCGAGGTGCAGCATGACACGCGGGCGCATTGATAGTCGTCCCGCCGGGTTCACCCTGCTGGAAGTGCTGGTCGCACTGGTGATCCTGGCCGTGGCGCTGGTGGCATTGACGCGCACGGCCGGCCTGCAGACACGCCATTTCGACGAAGTGCGCCAGCGCGCACTGGCCGGCTGGGTGGCCAGCAATGCGCTTGCCGAGGTGCGGCTGCGACCGGGCATCCCGGAGATCGGCCGCAGCGACGGGCGCGCACGCATGGCAGGACGGGACTGGCCCTGGCAACTGGAAGTCGAGGCCACGCCGGCGCGTGGGATTCGCCACCTGCGGGTGTCCGTGTATGCACCCGGAACCAGCCCGGACAACGCCGCGCCGCTGACGGTGCTGGATGGGTTCGCCGACGACATGCTGTTGCCATGAGGAGGTCCGGGACACCACCACGGCGCGGTTTCAGCCTGCTGGAGATTCTGGTGGCGCTGGCGGTCTTTGCCGTGGCGTCGGGCATGGCCTGGATCGGTCTCGGCAGCGTGGCCAACACGCGCCAGCAACTGGCTGCGACCCGCGACGATTTTGCCGCCATCCAGCGCAGCGTGAATTTCCTCGCCAATGACCTGGCAACCAGTGTGGCGCGGCCCGTCCGTATTGGTCGCAGCGGGCAACGTCCGGCATTGGCTGGCAATGCGGTGCGCGTGGCGTTCTCGCGTCTTGGCCTGGCCAGCGAGCTGCAAAGCCGGGCCAGCGCGGTGCAGCGGGTGGTCTGGTTTCTGGACGGCGAGGAACTGGTGCGTGGTCATTACCCGGCGATCGACCGCAGCGACGAACGTGCGCTGAAGCGGCGCACCATGGCCACCGGCGTGCACGCTTTCAGCTTGCGTTATCTTGATCGCAACGGAGCCTGGCACGATCACTGGCCGCTGAGCGGAAACGAAGCGGAGCATGCCAGTGCCTTGCCGCGGGCGGTGGAAGTTCGCATCGATTTCAGCACGGTCAGTGATATCCGCCGCGTGGTCATCCTGCCGGCTGCCGTGCCGGTATCGCGATTCCGGCAGGACGGTGAATCGTGACGGCCCGGCGGCAGCGCGGCGTGGCCCTGCTGGTAGCCCTGCTGGTCGTGGCACTGGCCACCATCCTGATCGCGGCACTGGTCGATGGCGGGCAGTTGTCGTTTGCACGCACCCGCAACCAGTTGCGCGCGGCTCAGGCCGAGGCCCATGCGCGCGGCCTGGAGGCTTACGCAGCGCAGGTGTTGGTACGTGACATGGCATCCGGTGCCACCGACAGCAACGATGATGTCTGGGCCATGCCGCTACCGCCCACGCCGGTGCCGGGCGGGCAGATTCAGGCCGGCATGCAGGACCTCAACGGCTGCTTCAACCTCAACAACCTGTATTACAACGGTGCCCCGCGACCGTTGTGGATCGAGCGCTTCCGGCGCCTGCTGCGCAACCTCGACCTGCCGGCAGCCATCGCCGATGCCAGCGTGGACTGGATCGACCCCGACAACCTGCCGGGAGATCGTGGCGCCGAGGATGCCGCCTATCTGTCGCGCACGCCGCCCTACCTGCCCGCGAACCGTCCCTTTGCCGACGCCAGCGAGCTGCGCCTGGTGGCCGGCGTGGATGCCCGTGCCTGGCGCGAACTGGCGCCCTGGGTTTGCGCCTTGCCGACACCCACCCGCTTGAATCTCAACACCGCCAGTGTGCCGGTGCTGATGAGTCTGTCCGAGCAGATGACCCGACAGCTGGCCGAGCGCATCCATGAGCAGGGCCATGCACACTGGCCCAGCGTGGATGCGGTGCTGCAGGATCTTGGTCCCGTGGGCCTTGATATTTGTGCGCCGTCGCAGCCAGAGCGTTGCGGCCTGGCGGTCAGCAGCGAGTATTTTCGTGCCCGTGGCATCATCGAGCTGGACGGCATCGAATTCGTCGCCGTCAGTCTGCTGCAGCGTCATGCCGGTGTGCGCGTGGTGCGGCGTCGTCCCGGCGGGCTGTGAGCGGGCTCCTTTATGCGTAGAATCAGCAAGCAATGAACGCACGACTTGTCATCAATATCGATAGTTCCGGCGAGCTGGCCTGGCATGCCGGTGGCGCCTCCGGACATGGCGCGCCACCAGAAACGGTGCGTGCGGCCGCGGAGGAAATCGTGGCGCTGGTGCCGGGCGAAGATGTCCTGCTGACGCGCGTGGCCCTGCCACCGGGCAACCAGGCGCGGCTGGCCACGGTATTGCCCTTCGCCCTGGAAGACCGGCTGCTGGATGACGTCGACGCGTTGCACTGCGTGGCCGGCCCGCGTGGCGAGGACGGCGAGCATGACGCCGCCGTGGTGGCGCGCACGCGCATGCAGGCCTGGTGCGACCTTCTGGCCGACGCCGGCCTTCTGGCCGACGTCATGTTGCCGGACACTTTGGCCGTGCCTTGGCGCGAGGAAATGGTCGTGGCTCGCCTTGATGGCGGGCGTTGCCTTTTGCGTTCCGGGCCCGGGACCGGTTTCGCCTGCCCGGTGGCCGAGCTGGCAACCTGGCTTGCGCCCGATACGCCATTGCGCTTGTTGGTTCCGACCGGAAGCACGGTGCCCGAGGTGCCGGATAGCAGGCCGTGGACCCTGCAGGCACTGACGGACGAAGCCGCGACGCTGGACGAGGCTCTGGCGACGAGTGGCGGCCTGAATCTCCTGTCCGCAGACTTCGCTCCGCGCGATCGCCATCGCGGTGAACGACGGCTGTGGCGGGCGGCAGCCGGTCTGGCGGTGCTGGCTCTGGTTCTGGGGCTGGTGGTGCAGGTCACGGCCGTGCTGCGCTTGCAGTCGGCACTGGCACAGGCCGAGGACGCTGTCCACGAGAACTACGCGGCGATGTTCCCGGATCAGGGCTATGTGCCCAATCCGGTGGCGCGCGTGCGCAGCGAACTGGCACGGCTGGGCCAGCCGCTGGATGGTCAGGGCAGTGGCCTGTTGCCGCTGCTGGGTCAGATTGCGCCGGTCCTCGGCCGTCAGGGTCGGGACTTGCAGCTGCAATCGCTGGAATATCGCAATGCTGCGCTGGAGCTGGCCGTGCGGGCCGATGACCTCGGCGGGCTGGACGGGCTGCGCGAGCAATTGGCGGCGTTGCCGGGTCTGAACGCCGAGCTGACCTCGGCCACGCCCGGAGACCGCGGCATCGAGGGCCGCATCAGCATCACGGTGAGCAAATCATGAGCATGGCAGCCTTGAAGCAATGGTGGCATGGCCGTGAGCCGCGCGAACGTCACGTGCTGGCCGTTGGTGCCGTGGCCTGTGCCTTGATGCTGGGCTGGGGCCTGGTATGGCATCCGCTGGCGCGGGCGCAACAGGATCTCGGCGTGCGTCTGGATGCGCGCCAGCAGGACCTGGCGTTCATGCAATCGGCAGCGGCGCAGTTGCAGGCCTCGCCTGCGCGGGACCGGAGCAGCGAAGCCCGGCGGCAAGGCAAGTCCTTGCTGGCGCTGGCCAATGACTCCGCGAACAAGGCGGGCCTGGGACCGAACATCAAGCGCCTCAACCCACTGGACCAGCATCGCATCCGCATCGAATATCGAGCCGCCAATTTCGACGTTCTGGCTGCCTGGCTGACCGAGTTGCACGGCCAGTACGGTATCCGTGTCGACGAGTTGTCCATCAGCCGTGCCTCCGGCCCGGGCGAGGTCGATGCCCATCTGACGTTGTCGGAGCCCTGACATGCGTGTGCTGAAGTATTTCGTCATCTGTCTCGTGGTGCTGCTGGTGCTGCTGGCGGTGGCCGCGGCCACGTTCCCGGCACGTGTGGCATGGCGCTATGCCGCGCCACAGCTGCCCATGCTGCGGCTGGCCGGCATCAGTGGAAGCGTCTGGGATGGACATGCTGCTCGGGCGAGCATCAACGGCTACGCGCTGGGTGCACTGAGCTGGCAAGCCGATGTATTGCCGCTGCTGCAAGGGCGCCTGCGCGTGCATGGCCAGGTGCAGGGTGATGGCCTGACAGCAACCGGCATCGTGACTCGGCACATGGATGGCCACCTGGAGATTGCCGACGGCCACCTCGAGATGAGCGGTCCCGCCCTCGGTGAAGCGCTGCAGTTGGCATCGGTCGAACTGGCCGGAACAGTGCAGCTGGACATTGCCCGTGCCCTGGTGCGTCACGGCTGGCTCCAGGCCGTCTCCGCGGACGGCCAGTGGCTGGACGCCAGCATCACCGGGGACACGGCCTTGCGCATGGGCACGCTCGATATCAGCATCGGCGAGGACAGCCCACCGGAGATCACCGCGGATGTGCATGACCGCGGCGAAGGCGAGGTCCGGGTGCAGGGCACGTTGTCCCTGAAGCCCATGGGCTACCAGTTCCGTGCCCACCTGTGGCCGCAGGATCCGGACAACTGGCGCGTGCAAGGCACACTGGAGATGCTCGGGCCGCGCCAAGGTGACGGCAGCGTGCTGTTGACGGCCACGGGAACTTTGCTGCCGTGATCAACGTCGATCTGGATTCGGCATTGACCACGGCCCGCGAAGCGGCGGCTGCCGCGGCCGACATCCTGCGTCATTATCATGCCCGTGGCGTGGTCACGGAAATGAAACCCGACGACACCCCGGTGACGGTGGCCGATCGCGAGGCCGAGGCCGCCATCCGGCGCATCATCGGTGCAGCCTTCCCGGACCACGCCATCCACGGTGAAGAGGAAGGCCTTCAGGGTTCCGGCAAACTGCGCTGGCTGGTGGACCCGCTGGACGGCACCCGGAGTTTTGTGCGCGGCACGCCGTTCTTTTCCACCCAGATCGCGCTGATGGATGGCGACGCGCTGGTGTTGGGCGTGTCATCTGCGCCTTTGTTCAACGAGACCTTCTGGGCGACGAAGGGCGGCGGCGCCTGGTGTGACAAGGGGCCGTTGCAAGTGGCCGCCACCACGGACCTGGCACGAACCTCGTTGTCCATCGGCAACGTCGCGGCGCTGGCGTCCGGCCCGCGATGGCAGGCACTGGGCCAACTTGTACGCGCCGTCGAGCGCATGCGCGGCCTGGGTGATTATTGTCATTACCATTTGCTGGCGTGCGGCGCGCTGGATGCCGTCATCGAGTCCGATGTCAATATCCTGGACATCGCGGCATTGACGGTCATCGTGCGCGAAGCCGGTGGCAGCTTCACCGATCTGGATGGCAACGAGATCGGCCTTGCTACCCGCAGTGTCCTGGCTGCCGTGCCGGCCTTGCACCAACCGTTACTCCGCCATTTCCAAACAGAGGCAGAACAACTTCCCGGGCCCATGCCCGGATGAGCATGCCTTCCGGGCAAGAATGATCCCGGCCCGGGTTTCGGGGGGCGTTGTGGCATCCGGACCGCGAGCGTCTTGCCGGACCGCGAGCATCCTGCTCGCATCGCGGTGAATCACATCATCCAGGCCGCTGGCGCGGCCATGCCGGCAAGATGCCGGCGCTCCGGGACCGCGAGCGTCTTGCCGGACCGCGAGCATCTTGCTCGCACCGGGGCAGCATCAAACCACCACAGGCCGCTGGCGCGGCCATGCCGGCAGGATGCCGGCGCTCCGGGACCGCGAGCGTCTTGCTCGCATTGCAAACCTGAGTGTCAGAACAGCTTTTCGGTGCTGATGCCACGGACGGAAGTTGTTCTGGCCCCGGTTTCGACCCCGTTTCCGCGCAGGCCTGAGCCGACCCGCGTACAATGGCCGGATGGCGAAGTATCCGAAGATTCTGGCGACCCGGGACGTGCCGGGCCGGCGCCTGTTGCGCGCCGAGGAAGTGGACCTGGAGTTCCGCAATGGTGAGAAGCGGACTTACCGGCGACTGGTCAACAACGGCGACGGCGCCGTCCTCATCGTGGCCGTGCCCGACGAGGAAACGGTTCTGTTGGTCAACGAGTATGGCGTCGGCCTGGACCACTACGAGCTGGGCCTGCCCAAGGGGCGGCTGGAGCCGGGCGAGAGTCCGACCGAGGGCGCCAACCGCGAACTGAAGGAGGAAGTCGGCTACGGCGCCCGCGAGCTTCTTGTACTGGGCACGCTGTCGCTGGCACCGGCCTTCATGACGCACGTGGCGCATGTGGTGCTGGCTCGCGACTTGTACCCGGAAAAGCTGGAAGGCGACGAGCCGGAACCGCTGACGGTGCAGCACTGGCCGCTGGCCGATCTGCACGAATTGTTGCAGCGCGACGACGTGACCGACGGCCGCGCCATCGCGGCCCTGTTCATGGCACGCGAATACCTTGCCGGGAGATACCAACCATGACTGACTCGTACGCGGACTTGCTGACACCCGTCGAGGCCATTGCCCGGCGCGCCGCCGCGGCCATTCTCCAGGTGTACGCCGAGGATTTTGCCGTCCGGGAAAAGGCCGATCATTCGCCCGTGACTGCCGCCGACATGGCCGCCCATCGTGTCATCGTCGCCGGGCTGGAAGCGTTGGACACGGGCTGGCCGGTGTTGTCCGAAGAAGCGGCGAACATCGCATGGGATGAACGCCGTCAATGGCAGCGTTACTGGCTGGTGGATCCGCTGGACGGCACCCGCGAGTTCGTCAAACGCAATGGCGAGTTCACCGTCAACATCGCGCTCATCGAGGATGGCGAGCCGGTGCTGGGATTGGTGCAGGTGCCGACCACGGGCGTGGTGTACGGTGCCTGTCGTGGTCAGGGCGCCTGGCACCGCGACAGCGTGGGTGATGCGCCCGAACCACTAGTCTGCCGGCCGGCGGGTTCACCGCTGGTGGTCGCCGGCAGCCGCTCGCATGCCAGACCCGAGCAACAGGCCATGCTGGCCCGTCTGGGTGAACACGAAACCATCGCCATGGGCTCCTCGCTGAAGTTCTGCCTGGTGGCGGGCGGTCGCGCCGACCTGTACCTGCGTACCGGCCCGACCAGCGAATGGGACACGGCGGCGGCGCATTGCGTGTTGCGCGAGGCCGGCGGCGCCGTGCTGGATCTGGAAGGCCGGCCGCTGCGTTACAACCGCGGCCCCAGCCTCATCAATCCGTCATTCATGGCGGTCGGTGATCCGTCGATGAATTGGGCTACGCGGCTGGCTGCGGATGGCGTGGCATGAGCAAGTCTTGCTTGACGCTGGCCACGCGCAAGAGCCAGCTGGCGCTGTGGCAGGCCGAGCATGTGGCCGAGCGCCTGCGCCAGCTCGACCCGACGCTGGAAGTGCGCCTGTTGCCGTTGTCCACGCGTGGCGATGAGCTGCTGGATCGTTCCCTGGCCGACATCGGCGGCAAGGGCCTGTTCCTGAAGGAGCTGGAACGCGCCATGCTGGCCGGTGAAGCGGATTTGGCCGTGCACTCGTTGAAAGACATGCCGGCCGAACTGGAGCCGGGGTTCGTACTGGCCGCGGTGCTGGAACGCGCCGATGCGGCCGATGCCTTTGTCAGCCCCGGCCACGAGACGCTGGCCGACTTGCCGGCCGGCGCACGTGTGGGGACCTCGTCCTTGCGGCGCCGTGCACAATTGCGGGCGCAGCGTCCCGATCTCGAGGTCGCCGACCTGCGCGGCAATGTCAACACGCGCCTGGCCAAGCTCGGGGCCGGTGACTACGACGCCATCATCCTCGCCGTGGCCGGGCTGGAGCGGCTGGGCTTGGGCGAACACATCCGTTCACGCCTGGCGCCGCCGGAATGGTTGCCGGCACCCGGCCAGGCGGCACTGGCGGTCGAGTGCCGTGTCGACGACATCCAGTTGCGCGGGCGGCTGGCCGCACTGGAACATCAACCCAGCCGCATTGCTGTCGAGGCCGAACGCGCCATGAACCGGCATCTCGGCGGGGATTGTTCGGTGCCCGTGGCAGCATTCGCCGAGGTGGCCGGCGACCGGCTGTTCTTGCAAGGCCTGGTGGGCGATGTTGCCGGCGGCCGGCTGTTGCGTGCAACGGCTACAGGTTCCATCAAACATCCGGAAAATCTCGGCCTCGAAGTGGCGCGTGACCTGTTGGCACGCGGTGCTGCCGAGTTTCTTGCGCCACACCAGACCGCGGGCTGACCCTCGCATCGCCGGCATTGTGGCCGGTGAAGGAGAAAACATCGTGTCGATTCCAAGCACCACCCCAGAGCAACCGATCACCGGCAAGGCCGACCTGGTGGCCTATATCGCCAAGGGCGAGAAACCGGTCACGGATTGGCGCATCGGCACCGAGCATGAAAAATTCGGGTTCCGCCGCGACGATCTCAGGCCGCCGGAATACGAGGGCGAGCGCGGTATCCGTGCCGTGCTCGAAGGCCTGACACGCGAAGGCGGCTGGGACATCCTGCGCGAGGGCGACAAACCCGTGGCATTGCAACGCGACGGCGCCTCGATCACGCTGGAGCCGGCCGGCCAGCTGGAATTGTCCGGCGCGCCGCTGGAGACCGTGCAGCAGACCTGCCGTGAAGTGAACAGTCACCTGGTGGACGTGCGCAAGGTGGCCGATGCCCTGGGCCTCGGCTTCCTCGGCATGGGCTTCCAGCCCAAGTGGGCGCGCGCGGACATGCCGTGGATGCCCAAGGGTCGTTACGCCATCATGCGCCGCTCCATGCCCACGCGGGGCGATCTTGGCCTGGACATGCTGACGCGAAGCTGCACCGTGCAGGTCAACCTGGACTATGGCAGCGAGGCGGACATGGTGAAGAAATTCCGCGTCGGCCTGGCCCTGCAGCCGGTCGCC
>CAZOXZ010000058.1:727-14560 GCA_964583865.1 uncultured Rhodanobacteraceae bacterium | reverse complement strand
GAATTGAGATTCGTATCCAGCACGGCGCTCCAGTCATCCTCACCCATGCGCAGCAGCAACTGGTCGCGGGTGATGCCGGCGTTGTTGACCAGAATGCTGATGGCGCCGTGCTCCTTGCCGATGGCGGCCAGCACATCGCCCACGGCCTCGCTGTCGGTGACATCGAGCACCTTGCCGCAGCCACCGCCGGCTGCGAGGCTGGCCGAGATCGTGGCCGCACCCGCTTCACTGGTAGCCGTGCCCACGACCGTGGCACCCATGGCCGCCAGGCGCGTGGCAATGGCCGCCCCGATGCCGCGCGTGGCGCCGGTGACCAGGGCCACCTCACCTGCAAGCAGCTTGCCCATGCCTCAGTCCTCGTCCGCCATGGCCGGCCAATCCGACATCGCCGCCGCAAAAGGCTCCGGCGTGCCGATGGCGCGGCTTTCCAGGTTGCGGTCGATGCGCCGCATCAGACCGCTCAACACCTTGCCGGGACCGCATTCCAGCACTCGGCCGACGCCGCCCATGGCCAGCGCCGCAACGACATCACGCCACAGCACCGGCATGTACAACTGCCGTGCCAGGGCGGCGCGGATATGCGCGATGCTGGAGTGCACCTCGGCATCGGCGTTTTGCACCACCGGAATCTGCGGCTCGTGCCACTGCACGTCGTCCATGCGCTCGGCCAGCTTGTCCGCGGCACCGCGCATCAGGCTGCAGTGCGAGGGCACGGAGACCGGCAACTTCACCACCTTGCGCACGCCCTTGTCCGCCAGCGCGGTCACCACGCGATCCACGGCTGCCGTGTCGCCGGCAATCACCAGCTGCCCCGGGGCATTGTAGTTGGCGGGTGCCACCACGGCGCCTTCAGCCTCGGCCTCGCAGACCTCGGCAATGACCTGATCGTCGCCACCGATGATGGCCGCCATGGCACCCTGGCCTTGCGGCACGGCCGACTGCATCAGGCGGCCACGCTCGGCCACCAATGCCGCGGCATCTTCCAGCGACAGCACGCCCGATGCCACCAGAGCGCTGTACTCGCCCAGGCTATGCCCGGCCAGTACCGTCGGCATCTCGCCGCCGCTGTCGCGCCAGGCACGCCACACGGCCACGCCGGCTGCCAGCAGCGCCGGCTGGGTGTTGCGTGTCTCGTCCAGGGCCTCGCGCGGGCCTTCCTGCGCCACCGCCCACAAATCCATCGCGGCACCATCGGATGCTTGCTGGAAAGTCTCACGCACCACCGGATGGGCTTCGGCCAGCTCGGCCAGCATGCCCACGGCTTGCGAGCCCTGGCCCGGAAAAACGCAAGCGAGGTGTTGCCGCGGCTCGTGCGCCACGGCCGTGTTTGTCTGGGTGGTCATCATTGCATCCCCTTGCCGGTGCGCGGCAGATCAGCGCGCGCCGGACGACATCAAATCAGTATCGGATCAGGGCCGAAGCCCAGGTGAACCCGCCGCCGAAGGCCTCCAGCAGCAAGTTCTGGCCACGCTTCACCTGGCCGGAACGGATGGCTTCGTCCAGCGCCAGCGGCACCGACCCGGACGAGGTGTTGCCGTGGCGATCGATGGTTACCATCACCCGCTCCATCGGCAGCTGCAGACGCTTGGCCGTGCCCTGGATGATGCGCAGGTTGGCCTGATGCGGAATCAGCCAGTCGACGTCGTTCTTCTCCAGGCCAGCGTCGGCCAGGGTCTCGTCGACCAGGCTCTCCAGCGTCTTCACGGCCACTTTGAAGACCTCGCGGCCGCGCATCATCACGCGCACACCGTGGTCCGGCTCGTCCTTGAAGCCGACCGACACACCCACCGGGTTGTACAGAAGGTCACGATAATGGCCATCGGCATGCAGGCGCGTGGTCAGGATCCCCGGTTCCTCGCTGGCTTCCAGCACCACGGCGCCGGCGCCGTCGCCGAACAGCACGCAGGTGCTGCGATCGCTCCAGTCGACCATGCGACTCAGAGTCTCGGCCCCGACCACGAGGATGCGTCGCATGGCACCGGTTCGGATGAACTTGTCGGCAATGCCGAGGGCGTACATGAAGCCCGAGCAGGCCGCGTTGACATCGAACGCCGCGCTGCCGTTGGCCCCCAGGCGATCCTGCAATGTGGACGCGGTTGCCGGGAAGATGCGGTCGGGCGTGGTCGTGCCCAGCACCACCATCTCCATGTCCGAGCCTTTCAGACCGGCGGCATCGAGGGCCGCTTGCGCCGCCTCGAAAGCCAGGTCCCCGGTGGTCTGGCCGTCCACGGCACGCCGCCGCTCACGGATGCCCGTGCGCGTGCGGATCCACTCGTCCGAGGTATCAACCATCGCCTCCAGATCGGCGTTGGTGACCACCTGCTCCGGCAGGCCGCTGCCGGTTCCGATGATGCGTGCGTAAGTCAGGATCGTTCCCCAGGCGCTGGTTGTGGCGATGCTCCGGGCCATGCCGGCCCGGCATCACGGAAAAGGCGGCAACAGCCGCCACCGCATTACTCGTCGTCGAAGACTTCTTCGCTGGTGTCGATCACCTTGCGCCCACGGTAGTAGCCGTCGGCCGTGATGTGGTGACGGCGATGGATCTCGCCGCTGGTCGGATCTTCCGACAACTGCGGGGCTTTCAGCGAATCGTGGGAACGGCGCATGCCGCGCTTGGATCGCGTGGTGTGACTTTTCTGAACAGCCATGGTTCAAGTACTCCAGAACATCAATGTGTGTGTTTCAACTTGCCGAGCACGGCAAACGGATTTTCGCCGTCGTCCTCGGGGACATCGGCCATTTCTTCGGCTTCCGGCCACAGCGGCTGGCTACCGGGTTTGACCGGCACCAGTGGCAAGGCGAGCAACAGCTCGTCCTCGATCACCGCCACCGGGGACAGCATGCCGTCATCCAGCAGCAATGGCTGGACCTCGGCAGGCAGCCCGGCAATACCGGACTCGTCTTGCAGCAAGCCCAGGCGAGTGTCCACCTCGACCGGGCAGGCAAATGTTTCCAGGGTGCGCTGGCATTGCAAAGGCAATGTTGCCGACACCTTGACCCGCAATTGTGCATCACCCAGCTCACCCGGGCAAAATTCGAGCCGGTAACGGGCGCGTTCGCTGTCATCCATCAGCTCCTCGCCCAGGCGCGACATGCCTGTCAGCGCCAGTTCACCCTCGAACACGCGCTGTTCGGCCACCATGCGCGCCGCATCGACCTGTGGGGGCAGTTTCATCCGGAATTGCATTGCAATAAACACCAAGCTCCGCCTGCCCGGCGCCATCGTACGACACCACGCCGGCATCGCCTGTCACAGCGGTGCAACAGCGGACATGAGCGCGCGATGTTAGGCTTGGCCAAGGTCAAAGTCAACCATTCCGGCCGCCCGGCAGGTCGTGGGACGGTCATCGTTTTTCATCCCCGTGGCAGGACACGGGACTCGAAGTGAGGATCGCGTGAATCCGATATTGCACTGGGGAGGCTGGCTGCTGCTGGCGTTGATCGCGGTGGCGGCTGTCATTGTCATCTGGATTTACTGGCGTGGTACACGTCATGAACAACTGATGCTGCAACTGCTGGACGGCGCCGACGCATTGGAGGCACGCATAAAGCAATGCCGGGCACAGCTTGGCCAGGCCCATGCCGCCGTGAAGGTGGTGCCGGGGATGCCGAGCGCCGGCAGCGCTGATGCCCGCGAAGCGGTGGACAACGCCCTGCGCGACCTGCTGCAACACCGTCTGTGGCTGCGCGATGTGGCCCCGCGCGCCAGCTACGCGGAATTGCGCCGCGCGACAGAGGCACTGGACAAGGCCAACGCACAGGTCGAGGCCCAGCTTGCGCACCTGGAGAACGCACGCAAGGCACTCGACAATGCCGTGCACAAGCTGGAGAGCACGCAATGACGGCGCTGGTATTGGCCTCCGGTTCGCGCTACCGCGCCACCCAGCTGCGGCAACTGGGCCAGGCCTTCACGCAACAAGCGGCCGACATTGACGAGACGCCCTTCGCCGACGAGACACCGCGCGAGACGGCCATGCGCCTGGCCCTGGCCAAGGCACGCCATGTGGCCGCCGACCATCGACAGGCACTGGTCATCGGCTCCGACCAGGTGGCCGAATGCGACGGCAAGCCCATCGGCAAACCGGGCAGCATGGAGCGGGCACGGCGCCAGTTGCAACAAGCCAGCGGCCGCGAGGTCCGTTTTTTCACCGCGCTGTGCCTGATCGGCACGAACCACGGCAGCACACAACAACATCTCGACACCACGGTGGTGCATTTTCGCCAACTCGAAGATGACGAGATCGCGCGCTACCTGGCCGCGGAAAAGCCGCTGGATTGCGCCGGCAGTTTCAAGTGCGAGGGCCTGGGTATCAGCCTGTTCGAGGCGATCGAGACACACGATCCCAGTGCCCTGATTGGCTTGCCCTTGATCACGTTGGCAAAAATGCTGCGCGAGGCCGGCCTGGCGCTACCTTGACGACGTCGGCTCCGCAGCCTGCAAGACCTTGTAAGCCTCACGCCAGATGACGCAGTCGTCACGGTTGAACGGGCCATGGTCCGGCTGCCGGCGCAGGCGCGTCTGGTAGAAGGCAATGCGCTTTTGTGGCCCGATCGCCACGCGCTGCAAGGGCACGATGTGCGTGAAGCGACCGCACAACGAGCCCAACCACGACGGCCGCTGGGCCGCGCGCAAGGCCATTTCATCCACCGCCAGCAGCACGGGCGCACCGGCGTGTGCCGCGAACAGGCCAGTCTCGTCCAGGCGCCACTCGGCCATTTGTGCGGCACGGCCATGCTTGACGTTCAGAGGTGAGTCCAGCGTGTACACCGGCACGCGATCTTGCAGCTCGAAAGCCAGCTCCGCGGCCAGGCGGAAATTGTCCGCCACCAGCACATCGGCGTCATGGCCGGGCCGCTGCAGCAGCTGGCTGGCGGCATCTCCGGCTGCCGGCCAGCCGGCAAAAACGCTGCCAGCCTCGCTGTCACGCAGGCTCCACGTGTTGCCCGGCGGCAGGCTGGCCCCCAGCAAGAAGCCGAGAATCGCCACCTGGCCGAGCGCCAGCATGAGCCATGCAAGTACCAGCCCCGTGCGCGCGAGGGCGCGCTCACGCGAGGCCCGCCACAGCCGCCCGGCCAGCCACGGCACGGCCGGCAACAAGGCCAGATAGCCGGGCAAGGGCCAGTGTGCATGGAAGCGCTGGTTGTCGGCAAAAAGCCCCAGCAGGAAATAACCGGCCACAAAGGCCAGACCCATGGCCAGCAGCACGTCCCATGGCGCCTGTC
Source organism: uncultured Rhodanobacteraceae bacterium (assembly GCA_964583865.1). Lineage (GTDB taxonomy): Bacteria > Pseudomonadota > Gammaproteobacteria > Xanthomonadales > Rhodanobacteraceae > DASSBG01. The sequence goes on along the minus strand of CAZOXZ010000058.1, from coordinate 9,337 downwards.
GGCGACGCCGCCAGGCCAGCACCAGAACCGCCAGCAGGAGCAAGTACAGCCCCGGCGTCACCACCAGCACTTGCACCACGGGCTCCAGCAGACCACGCGGCTGGAATGCCCACGGGTTGCGCTCCACCAACTGGAATGACAATCCCTGCCAGTGATGACCGAGGTTGTACCACAAGGCCGGCAGCGCGCCGGTCGCGCCCAGCGCCAGGGCAAGATACCAACCGCGCCGGCACCACAGTTGCCGCCCGCGTACTGTGGCCAGGGCAAACAAAAGCCCGGCCAACAGCAGCATGCCGGCACGGTAATGGCTGGCAAAGGCAGCTGCCAGCACCAATCCCAGCGCCAGCCATTGCCAGGCGCGCCCTTCGTCCGCGGCACGATCCAGCAACAGCACAGCCGCCAGGATCGCGGTGGTCAAGACCACATCCGGCAAGGCCAGCACGCCCAGAGAACCGGCCAAAGGCAATCCCAGCGCCAGTAACCCGGCCTGCCAGCCGGCACGCGCCCCGAAATGCCGTCGCGCCAGCGCCACCACCAGCCATGGCAGTGCCGCGCCGACCAGCAAGAACGGCCAGCGCAGCGCCAGGGCACCCATGCCGCCGATCTGCCCCAGCGCGATCAACCAGGCGGTCATGCCCGGCAAATCGCTGTAACCCCAGGCCAGGTGCCGGCCCTCCAGCCAGTAGAACGCGGCATCACCGAAAAGCGGCAAGCGCCAGGCCAGCAGCAGTTTCAGCACACTCTGCGCGGCGAACAGCAACACGAAGGCAAGGCGCCAGCGGCGGTCACCGGCTACACTTGGCATTCCCCGCGCTCGCGCATCCGGACTGCTCATGGCCACGATTGGACTCGACTCCCGTTCCCTATCTGATCTACAACAAAAACTGGACTGCGCCCAGGCCCAGGTCAACGACATTGTCCTCGGCAAGGCCGCGCAGGTACGTCTGGCCTTTGCCTGTATCCTGGCCGGCGGTCACCTGCTCATCGAGGACAGCCCCGGCGTGGCCAAGACCACCCTGGCCCGCGCCCTGGCGCGCACCCTGCAACTGGATTTCAGGCGCATCCAGTTCACCAGCGACCTGTTGCCGGCGGATATTATCGGGGTCAGCACCTTCGAAGGCGAGCAGCAGCGCTTCCAGTTCCATCCCGGCGCCCTGTTCACGCAGTTGCTGCTGGCGGACGAGATCAACCGCGCCACGCCCAAGACCCAGAGCGCCCTGCTGGAAGCGATGGCCGAAGGCCAGGTCAGCAGCGACAACCAGACGCGCGCGTTGCCGCACCCGTTCATCGTCATCGCCACGCAGAACCCGCTGGACATGGCCGGCACCTTTCCCCTGCCCGATTCGCAGCTCGACCGCTTCATGCTGCGCATCGGCATGGGCTATCCGGACCGACGCGCCGAACGCGCCCTGCTGGCCGGCGAAGACCGCCGCCAGCTGCTGCAGCACACCGAGGCCGTGCTGGACGACACACAGTTGCTGGAGGCGCGCCGACAAGCAGCTCAGGTCACGGTGAGCGATGCCTTGCTGGACTATCTCCAGGCCTTGCTGGAAGCCAGCCGTCGACATGCCGGTGTGCGCACGGGCTTGTCCCCACGCGCAGGCCTGGCCTTGCTGGCCGCCGCCCGCGCCCTGGCCTGGCTGGATCACCGCAACCATGTGCTGCCGGAGGACATTCAGACCCTGTTCGTGCCGGCTGCGGCTCACCGCATCGTCACCGAAGCCGGCGTGGATGCCACGCAGGTCACGCAACCCCTGCTGGATCAGGTGCCGGTGGATTGAATCATGCGCACAGCCGCACGCATTCGCCAGCGAATCCAGTCCAACCTGCTGCAACGTGCCGAGAAGCGCCTGCCCAGCCTGACCCGCCTGCGTGGTTTGCAGGCCCTGCCGGTCACGCTGAACCGGCAGCGCATCTACATCCTGCCGACAGGCTTTGGCCTCGTGTTCGCCGTCATCCTGCTGGTGATGCTGTTGGGTGCACTGAACTACAACAACAACGCGGCCCTGCTGCTGACCTGCGTCCTGGGTGCCACCAGTCTGGGCAGCATGCTGCAAACCTTCCGCCAGCTTGATGGCTTGACACTGCAGGCCGTCCATCCCGGCGAAGCCGTCGCCGGCGAGCTCCTGCCGCTGGTGCTGACGTGGCAAGCGGGCCGGCATGCACACACGGCAATCGTGATCGACATCGACGGCAAGGAGCACAGCTTCTCCGTGACCCGGGATGACAGCGCCGAACTGGCCATCCACATTCCCACCCGGCGACGCGGCTGGATGGACTTGCCGCGCCTGCGTGTGGCCAGTCGCTGGCCTTATGGCTTGTTTCGTGCCTGGAGCTGGCTTGCACCCGACCGCCAGGTGCTGGTTTACCCGCACCCCGAACGCGACGGACCCGCGCCACCGCCAGCACCGGGCGACGGTGGCCAGCGGCGACGCCATGATGGCGATGAATGGGCCGGCCTGCGTGCCTGGCGTCCGGGCGATTCCCTGCGTCTGGTGGCTTGGAAAGCCAGTGCCCGTGGCAACGGCCTGCGCGTCAAGACCTTCGACCAGCCACAGCAGGACAAGACCTGGCAACTGGCCTGGCAACGGACCGGAATGGCCGGCCGCGAGGCGCGCATCGCGCGTCTGGCGCGCTGGGTGAACATGGCCCACGCCGCCAACGCGGCATGGTCGCTGGAACTGCCGGACGAAGCCATCCCTGCCGGACGCGGCGACAATCATTATCGTCGTTGCATGCAGGCGCTGGCGGAGTTGCCATGATCGAGGGCCGCGCCATTGATCTGTTGTGCCTGGCCATGGCCATCACGCTGAGCTTGCACGCAAACCATCTGCCCTGGTGGCTGATTCTTGTGCTTGCGATGACACTGGCAGGACGCTGGTGGCAACTGCGACGTCGCGGCACGAACGTGCCGTTGTGGTTGAAAATTCCGTTGGTGGCACTGCTGCTGCTCGCCGTGATGGCCTGGTGGGGCACGATCTTCGGCCGCGCACCCGGCAGCGCACTGGCCGTCGGCTTGTTGATCCTGAAGCTGCTGGAGACGCGGCGCAATCGTGATGTCTACAGTGCCGTGGCCTTCGGCTGCTTCGTGTTGATGAGCGCATTGTTGTTCAATCAGGGCATGGTGTTCACGGTGTTGGTGCTGCTGGGCGTTGTTCCCAATCTGGCCGCCTTGCGTGCCATCCAGCCACGCGGGCCGGCACCGGGCTGGCGCCGGGAATGGCTGCCCGTGGCCGGCAGCGTCATGCTGGCGCTGCCGTTGGCGTTGTTTGCCTTTCTGTTCGTGCCGCGGCTGGCCAGTCCCTTGTGGGGCGCCGCCAACCTGGAAACCGCCCGCACCGGCCTCAGCCGCAGCATGACGCCCGGCAGCTTCACCCAACTGCTGATTGACGATTCGCCCGCCATGCGGGTCACCTTCAACGGCCCGCCGCCACCGGTCGGGCAGCGCTATTTCCGCGCCTGGGTGATGGACCGCTTCGATGGCCATACCTGGAGCCACCCGTTCCGAAAGCACGACGGCCCCGAAAAATTGCGGATTGGACGCGATCTTTCCTACCGCATCGAGCTGGAGCCCACCGGCGGGCACATGGTCCCGGCCATGGGCATTCCCATCGAGGCCACGCCGGAGACGCGGGTAACGGCTCAGCGCACCCTGTACAGCCCCCGGCCCCTGGACCAAGTCACCGACTGGCAGGTAACGTCGGCGATGGAATACCGCCTCGCACCGCATCTGGACGACCGCGAGCGAGAGGCCAACCTGGCCTTGCCGGAAGGATTCGACCCGCAAGCACGACGTCTGGCCGCACGCTGGCGCACGCAATTCGGCAAAGACCCGCTGGCCATCGCGCGAGCCGCCCTGGGCATGTACCACAACGAGGGTTTCAGCTATACCCTGGCGCCGGCGCCGCTGGGCCGCAACAGTGTCGATGACTTCCTGTTTTCCACCCGCGAAGGCTTCTGCGAGCAGTATGCCTCCTCGTTTACCTTCCTGATGCGCGCGGCCGGTATCCCGGCACGCGTGGTCACGGGCTACCAAGGTGGCTACTGGAACGCGTCGGCCAAGTACCTCATGGTACGCAACAGCGATGCCCATGCCTGGGCGGAAGTCTGGATTGCCGGCCGCGGCTGGGTACGCTTCGACCCCACCGCGGCCGTGCGCCCGGATCGCGTGGAGCAAGGGGTCGGCATGGCCGGCGCCGGCAGCAAGTGGTATCAGGCACGCTGGATCCGCAATTTGCGGGCCCAATGGGACATCGTCAACCGCCTGTGGAACCAGAGCGTCATCGCCTTCAACCACAAGCGCCAGCAAGGCCTGCTGACGCCCTTCGGCATCAACCGGACGGACCTCGGGCAGCTGAGCCTGATCCTGGCCATCGGCTGCAGCCTGTTGCTGGCACTGGCGACACTGCTGGCCTTGCGGCGCGGCCGCGAACGCGATGCACTACTGGCCATCCAACATCGCCTGGAGCGTCACCTGGCGCGTGCCGGCGTGCCAAGGCAGGCCAACGAAGGCCCGCGCGACTACATGCAACGGGCCGGTCGTGCCTTGCCCGGCAGCCGATCACAACTCGAGAAACTGTACAGGCAATACATCCATTTGCGTTACGCGAAAAAGACCCCCACGGCACACGAGATTTCCGCCTACCGCCGCCTTGTTCGGGAATCAATCAGGCGTGGCGTGGTCAAATAAACATGAAGGAGACCAACATGTTCAAGACAGCTTTGCCTCTCATCATCGCTGCCGGCGCCCTGCTCGCCGGTTGCGCCACCGTCCCCGAACCGCTCACGGGCCAATTCAGCCAGGTCACGCTACAGGACGCCGGAAACGCGGCTGGCAGCGAGGTTCGCTGGGGCGGCGAAATCATCGAGACCGTCCCGGCCGCAGACCACACCTGCATCTACGCCCTTTCCCGGCCACTGGACCGCAGCGCCCGACCACAGCCGGAAAAAGAGAGCATGGGCCGCTTCGTGGCCTGCCACGCCGGCTTCTACGATCCGGAGATCTTTGCCAAGGGCCGCGAAATCACCGTCACCGGCAGCGTCGATGGCAGCATCACGCGCAAGGTGGGCGATTATCCCTATCCCTATCCGCGCGTGGCCGCCGACAACATCTACCTGTGGCCGGTAAAAGCAGCCATCCGACATACCCCGATGGGCATGTACGGCCCGTATTGGGGCCCGGGCTACTGGGACCCGTTCTGGTACCGGCCATCGCCCGTCATCATCATCCGCAACCCGCCGCCGGATAGCGGCGGCAAGTAACGTCCACCCGGTGCCTCAACCCGGCGGCCAGGTCATGTCCCGTCCACCCAGAAGGTGCAGGTGGATGTGGTACACCGTCTGGCCGCCGTGCTGGTTGCAGTTGACCACGACGCGGTAGCCATCCTTGGCGATGCCCTGCGCGCGCGCAAAGCTGGCACAGGCCAGCATCAGCTTGCCCAGCAGCGTGGCATCGGCCTCGGTGGCATCATCCAGCGTGGCAATGGGGCGTTTGGGAATGAACAACACGTGGGTCGGGGCTTGCGGGTTGACGTCGCGGAAGCCGAGGATCTCGTCGTCCTCGTAGACGATGTCGGCCGGCAGTTCGCGACGGATGATCTTGCTGAAAATGGTTTCGGACATGGGTACTCCCTCGCAGATCAAGCCGGCAAAGGCCGGCATCATTCCAATCGCTGACGCCCGCCAAAGGCATGCGCCAGCGTGTTGCGGTTGACATATTCGAGTTCGCCGCCCCGCGGCACGCCATGCGCCAGGCGCGTGGCCATGAGTCCCGCCGCGCTTGCCAGCTAGGCGAGGTAATGCGCCGTGGCCTCGCCCTCGACGTTGGCATTGGTGGCGATGATGACTTCCTGTACCTCGTCCTCCTGCAGCCGCCGGGCCAGCAGATCCAGCCCCAGCTCATCCGGCCCCATTCCGTCTAACGGCGACAGGCGCCCCATGAGGACAAAGTACTGACCGCGGTAACCGGTGGCTGCCTCGATGGCGGCCAGGTCGGACGGACTCTCGACCACGCACAGCAGGCTGCGATCACGCTGGTCGCTGGCACAAAGGCGGCAAACGGCCAGTTCGCTGAAGTTACGACAACGGCTGCAGCTGCCGATATCCTGCATGGCCCGCTGCAACACTTCACCCAGACGGGAACCGCCCTCGCGATCACGTTGCAGCAAGTGCAGGGCCATGCGCTGCGCCGTACGCGCACCGACGCCCGGCAGGACGCGCAGAGCCTCCAGCAACTCGTCCAGCAATGGCGAGGTGCCACTCACCCGCGCACGCTCCGTCCGTGCCACGCAAGCATTCCGGAAATCACCACCGAACCCGGCTTCAGAACGGCAGGTTCATGCCCGGCGGCAACTTCAGCCCCGCGGACGCCTCACCCATTTTCTCGCGCGTGGCCTCGGACACCTTGTTCACGGCATCATTGACGGCCGCCGCCACGAGGTCCTCGGCCATCTCGGCGTCATCGGCGAGCATCTCGCGATCCAGCACCACGCGCCGCACCTCGTGGTTCCCGCTCATGGTGACTTTCACCAGGCCGCCGCCGGCACTGCCGGTAACCTCGAGCTTCGCCACCTCGGCCTGGGCCTGCTTCATCTTTTCCTGCATTTGCTGGGCCTGCTGCATCAGCTGGCCGATTTGTCCACGCATGGATTGTCTCCGCTTGTTCTGGGAATTCGGGTTTACTGCGGGCGCACGCTGTCGGGCATGACGCGTGCGTCCAGTTCCTGCTCCAGCGAGCGTACCACCGGATCCTCGGCAATGGACCGGCGCGCCGCTTCGTGTCGTTCCGCTTCGCTCAGCCGCTGCCGCTCGGCCGGGCTGTCCACCTCGGCATCTGCCGCCACCACATGCAGGCGCACAGGTCGCCCGGCATCCGCGGCAAGGCGCTTTTGCAGCGACTGCACCAACGGCTCGACAGCCAGGTTCATCTGTGTCGGTCGCAATGTCAGGGTAAAGGCGCCGTCCTCGACGCTCTGCAATACGGCGTTGCGCGCCAGCTCTCCCACCGGTCCGGACAGCTTGCGCTGCTGCAGCCAGCGGTGCCAGTCTTCAGCACAATGTGCCGGATCGGTGAACAGTGTCTCCAGTTCGGCAGGCGGCACCTCCTCGACACCGGATGCTTTCGTTGCCGCGGCCGGACTGGCAGGCGCTTGTGCCGTCATTCCTGCAGCCGGTCTTGCCGGCACGGCTGCGGTTGGCGCGTCCGCAACCGGCCGACTCACGGCCTGACGGGTGGCCGTGGCGCGTGGTCCGTCACCGTTGCCCGGCATGCCGGGACGAAATGCCAGCATGCGCAACAGCACCATTTCGAAACCGGTGCGCAGGTCCGGCGCCAACTCCAGCTCGTCACGGCCATGGACGGCAAACTGGTACCAGAGCTGCACCTCGTCGGCAGCCAGCGCGTTGGCCAACTCGCCGACTTCCGCCTGACCGGCCGCCGTGGCCTCACGGTGGCCCGGCACCAGCTGCTGCAACTGCACCGCATGCAACACGGCGGCCATCTGGTCCAGTACGGCGGCAAAATCGGGCGCATGCTCGGCGACCGTCTCCGCCTGCTGCATCAATGCCTCACCGTCCGCATCCGCCAGCGCCTGCAACAGGCCTACCACCTCGCCATGGCCGATGGTGCCCAGCATGTCGCGGGTTCCATCGGTGCGCAGCGCGCCATCACCGTAGGCCAACGCCTGATCCAGCAACGACAGGCCATCGCGCATGGAGCCATCCGCCGCCAGCGCCAGCGCTTCAGTGGCCGCCTCGTCGTAATCGATGTTCTCGGCATCCAGAATGTGTTGCAGCTGCCCGGCAATCTGCGCCGGGCGCAGACGCTTGAGGTTGAACTTCAGGCAGCGCGACAGCACCGTCATCGGCAGCTTGTCCGGATCGGTGGTCGCCAGGAGGAACTTCACATGCTCGGGCGGCTCCTCAAGCGTCTTCAGCAAGGCATTGAAAGCACTACGAGAAAGCATGTGCACCTCGTCGATGAGATACACCTTGAACCGTCCTTGTGACGGCGCGTACTGGGCATTGTCGATGAGCTCGCGCACATCATCCACGCCGGTATTGCTGGCCGCGTCGATCTCCAGCAGATCCACGAATCGTCCCGCATCCACCGCCTGGCATACCGCACAACTGCCGCAAGGCTCGGCCGTCGGGCCCTTCTCACAATTCAGCGACTTGGCGACAATACGCGCGATGGTCGTCTTGCCGATGCCGCGCGTGCCGGCGAAAAGATAGGCATGGTGCATCTGCCCGCTCTTCAGCGCGTTGGTCAACGCACGCACCACATGCTCCTGGCCCACCAGCTCGGAAAAGACCTTCGGGCGCCACTTGCGGGCCAATACCTGGTACGACATACGAACAACTCCAGCGCAACTGCGGATGACGATTGTGCCAAGTCTGCGCCGCGCCTGCACGCTTCGCAAACCGACCACACCGCGTCACAAGGCATGTGCGCCGAGGAACGACTTCGAATGAAACTTGAAACACCGTACCCGAGACACGATTTTTGCGTCATGATACTTGTCTGTCGGACGAGTCTGCGCTAATCTTCGCGGCCCGGTCGGCAGACCGGTGCGGAGAGGTGTCCGAGTGGTTGAAGGAGCACGCCTGGAA
>CAZOXZ010000058.1:0-717 GCA_964583865.1 uncultured Rhodanobacteraceae bacterium | reverse complement strand
GCCCAGGCCAAAACTGTCTTGCCAGCAACCCTGCCCTGCGCTAGGCTACGCGGCTCGGTGCAGGGCAAGCCGAAGGACATGGTCAGCCCTCATCGTTCGGAGAGGTGTCCGAGTGGTTGAAGGAGCACGCCTGGAAAGCGTGTATACGGTTTATAGCCGTATCGAGGGTTCGAATCCCTCTCTCTCCGCCAAATTTGCTTTTGAAGCTGCTGCGCTCGCCGGCTCGAACGCGAGCGGTACTCGGCATCCTCACGTACCATCGTGTACGCTGCGGTGCTGCAACAAAGTCAATGGTGGCTTCGTCGGTCACTCCGCGACGACAATCTGTGAACCCCGCCAGGCCCGGAAGGGAGCAACGGTAGCAGAGGACTCGGGTGCCGGAGATTGGCTGGCGAAGCCGCCACCCTTTCTCGCAATCCAGCCGATTGGTCCATGCATCTTGACGGGCCACGCTTGGCCGTGCCCTCGATGACGCTCCCGCCAAGGCCGGAAGGAAGAGCAACGGCACCCGCCTTCCGGTGGGTGAGCGAGACCGAACCGCCCTATCGGCGGTTCGCAGCTCGCGAACGGCTGGCCATGGATGGCCAGACCGGCGGCCCCTGGCAGGATGCCTTGTCCCGTGGCTTTCATCCCACACGTATCGTTTGTACGCCGATCGCGCACAGGTGCGCTCCTGATATGGATTGCATCGCAAGCACTTGTGCCAAAACGCATTTT
>CAZOXZ010000057.1:279-14672 GCA_964583865.1 uncultured Rhodanobacteraceae bacterium | reverse complement strand
TCGGGAATCGGGAATCGGGAATCGGGAATCGGGAATCGGTGCCGGATCCGCGCTGACGCGCTTGATCCGGCCTACAACAATCCGGCCAGACGCCGTAGGCCCGCTCAAGGAGCGCAGCGACGGAGCGGGCAATCGTGGCGGGAATTCGTGCCACACCGGCGCTGCGCGTTCGGATTCGTCATCCAGGGTTGGGCAAATCCAGCCACACCTGCCCGTCGGCCACCCGCACCGGCACGGCCTTGAGCCCGGAAGATGCCGGGCCGCCACGGTGCTCACCGCTCTCCACGGCAAACGACGAACCATGCACGGCACAGATCAGGCAGGCATTCTTGACCAGAAATTTGCCCGGCACATAGTCCATGCGCCGATTCTGGTGGCCGCAGATATTGTGGTAGGCGTACACGGCATCGCCGCGGCGCAGCAGCACCAGATCCCAGCCGTCATCAATGGCCACCTCGACGCCGATGGCACCGCCGTCAGTGATATCGTCGAGGCGACACAAAGGTCGTCGCGTTGGCGTTTTCTGTTCGCTTGCCATGCATCCCTCGGGCACGTCTTGTTGAAAAACCGGCCAACGTCCTCCACGTTGGCAAGGAAAGACGATCTTGCCACAGCCAGGAACATTCATGCGATTTGTCACTTTTCAGTCCAGCCAGCCCATGCACCCGATGCTGAAAGTGGTGGTGGCAGTTTGCGGCCTGGCCGTACTGGCATTGCTGGCCATCTTCGGTCTGTTCGTGTTCCTCGGCCTGGTCCTGTTCGGCACGGTGGGCTGGCTGGTGCGCGCCTGGTACCAGCGTCATGGGCCTGACCCATTGACCCGGAATGCGGACAAGCCCGGGGAGCCGCTCGAGGGAGAGTTCCGCGTGATCGATGCTTCGCGAGAGCAGGACTGACGCGCGCCACCGCGGGCATTTTCATCAACGCGCATGCCAATGGCGTAAAGTAGACGGCCGACCACACTCCGGCCCCGAGCATGCACAGATCACTCGTTGTCTTCGTCCTCACTCTGCTGCTGGCCGGCTGCGCGCCGGCAATCCATCGTGACAAGCCCGCTTGGCCCATCGCCTGGCAGACCAGCGGCTTTGCGGACAACCCGCTGGTCGGCCACATCTGGTCACCTGCCGACCAGGACTGGATCACCCCGGCATCGTTGCGCGGGAGCCTGGCAGACGCCCGTTTCGTGTTGCTGGGCGAGACCCATGACAATACGGACCATCACCGCCTGCAGGCCGCATTGCTGGGTGTGGTGGTCCATGCGGGGCGGCAGCCAGTGGTGGCCTTCGAAATGCTGGACCTGGACCAGCAACCCGCGTTGGCGACCTATCTCGCAGGCGGCTCGGCGAACGCCGCGGGCCTCGGCCCGGCGGTGGACTGGGCGGACAGCGGCTGGCCGGACTGGGGCATGTACCAACCCATCGCGCAGGTGGCATTGGCGCACGGCCTCACGGTCGTGGCCGCCAACTTGCCGGCCACGACCGTGAGAGCGGTGGCATTGGAAGGTTTCGGCGCACTGGAGCCGGCACGCGTGACCGAGCTCGGTTTGGAGCAGCCATTGCCTGCGCAACAGACCGAACGCATGCTGGATGAGCTGTTCAAGAGCCATTGCGATCTGGTGCCGCGTGAAGCACTTTCCGGCATGGTCAAGGCACAACGCCTGCGCAATGCCATCATGGCCTGGCGGCTGCGGCACGAAGCCACGACCGATGGCGGCGTGCTGATCGCCGGGGCCGGGCATGTACGCACGGACTACGCCGTGCCGGCCCATTTGCGACGCCACGCACCGGACGCCTCGGTGCTGAGCATCGCCATGATCGAAGTCGAACCGGACAAGACCGCACCCGCCGACTATGCCGCCAACTACAACGCCGATCGCCTGCCCTTCGACTACGTGTTGTTCACGCCGGCGGCCGAACGTGAGGATCCCTGCGTGGCACTGCGCAAGCGCTTCGCTGCGCCGGGCTGAACGTCGCCGGCAAAATCAGGTCTCGCGCAATGCCGTGGTCACGGGCAGGCGGGCGGCGCGCACCGCCGGGAACAGGCCGCCGATGAAGCCGATGGCCAGCGCCCACTTGATGCCGCTCCACAGCAGCACCGGGCTGACATCGAAGCGGAACACCACCTGGGTGAAGCCGTGCAAGGTGGATGCGGTGTGACCGTTGAAAGCCAGCCACACGATGACGGCGCCCAGCACACCACCGGCCAGCGCCAGCACCATGGTTTCCAGCATCACCGACACCACCACCGGCAGGCCACGAAAGCCGATGGCGCGCAGGGTGGCGATCTCGCGTTTGCGGCTGGCGACGGCCGCGAACATGCAGTTCAGGGCACCGAATACGGCACCGATGGCCATGATGATGCCGACTGTCTTGCCGACCACCTGAATGACCGTGCTGAGGCCGGCCGACTGTTTGGCGAAATACTCCCGCGTCGTCGAGACGCTGACGTTGAGCTTGGGGTCGGAGACCAGCGCGGCTTTGAAGCCGTCAAAGGCCTGTGCGCCGGTCAGCCGCGCCACCACCGCCGAAACACTGTTGCCGCGTCGGTTGGCCGAAGCCACTACCTTGCGGTCGGCCCACACCTCCGAGTCATAGCCGCTGCCGGTTTCGAACACGCCGGTCACCTCCCAGCGATCATTGCCCAACTGCACCTCGTCGCCGGGTTGCAGGCCGGCATAGCGCACCGCAGCATTGCGGCCCACGACCACCTGGCGCAAGCCGGGCTTGAACCAGTGCCCCTGCACCACTTGCAACTGCGGGCGCACCGCACGTGCGGCGGGATCGACACCGCGCATGAGAATGCTGGCGGTGGTGTCGCTGCCCTTGTTCGAGACATTCACCGGCAGCAGAATTTCGCCGGAAATCAGGGCGTCGCCTTCGGCGTTGCGGGCAATGCCCGGCGCTTGCTTGATGGCATTGATGTCGTCCCCGGTCAGCACCGACTGCGCCGCCGTGGCCGCGCCACCACGCACCACGATGGCCACATTGTCCTGGCCGCCGGCCTGCATGGTGGAGCTGAGGCCCTGGCCCATGGCCAGCAGGGCAACCAGCACGCCGACCACACCGGCAATGCCGATGACGATCACCGACGCCGAACCCATGCGCTGGCCCAGGGTGCTCAAACCGACGCGCGTTACCGAGGCGGTTTGCCGGCCGCTGCGGCTCAGCGTCATCCAGGCAACCAGCAGGGCCAGCAATCCCAGCACGACCGGCCATGGCAGCCGGACCCAGATGGCAAGCGCCAGCACCAGCCCGAGTACCAGCGCGATATTGAGGAAGAATTTCTTCATGATCGTGACCTCACCCGTCCGCACGCAGGGCATCGACCATGTTCAGGCGCATCGCCCGCAGCGCAGGCAACAACCCGACCAACACGCCGATGATCAGCATCAACACGATGCCCGCCAACCAAGTGCGGCCGGCGACACCGTGAATCGGCACCATGCCGCCACTGGCTGCGGCCAGTCCCGGCACGATCACCGCCACCAGCGCCAGGCCGATCACGCCACCCAGCAGCAGCAGCAACACGCTCTCGGACAGCACCATGGCCAGGATGCTGCGATCGGAAAAGCCGATGGTTTTCAATACCGCCAACTCCGAAGTGCGCTCGCGCACCGCCTGCATCATGGTGTTGCCGGTCAGCAGCAACAAGGTGAAAAAAACCGCGCCCATGATCGACATCACGATCAGGCCGATATCCACCAGCTGCTTCAGGAACGAGGCCTGGAAGGCCTGTTCGGTCTGCGAGGTGGTCTCGTGGTCCGAGTTGGTGGACAGGGCATCGATGCGCTGCGCCACCTGACCGGCCGCAAGCGGATCGCCTACCTCGGCGACGTACCAATGGACCACGTCATCCTCATAGGGGTTGTTTTCGTCGTAGTACTTCCAGTGCAGGAAGATCATCATGCCGAAACCGGCGGTATCATCGGTGGTGCCATGCATGACACCGGAAATGACAACGTCCCAGGTGTGGCTGCCACTGGCAATGGATGGCCAGGTGCCCGACTGCAACGGAATCTGATCACCCACCTTCCAGCCGAAGCGTTGCATCAGCTTGTCGCCGACCAGAACGCCCGTGCGCGTACGCTGCCATTGCGCCAGCTGGTCCGCGGTCACCTTGAGGCCGGGATAGACATCGAGGTAGCTGTCGCTGACGGCGAAACTGGGCAGCTGGTTTTTCGGATCCTGGTAGTAGCCGCCGAACCAGCTGGCCCAGGCCACACCGGTGACGCCCGGCACCTGGCCGATGCGCCCCTTGAGGCTGATGGGCAAGGATTGGGTGAAGGACACCTTCGAGGTCACCACCAGCCGCGTGGCGCCAGTGACGTCGTCACCCGGATTGAAGGCCACCCGCACCGTGTCCAGCAGGCCGAACAACAGGAAGGCCGCCATGATCGACACCAGCGTCAGGAAGGTACGGGTCTTGCGCCGGAACAACGCCGCCCAGATGAGATGCAGGTATTTCATGGCTGCTGCACGTCCGACGACGGGTCGCCCGCGCCATCACCGTTCCTGGTGCGGGCCGCCGGCCCGGCCACCCCTGGCCGGGCGTTCGCTGACTGCGGACTGCCACTGGCAGTCCGGTTGTGAAGCTCCCGCGAATCCGGCGCATCTGCCAACGGTTCGATTTCGGGATCACCTTCCCTGGTGCGAGCCGCCGGCCCGGCCATACCTGGCCGAGCGTTCGCTGACTGCGGACTGCCACTGGCAGTCCGGTTCAGCTCACCTTTATCCAAGTGCAGCACGCGGCCGGCATGGTCGGCGGCGCGGGGATCGTGCGTCACCATGACGATGGTCTTGCCGTGGTCACCATTCAGCGCCTGCAGCAAACCCAGAACGCTCTCGGCGGACTCGCGGTCCAGGTCGCCGGTGGGCTCGTCGCACACCAGCAATTTCGGGTCGGTGACGATGGCACGGGCGATGGCGACGCGCTGCTGCTGGCCGCCCGACAACTCCGAGGGCTTGTGGCTGACCCGATCTTCCAGCCCCACCAGCTTCAGGGCAATGGCCGCACGCTGGCGCCGCTGCTTGGCAGACAGTTTCGTCAGCAACAACGGCAACTCGACGTTCTTCTGCGCCGACAACATCGGCATCCGGTTGTAGAACTGGAAGATGAAGCCGACGTTGGCCGCACGCCAGCGCGCCAATGCTGCGCTGCCAAGTTGGTCGATGCGGCGACCGTCGACGGTGATGCTGCCGGAGGTCGGCGTATCCAGCCCGCCGATCATGTTCAACAAGGTGGTCTTGCCTGATCCGGACGGCCCCATCAATGCCAGGAACTCGCCGTCCGGCACGTCCAGGTTCACGCCGTGCAGGACTTCCACTTTCTGCTTGCCGCGCGCGTAGGTCTTGGTCAGGTCTCGAATTTCGATGAGTTTGTTCATGCAGACCTCCGGATGAAGCCGGTGAGTGTCAGGACTGTGGCTCGATGCGAACCTTGTCGCCGTCGGCCAGGCGAGATGATGGCGCGCGTACAACCTGTGCTCCGGAATCGACCGCCGACGGCAGGCGGCGCAGGTCGCCGAAGGTTTCAGCGGCCGGCGTGACCCGGATCGCATGCGCCACGCCCTCGCGCACCACGAACACCACGTTGTGGCCATCGCGTGCCACGATCGCCGACGCCGGCACCAGCACGCCGGCTGGCCGTGCCTGCCCGGCAGCTGCGGGTTCGCTGTCAAGGAAGGTCACCCGCACGCCCATTTCCGGGATGATGCGCGGGTCTGTCGATTCCAGCGCCACGCGCACCTTGACGGTGGCCTTGGCGCGGTTGGCGGTGGGCACGATGGCGATGACGTGCGCCGGAATGGTCCAGTCGGGATAGGCATCCAGCACGGCCTCGGCAGGCATCGCTGGCGCCACGCGGCTGATATAGGACTCGTTGACATCGACCTCGACCTCCAGCGAGCTCATGTCGACGATGGTGCCCACGCCCGTGCGGGTGAATCCGCCACCGGCCGCCGATGGCGCGATAATCTCGCCCACCTGCGCGGTCTTCTGCGTGATAACGCCAGCGAACGGCGCGCGCACCACGGTGTAGTCGTAGTTCACCTGGGCCACGGCCACCTGCGCCTCGGCTGCCTTTTGCCGGGCCTTTGCCGAGGCCAGCTGCGCGGCCAGCGCGCGCGCGTGGGTACCCGCCTTCTCGGCCGCCTGATCAGACACCAGGCCGCGTGCGACCAAGTCTTGCAGTCGGCCGGATTCGCGCGTTGCCTGAGCATGCTGCAATTCCAGCTGGCGAACTTCGGCGGCGGCGGCAGCAGCGCTGGCCCGGGCAGCAGTGAGCCGGGCGCTTTGCGCACTGTCTTCCAGCCGTGCCAGGACCTGGCCTTCGGCCACATGATCGCCCTCCTCGATGAGGACGTCGGTCAGGGTGCCCACGATCTGCGCCGACACCGTGGCCTTGCGCCTGGCCACCACATAACCCGTGGCCTGCAACACGGCATTGCCGCTTCCCGAGGCTGCCGGCGTGCTGGCCGTCACCGTCTCGACGGCAACCACCTTGCCGGCCATCAACCACCATGAGGCCGCTGCCACGACGACCAGGGCCACAACCACAGCCGCCAGCCATAGCCAGCGACCACGCCCCTCGGTGTCCTCGCGGTCACTGGCATCGACCCGCAACTGGCTGAGCAAGTCTGTATCGGTCATGAAGAACCCTTGTCTGGTTGGTCAACGGCAGGCACCGCTGGCACCTGACACGCATCCGCAGCGAGCATGGCCGGTGTGCATGCCGCACAGGATCATGCGATCTTTCTGTCCACTGCGGGCACAGCATGACAGCAACGACGCCAATGCAACAGTTCCACGAGTCACATGCCGGACATGATGCCTGTCATGCCTGCCGCGTCGCTTGACGCCATCGCCCCCGCAGTGCATCTTTTCCGTGGGCAAATCCTGCCCTTCACGGAGACAATGCATGAGCATGATGAGCGAGTTCAAGGAATTTGCGGTCAAGGGCAACATGATGGACATGGCTGTCGGCATTGTCATTGGCGCAGCGTTCGGCACGGTGGTGAAGTCACTGGTCAATGACGTCATCATGCCTCCCATCGGGATGCTGATGAACGGCATCGACTTCTCCAAGATGAAGTGGATCCTGCAAGCCGCCGGCCCCGACGGCAAGGGCGAAGTCGCCATCACCTACGGCACCTTCATCAACAATGTCATCAGCTTCCTCATCGTCGCCTGGGCCATCTTCCTGGTCATCAAGGCCATGAACAAGCTGAAGCGCAAGGAAGAGGAAAAACCCGAAGAACCGGCCGAGCCGGGCGAGGATATCGTTCTGCTTACCGAAATTCGCGACGCGTTGAACAAGCGCAACGGCTGACCCGGCTGGTCGAGGCAGGCCGTCGCCTGCACCGTCCCGAGAATCGGGAAACGGGAATCGAGAATCGGGTGTCGTCGGGATCCGGGAACACCGTCATTCCAGACCGCCGACAGAACCGTAGGTCGGAATCACGCGCAGCGCGAATCCGACACCTGATGCTCGCCGTCGGGTCCGGCTGCGCCGGTCCCGACCTACAACCTGCGATCCGCCAGTGGGTGTGCATTGAAGCACAGGAACATGGGCGTCACCCGAGGCCACATTTGTTGACCATTACCTGACGTGTCAATAAAATACATATCCATGATTGAGCCGTCCTCTACCCGCGGCATGGGTCTGGCGTTGATGCACGTCACCCGCTTGCTGCGCAAACACTTTGACCGTCGCGCCGTGCGCTTCGAACTCACCCGTTCGCAATGGCGGGCATTGCGGACCATCCACCACCACGAAGGCCTCAGCCAGACCGAACTGGCCGACTTGCTGGAACTGGAACCGATTCCCGTCGGCCGCGTCATCGATCGCCTGGAGGAAAGTGCTTACGTCGAACGCAGGCCCGACCCGAACGATCGTCGCCGCTGGTGCCTGCACCTGACCAACAAGGCCCGTGAGGTACTCAGCGACATACACGAGATCGCCGACGGCCTACGGGCCGATGCCTTGACTGGCGTCGCCAAAGACGACTACGTCGTCTTCGACAAGGTACTGCAGCAGATCAAGGCCAACCTCACGGCTCTGGATGAGACCGACATCGGGAAACAGCCATGACCGACACGCAATACGGCGCACCGGACATTGAACCGGCCGAACCGGACCGCAAGGGCCGCTGGTTGCAGCGCGTGCTGTGGATTGCCGGCCCGCTGGTGGTGCTGGTCATCGGTGGCTGGTTGTGGGTCACATCCGGCCGCTATGTCAGCACCGACAACGCCTATGTCGGCGCGCACATGGCCCGCATCGCGCCGCAGGTCGCCGGGCAGGTCATCGAGGTGGCCGTGCAGCCCAACCAACCGGTGCACCAGGGCGAGGTGCTGTTCCGCATCGACCCGGCCCCCTACAAGCTGGCCGTGGCCCAGCTCGAAGCGCAAATGCAGGCCGTCGGCAACTTCCTGGCCTCCTCGCGTGACAGCTACCACGCAGCGCAGGCCGAGGTGCGCTCGGAGAAGGCCAACCTGCACAATGCCAAGGTACAACTGCAACGCATCCGTAATTTGCGCCACAGCGGCGTGGTATCGCAGAAGGCCCTGGACGATACGCTGGAAACCGTCGCCAAGGCTCGCGCCCAGCGCGATGCGGCCCGGGCGACCGCCGCCAAGTCAAAGACCATGTTGGGCGGCAAGGTGGATGCACCGGTTAACGAACTGGCCGGTTACAAGGCCATCAAGGCGCAACTGGCCAAGGCCCGACTGGACCTGAAACACACCACCGTGCGCGCACCCTTCGACGGCATCATCGGCAAGACCGGCCTGCAACCCGGCGACTACCTGCAACCCGGCGAAGTGGCCATGCCGCTGATCGCGACCCACCCCTGGGTCGATGCCAATTTCAAGGAAACCGCCCTCACCCACGTGCATGTCGGCCAGTCGGCCACCATCGTCCTGGACACCTACCCGAACTACATCTGGCACGCACGGGTGAAATCCGTCAGCCCGGCTTCGGGCGCGACCTTCTCGGTGCTGCCGGCGCAGAACGCCACCGGCAACTGGGTGAAGGTGGTGCAGCGCATTCCGGTGCGCCTGGAGTTCACCGACAACCCGGACGCACCCGTGGCACGGGTGGGCATGAGCGCCGAGGTCGAGATCGACACCGGCGCCGAAAACAACCTGTGGGGCCGCTGGTTCGGCGACGACGACCACGAGCAGGTCATCGCTGACAGCGACTGACACCATGGCAGCCGCCGTCACCCATCGCGAGGTCGAGAACCTGCCGCTGCTGATCTTCTCGATCATGCTGGCGACCTTGATGCAGGTGCTGGACACCACCATCGCCAACGTGGCCCTGCCGCACATGCAGGGCGCCCTGTCGGCAACGCGCGACCAGGTGGCCTGGGTACTGACCTCCTACATCGTCGCCGCCGCCATCGCCACGCCGGCCACCGGCTGGTTGGCCGGCCACTTCGGGCGCAAGAAGCTGCTCATGGCCGCCATCACCGGCTTCGTGCTGGCGTCCATCCTCTGCGCCACCGCGCACAACATCACGCAAATGGTGGTCTACCGCGTCCTGCAAGGTATTTTTGGCGCCTCGCTGGTGCCCATTTCGCAGTCCTCGCTGCTGGATTCCTTCCCGCCGGCCAAGCATGGCGCCGCCATGGCCATGTGGGGCATGGGCATCATGGTCGGCCCCATCCTCGGCCCGCCGCTGGGTGGCTGGCTGACGCAGGACTACTCCTGGCACTGGGTGTTTCTCATCAACGTGCCGCTGGGCGCAGTGGCGCTCCTCGGCGTGATGGCCTCCATGCCGCCGGACGAGCACCGCCCCACGCGCTTCGACCTGCGCGGCTTCATTCTCATCGCCCTCGGCATCGGCGCCTTGCAGCTGTTTCTTGATCGCGGCAACGGCGAGGACTGGTTCGCCTCCACCGAGATCCGCATCGAGCTGGCGCTGGCCCTGCTGGGCCTGTACCTGTACGTCGTGCACTGGCGCGAGACCAGGCGGCCCTTCGTCGACCTCGGTCTGCTCAAGGACCGCAACTTTGCCGCCGCCAACCTGTTCATGCTGGTCATCGGCTGCGTGCTCCTCGCCACCGTCGCCCTGCTGCCGCCCTACATGCAGAACCTCATGGGTTATCCGGTCATCACTACCGGCCTGCTGCTGGCCCCGCGCGGCGCCGGCACCATGATTTCGATGGTGCTGGTCGGCCGTATCCTCGCACGCGGCACCGACCCGCGCCTGCCGGTGGCCATCGGCATTCCCGTCACCGCCGTGTCGATGTGGATGATGAGCCAGTGGACGGCCGACGTGCCCATGGGACCGATCATCAACACCGGCATCATCCAGGGCCTGGGCCTCGGCCTGGTGTTCGTGCCCATCTCCACCATGGCCTACGCCACCCTGCCCATGGCCGCGCGTACCGAAGCCGCCGGCATCTACTCGGTGGTGCGCAACATCGGCTCCTCGATCGGCATCTCCATCGTCTTCACCCTGGCCACGCGCTTCACGCAGGTGAACCACGCCATCATCGCCGAGCAGGTGACGCCCTTCGGCAACCACCCGTTGCCACCGGCCATGACCACGCCCGAGGGTCTGGCAATGCTGAACGGGCTCATCACCCGCCAGGCCGCCACCATCGGCTACATCAACGACTTCACCCTGATGACCTGGGTGACCCTGGCCACCCTGCCATTGCTGCTGCTTTTTCGCCTGCCGCGTCACCACGCTCGCGCCACCGGCCACACCCGCCCCGAACAGGACGCCGGGCGCAAGCTCATGGCCGATCGCTGAGAGGCTGTGAATTTTCAGCCTCGAAGCCCGGCCAGGGCCATTCGACGTCATTCTGCGCGGAGCCGCCCCAATCCCGTCATTCTGCGCGGTGGGCGAAGCCCGGAGTCGCAGAATCCACTGGCCGTACCGCGTGCAAGGCACACCACCGGTTGCGCCCACGCGGCGAGCAACGACGACGTCCCGGCACTTGCTTCAACCACCGGGGCACCTCCAGGCCGCCCGTGAACCCACGAGTCAATCCTCCGGGGAGGATGCGCCGAAGGCACCCGGCGCGGAGCCGAAGTCGCCGTCGGCTTGGGCGGCCAGCCACGCGACCACGGCGTACACTGCGACGTTCTGCGCCAATTCCTCGGGTTTGATCTTGTCCAGGGTATCGTTGGCGGTGTGGTGCCAGTCGAAATAGTGCGTGCCATCCTGGGTGAGGCTCAGGGCCGCCATGCCACGGGCATGCATGGGCGCGAGGTCCGGGCCGCCGTGGCCGGGCCGATCCGGGTCGTAGACCACGCCCAGCGGTGCCAGCACGCCGGCCATCTGCTCAATCGCATCGCGTGCTTCGGGCTTGACGCTGGCACTCATGCGCCAGATGGGGCCGGCACCGAAGTCGGCTTCGCTGCCCAGCACATGCTCACTGACCTCATCGGCATGCTGTTTGGCATAGGCACGCCCGCCCCACAGACCGATCTCCTCGGCGGCAAAAGCCACCACGCGGATGGAACGCTTCGGGCGTTGCGGCAACTCGGCAATGAGGTGCGCGGCGCCGACGGCAATGGCCACGCCCGCGCCGTCGTCGATGGCCCCGGTGCCCGGCCCCCAGGAATCCAGGTGACCGCCGATGCCCACCACCTGCTCGGGATGCTCGGAGCCGTTGATCTGGGCAATGACATTGGCGCCGGTGTACTCGCCTTCCCACGCGACACCAATGTCCAGATGCACCTTCACCGGCTTGCCATAGGCCAATATCCGTTCCAGCTGGTCGGCGTCCGGATTGGACAAGGCTACCGCCGGAATGGCCTCCTCGGCGCTGTCAAACCCGGTGACGCCGGTGTGGGCAATGCGCTGGTGCAGGTCGGTACCGGCCGAGCGCAGCAGGTAGGCCGCCGCGCCCTTTTTCGCCGCGATGGGCGGGCCGGCCGTGCGAATGTGTGAGCCAAATCCGTAGTCTCTGCCGTCCTTGTGCCGCTGCATGGTCTTGCCGATGTAGACAATCTTGCCCTTGACCGCGGCCGGATCGGCGGCCTTGAGGTCAGCGACACTGGCAAAGCGCACTACCTCTGCCGTCAGCCCACCGTCGGGCGTGGGTGCGGAGAAACCCAGGGCCGTCAACACCAGATCCTGCGGAAAGGGCGAGACAATGGCGCCGAATTCATGGTGGCGCACCCATTTGGGATAAGTCACCGGCTCGGTCCAGACCTTGTCAAAGCCCATCGTCTTCAGGCGCTTGATGACCCACTGGCGCGCGCGCAAGTCGTTCGGCCCACCAGCCATGCGCGGGCCAATCTCCGTGGTGAGGTCACGCACGAAGTCCCAGGCCGTCGTGTCCTTGAGCGCCTGGTTACGCAGGGTTTCGGCGATCTTGATGTCGGCGTCGGAAAGCGTGGTCTTGTCGGCAGCCTGCGCCAAGCTGGCCACGGCACAACAGGCCACAAGACCCAAGGCAATGACAGTGCGGTATCGCATGCGTGATATCCCGGCAAAAAAAGACATTATGCCGAGCGCAGCGGCCGGCTGTCGATGCCCCGACACGGCGGCGCCAAGTCACACGGCCCGTCTTGGCTACAATGCCCGCTTATGCCTGCCGAGCCCACCAGCCTGCCACGCCATCTCTTGCACCCACGCTACTGGCCCAGCTGGCTGGGCGTGGGGCTGCTGTGGCTGTTGGCACGATTGCCGCGACGCTGGCTGATGGCCATGGGCGCGGGTCTGGGCCGGCTCATCGGCAAGCTGGCCGGCTCGCGCCGGCGCATCGCCGCGCGCAACATCGAGCTGTGTTTTCCGGAGCTGGACAAGAGCGCACAACACGCCTTGCTGGATGCCAACATGCGCGATCTGGGCCTGATGCTGGCCGAGTTCACCCTGGGCTGGATGGCGTCCGACCGTGCCATGGCCCGCATCGACTGCCGCATCGAGGGCCTGGAGCACCTGCGAAAGCTGGCCGATGAAGGCCGCGGCGGACTGCTGGTGGGGGCGCACTTCTCGCATCTGGAGCTGTGCGCCCGGCTGGTCTCGCGTGATCTTGCCATCGCCGGCATGTACCGCGTGATGGACAACCCGGTGTTCGAATGGGTGGTGCTGCGCGCACGCCTGGGCTACGCCCGCGCCATGTTCACCAAGAACGAGATTCGCGCCTCGGTGCGCTACCTGAAGCGCGGTGGCGTGATGTGGTACGCACCCGACCAGGACATGCTCGGCAAGGACCATGTTTTCGCGCTTTTCTTCGGAATCCCGGCCGCCACCATCACCGCCACCCACCACCTGGCCCGCCTGTCCGGCGCCGCCGTGTTGCCGTTCTTCCACCGCCGCGAAGCCGACGGCAACTACGTGCTGCGCATCGGCGCGCCGCTGGCCGATTTCCCCGGCAATGATGCCAGCGCCGACACCGCCCGCATCAACCACGAGATCGAGGCCATGGTGCGCCAGGCGCCAGAACAGTACCTGTGGGTACACAAGCGCTTCAAAACCCGGCCCGAGGGCGAGCCGGGACTGTATGGCCGGGAATAGGGAATCGGGAATAGGGAATCGCAACCCCCGCCACCATGTCCCCCAGGCTGCAAGCTGGCATACTGTGCACCTCATGCAAACCGGATATTTTCAACATGCGTGTTTTCCTGACGCTTGCCCTGCTGGCGCTGGCCGTGCCCATGACTGCACTCGGCGCTGACCGCTTTTCCTATGCCCAGCCGGACAAGGTGGTGACAACCCATCTTGACCTGGACCTGGCCGTGGACTTCCAGCGCAAGGCGTTGCGTGGCGATGTCACGCTGACACTGGACTGGAAAGACTCGAAGGCCACCAAGCTGGTGCTGGACACGCGCGATCTTGCGATCGCCAGCGTGCGTGCCGTGGCCGAGGACGGCAGCAGCAAGCGCCTGCGCTTTGACTTGGCCGAGCGCGACAAGGATCTGGGCAGCAAGCTCACCATCGACGCACCTGAGCAGCCGACCAAGGTGCGCATTGCCTATGTCACGTCGCCTGAGGCTTCGGGCCTGCAATGGCTGACCAAAGAACAGACGGCGGACAAGACGTACCCGTTCATGTACTCGCAAAGCCAGGCCATCCACGCACGCTCCTGGATCCCGTTGCAGGACACGCCAGCCATCCGCTTCACGTACACCGCTCACATCACCGCACCCGAGGAAGTGCGCGTGGTGATGGGTGCCATCAACGATGCCGAGCATCCGCTCAACGGCGACTTCAGCTTCGAGCAACCCAAGCCGATCCCTTCGTATCTGATGGCCATTGCAGTTGGCGATCTGGCCGTGCGCCAGACCGGCCCGCGCAGCGCCGTGTACGCCGAGCCCAGCGTGGTCGAGAAGGCCGCGAAGGAATTCGAGGACACCGAGAAAATGATCGAGGCGGCCGAGGCGCTGTACGGCCCGTACCGCTGGGGCCGCTACGACATTCTGGTGCTGCCACCA
>CAZOXZ010000057.1:0-269 GCA_964583865.1 uncultured Rhodanobacteraceae bacterium | reverse complement strand
CACGCCCACGGTGCTGGTGGGCGACAAGTCGCTGGTGTCGTTGATCGCGCACGAGCTGGCACATTCGTGGTCCGGCAACCTGGTCACCGCCGCCACCTGGCGCGACATCTGGCTGAACGAGGGTTTCACGACCTACGTCCAGGGGCGCATCACCGAGGCTTTGTACGGCAAGGAACTGGCCGACGAGGAAGTGTTGCTGGCCACCACGGCCTTGCGCAAGTCCATCGACAGCAAATCCGAGAATGCCCAGAAACTGGCGCCCGACCCGG
>CAZOXZ010000056.1:13297-14792 GCA_964583865.1 uncultured Rhodanobacteraceae bacterium | reverse complement strand
ACCGGAACTGGCCCAGCACCCACCGCCTGGTGTCGTTGTAATAGGCCAGATTTTCCTGGACCACACCGCTGGGACCGCTGCGGTCGACCTTGATCGGCCGGGTATGAACATCGTATGCAGTGGCCTGCCAAGTGTACGTTTCCCCGCCCTCGACAATGACACGCTTGTGCAGTGGCATCGTCCGTGTTGCCTTCCAGCGGTTGCTGCGCGACGGCGCGCCGTAACCGTAGTCGAGCGGCCAGGGACCGTGGTTGGGCGCGGCATACTGTTTAGTTACAGACCGCACCACCGGACTGAAGGCGCCGTTACGGTACTGGATCTGCTGCAACTGCCCCTCGGTTGCGTTGAACAGGTTCGAGAACGTGTATCGGGTTACATGGCCGGCAGGGTCCGTGATCTCGGTCCAGACCGTGTTCGGCGACTGCTCGGGAACGTATTCGCTGGCCCAACTGGCATGCGCGGGGGAATAGTCGTAGTTCCAGGTCCAGCCACCGGCCGGCAAACCCGCACCGGTAACCGTTTTGTTCTGCACCGCCCAGACACCCCACGTCTGTGGATACTTCGGCATACCACGGTACTTCGCTTCGGGCATGGCAGCATACTGGCAGGCCTCGGGGGTGTTCGCGTGGCCACGTTCGATGGTTTCCAGGATCCAGCTTACATGCTTGCCTGACGGCGTGGTCACACTGCCTGCGATAGCTCTTCCGGGGGTGACAGAGGGTGGTGTTGGCAGTGACTGCCAGCCACATGATCCGTTTGAGGGGCTGAGACCGGCTCGAGCCAAGCTGTTCAACGAGTAATCCCAATGACTACCATCGGGCAGGATGACTTGTTGCAACGTCGCATACGCGCCCGTGCCGGTATAGTGATAGTGCCAGGTTCGTGGTGTATCCGCGTTTGGCTGGGCAGTCACCGATTCGATGCGATTCCCTGCCCATTCGATATGGATATGGCGGCCATCATCAGCCTGGATATCGGTCAACTGGTCCTGATGCTGCCCGCCGTAGGTGTAGGTCACCCAGTGCCCGAAGCGGTCCTCCACCCGCGTGGCATACAAGCGTATTCGGGAACGAGCCATCATGGCCACGGACGACGCCATGGGCGCATTCGGGCCAGCACCCGGCGTCTGCAGGAACTCGGGCTTGCTGATCCCCGGCATCGGTTCGTATATCAGCCAATCGAACCAATATTTGTCTCCCTTGGGCGATACCAGCAGGAAGCCCTCGCCCATGGCGTCATTGTTCAGATCCCTATGCAGACTTGGCAAACAAGCAGCCACCCAACCTGACTTCGTGACCACGGGAAAGTCGGCGTACCCTTCAATCGACGTGCTGGGTGTGATCTGGTTTCGGCTACTGCGCCTCAGCAACAGCTGCGAACCAGCTCCAGGGATCTGCAAGTGGTAGCCATCCCAATACTCGGAAGGCGAAAAATCACCCGAAACCGGGTTTGTGTAGTGAATTCTTGGCGGTGGACTGAATTTGCTGCAGCGATC
>CAZOXZ010000056.1:0-13287 GCA_964583865.1 uncultured Rhodanobacteraceae bacterium | reverse complement strand
AACCCGTTAACGTCACGCCCCCCGGGGATCCCAGAGCCCCAGGCACGCGCCATCCTCCTTGATTGGTGGCCCCTCTTGTGCGTGCCGCAACCATCCCCGTGATCACCGGGACGTCCAGCCGCCAGTCTTCGAATGCGTGGTGCTCCGTTGGGTCGCCCGCTCCACCCACGGAAAATCGTCGTGTGACGGCCACCGGCAAGCTGCTTGTCCCCGGCAAGCGTACATCGGTCACGACGAAACTCAACGTGCCGGTGTACGTGTCGACCGACGCGCCTGACTCAGAGGCCGCGCTCGGCGCATACTCACTCTCCAGTGATGCGTAGGCGTTCAACAACTGCTCTGGCGTCTTTGTGGACGACTGCGCCGCCTGTACGCCACCGGCCAAACCGACAAGCAGCACAAAGACAGCAGCACCAAGGGATTGTTGCAACCCGCGTTCAGACACAGCACAAATCATTGATCGGCTCAGTGGAATTCAGGGGACGCTCATGATCCCGGAGGCGCCAACATGAAACCAGGAGCCAGATCACAGTCTACGATATTGCTCGTATCTATCGACCACAGGTTGGACGCCTGCAGCACAAAATGATGGTCGGGTCACATCCAGCGTCAGGGATACCGCGGAGATCGGTACGGTTTCGGTGATCTCGCACAGGGCACCGGCGAAGTCGCCGGGGCGCACGCAGGGCGTGGTGAGGAAGAGTGTCGTCATGGCGGCGCGTGCCAGCATGGCCCGCTGATGAGGAACGGCCAGGCGGTCATTGGCAAACTTCCAGGGCCGCGAGTTTCAGCAGCAGTGCCAGCACGATAGCGATAACGCCCACGGCCCCACAGGCCGGGTTCTTCATGATTTCCAGCGTGCGTTCGTCATCGTCCATACCGCCCATCACGGCGTCGCACTTCGTGGTTGGATTCGCCGGGGAACCGGGACCTGTCGCCTCATCCGGGTTCGCGGCAATGGCTGCGAGACGGGTGATTCACGCCCGGTCCCAGGCAGAGTCTGCCTCGCCCCCGATCGGGGGCCGGCTCACACGCGTGCGCCGCTGTAGGTCGGAATCGCGCGCAGCGCGAATCCGACATGTGACGTCCATTGTCGGGTCCGGCTGCACCGGTCCCGACCCACCCTGCTACGTCACCGATGTGCACGGGGAGGAGCTGGTGTTTTCGATCATGTTGAACCGCTATCAACGCCCACGCGACGCCATGGGAGAACGCCTCAAGCCGTCACCCAACGACGACCTGGACACCGTCGCACGCATGATTGTCGGAACGCAATAACCGGAGACCGGGACCCGGCGGCTTATCCGGGTTCGCGGCAATGGCTGCGAGACGGACGATTCGCGCCCGGTCGCCGGCAGGCCGGCTCCTGCAGATGCGGTCTCGCCGATTCGATCCGCTCCAGGAGCGTGCCTGCACACAACCGGCATGGCCGGATAACGGGGTTCGGCAGTCAGCCTGCGCTCAACAACGCGGTGTGGCCAGACCACCGGGCGACAGGCCGGCGTTGTTCTTCTCCAGCACGCGCTCGGCGCGGTAACTGGAGCGCACCAACGGCCCTGAAACCACCTCGACGAAGCCGAGCTTCATGGCCTGCTCACGATACCAGGCAAACTTGTCGGGGCTGACGAAGCGCTCGACCGGCAGGTGGTTTTTCGTCGGCCGCATGTACTGTCCGAGGGTCAGCACATCGACGTCGGCAGCGCGGATGTCGGCGAAGGCCTCCAACAGCTCATCGTCCGTCTCGCCCAGGCCCAGCATCATGCTGGTCTTGGTCAAGGTGTCTGGCGCGTATTGCTTGGCATGCTTCAACACGCCAAGGGTCTGCTCGTAGCCGGCGCGCGGGTCGCGGACCGGATGGGTCAGGCGGCGCACGGTCTCGACGTTTTGCGCAAAGGTCGCCAGGCCGGCATCGAGCACGCGCTCGACCAGTTCCGGCTTGCCCTGAAAATCCGGCGTCAGGGCCTCGACCGCGGTATCAGGCGAGCGCTTGTGGATGGCCGTAATGCAGGCGGCATAATGCCCGGCGCCAAGATCCGGCAGGTCGTCGCGATCCACCGAGGTCAGCACCACGTACTTCAGGCCCATCAGGTCGACCGCATCGGCCACCTTCAGTGGCTCCAGCGGATCCAGCCAGCCATTGGGATTGCCGGTGTCCACCGAGCAGAAGCGGCAGGCGCGCGTGCACACCGAGCCCATGAGCATCAGCGTGGCCGTGCCACGGCTCCAGCATTCGGCAATATTCGGGCACTTGGACTCGGCGCACACGGTGTTGAGCTGGTGTGTCTTGACGATGTCCTGGATGGACTTGTAACGCGTGCCCGTGGGCAAACGCACGCGCAACCACGGCGGCTTGCGTTCGGCATCGGGGCGTTTGCTGGCAGGGCTGGCCTTGATGCCGTCCTTGACGGCCCTGGTTCCCTGCGGCGTGGTGACCTTGCTGCCCGAGGCAGCACGTGTCTTCGTGGCTTGCTCGCTCATCGATACACCTCCCGGAAGCAGGCGGCATTGTCCGGCAAAGGCCCGGACGCTGCAAGCCGTGCCGTGTTTGGCTCGATGGGGTTAAGCTCTACGCATGATGACAACGCCTGTGCGCATCGAGTTGCCCCTGACGACGCTGGTCCTGGCCGTGGCCGGCCTGTACCTGCTGCTCGCCGTCACGGTACTGCTGTGGTTGTCGCCCACGGTGCCTTTCGCCGACACCTGGCGTTTCGACGCGCAGTTGCTGCAGGCACCTTTTCCACAGGGCATCCTGATGGTGGACAACGGCCACGCGCAGGTGCCTTCGCGACTGCTACGTTGGCTGGAGCTGAACTTCTGGCATGGCAGTGCGTGGCCCACAATTCTGGCCGGTCTGTTGGCGCTGCTGGCAAGCATTGCCCTGTGGTGCAGTTGTGCGCCACAGGCCGGGGCGCGGCGATCAGCGCACGCCCTGCACAACCCCCAAACCATGGTCTACGCCGCTTGGTGCCTGACCGGCATCACCGGCTTGTGCTGGCTGGGCGCCAGCCGCACCCTGGCGCACGGCAACGAGGCCTGGCACAGCTATCTGATCATCGCCTGTTTGTTCCTTGCGCTGCGGCTCGTGTCACGACAAGGCAAAGCGCGCCTCGCCACCGCCCTTGCCTGCGCCGTGCTGGCCAGCCTGACCTTCGGCACGGGTGCGGCGGTGTTCGTGGCCATCGCCATGGCATTGCTGCTGCGTCGCGCCGGCTGGCGCACGCTGTTGGCGACAACACTCACCGCCGCCGGCACGGCTATCATCTATCTGCTGCTGCCCAAGGGTGCCTCCGGAACCGGCGTACTGAGCTTTGCGCCGCTGGTACAGATCGAGCAGATCGCCCGCTGGCTGGCCAGCCCCTGGCTTTTTGCCACCTGGCCGCTGACCGATACCAGCCTGCTGCCGCAATTGCCGGGCGTGATACGCGTGATGGCCGCGCCACTGGCGCATCTTTCCACGGAATTCTTCGGCCCGGCACGCAGCGCCACGTGGCCGCAACTGGGCTTCGGCATGGCCGGTATCGCGTTGTTGCTGGCCAGCACCGCTCGCGCCGCATGGCAGCGGCAACGAACAACCCCAGCGGAGACCCTGGCCCTGGCCACCAGCTGGTTCGCTCTGGCCTGCGGCGTACTGGTGGTGCTGGCGCGCAGCGACTACTTCCAGCAACTGCCGGCGCAGCTCTACGCGCCGCGCTACGTCGTCTGGGTGGCGCTGTTCTGGGCCGGCCTGCTGGGGACCGTCGTCTGCCGCCTGGCCGGACGTGGCCGTCAACTCACGGCACTCTTCCTGGTGCTGGCCGTGGCCCTGACGCTACTGCCGTCTAGCAGCTGGATGACATTGCTGGCAGCGCACCGCAACCAGCTGGCCACGCATGAGGCCATGGCTCTGCGCCTGGGCATTCTCGATGGCGATGCCGCCCACGGCGACAACCCGGTCGAAGCCATGCGACAGGCGCGCGCGCTGTTGAAACAGGCACAGGTCGCGATTTTTGCACCCGACAGCGGTCCGAACTACGGCCAGCACTGGCCGGCATCTGCGCGGACCTTGCCACTGGAAGGCGTCGAACGCCGGCCATTGCACAACTTGCTGCCCTACCCGGCCAGCCATGTCCGCTTCACGCTGGCCGATGACTCCGACGAACCGCTGCTGCTGCTCGACGAGCACCGGCGCGTCAGCGGCATCGCCTGGCACAAGCAGGGCGAACAATGGCATGGCGTGCTGCGTGGCAGCCCGGCCGTCCTCCAGGCCGTCAGTCCCTGACAACGACGGTTTTCATGTGGGCCGCCGCGACTTCTTCAGCCGCACGTAAAGCTGCTTGCGCACGCGCGCCACGACCTCGCCCTCGGCCGTGGTGACATCAACATCGAACCAGCGCAACACCTTGTCGCCGCCGGCGGCTGCCTCACGCAGTTCATCCAGCACATCATCGTGCAACACAAAATGCGCGTGCACATCGCTCCGCCCAGGCGCCACGAAGGTGATCTCGCCCGCTTGGTCCCAGACGAGATAATCACGCCCCAGACTGTGCAGCACCAGCAACATCCAGAACGGATCGGTCATGGCAAACAGGTTGCCACCGAAATGGGTGCCCACGTAATTGCGGTTCCAGCGCCGCAAACGCAACACCACCCGGGCGCTGCGCCAGTCGTCGCCGATGTCCAGCACACGGATGCCGTTGCACAGGAACGGCGGCCAAAGGTTCATGCCGCGTCGCAGCGTCGTCGGGCGCATCACGGATCCTTCCAATGCAACGCATCATCGGCGTGCGTGCGCCGCCAGAAATGCGCTTTCAAGCGCGTCACCGATGTCTTCTCCCAGCCTTGTGGTTCGGTCAGGGCCAGCCAGGCATCGATGTAGTCCCTCGCGGCGTAATGATGCCCGTAGCCCGGTGGTGTGGCGTCGCCGGCCTGGACGTCGGCCAGCACTTGCAGCATGGTCACGCCCGGAACCCAGTGCAAGCCCGGTGTCACATCCGGACCGCGAGGTGGCTTCAACCAATCCGGCTCGCGCCACAGCAAGCTGGCATCAAAAAAGGTCACCGGATCGCTGGCGTACTGCAGGAAGGCAATGCGCAATGGCCCCCATGGCACCCCCGGCATGCGCAAACCACCTTGCTGATTGGAAAAGCGGATCACCGAGGAATCGCGGAAGCGCGGCAACCACGCCGGCGAACCAGGCGTTCGCTGTGCCGTGGCAGTCCGCCACAGATTGGTGGGAAACGGCGGCCCGGCCCACAAGGCGCCCTGGAAGGGCTCGCCCACGACATCGTAAAAATGGAATGAACGCGCCGAGTTCAAGGCGCCAAGACTCAGTCCGAACAAGTACAGGCGCGGCCGCTGGGCGGCTGGCAAGGATGACCAGTAGTCATAGACCTCGGCAAACAATGCCTGAGCCGCCTCGCGTCCCTTTTCCGGCTCCACCAGCAACGAGATGAAGCTGGCGAGGTAGGAATACTGCACGGCCACGCTGGCGACATCGCCGCGGTACAGGTACTCCAGCGAATCAATGGCGGCCGGGTCGACCCAACCTGTGCCGGTCGGCGTGATGATGACCAGTACTTCGCGTTCGAACGCCCCCGTCCGCCGCAGCTCCTGCAGCGCCAACTGCGCCCTGGCCGCCACCGTACCCGCCGAGTTCAGCCCGACATACACCCGGATCGGACGCAACACCGGTTGGCCGAAATAGGCAGTCAGTTCGGCGGCGTCCGGGCCGGAGGCGACAAAGGCCCGCCCCATCCGGCCGAGCTCACCCCAGCGCAGCAAGGACGTCTCACTACCGCTGGCCAGCGGGTCGCGCGGCTGCCGCACTTCCGGTTCCATGGCCGCATCAAGCTGCTGGAAAGAGGCATTGGCCGCGCTCAAAAGATGGCGTACCAGCAGGCCCTCGCCCAGCGACCAGAAGAGCGCGCCGGCCAGCACCAGACCCGTCAGCACCGCCACCCGCCGCGGCACCCAGCGGGACAGGAGCGACGATATGCGCCGCCAGACAAGGCCGAACAAATGCGCCAGAACCAGCGATAGCGCAAGCACGGCCACGGCAATGACACCGATGGTGAATGGGCGTGCGCTTTCCACCGGTGCCATGTCCATCAATGCGCGAATGCCGTTTTGCCACTTCGGCGCCAGCAACAGACAGGTCACGAAAACCAGGGCCGATACCACCATGGCAATGATCCGACCGATACGCGACACACGCGCTGGCGGGCGTGGTAATTCAAGGTACCGCCACAGCCAGCGCAGGAATACCGCCAGGGCATAACCGGCCGTCAAGCACAGACCGGCAACGACACCCTGCATCGGTGCCGTGCGTGGCACCAGGCTCGGCGTCAGCGACAACGCCGCGAGCAATGTTCCGACCAACAGGCCAGACAAGGACAGGGATTCCCAGACCTGTTGAACAAATCTCAACACGCGCACCAGCTTCCGTAGCGGCTCAAGCGCTCATGGTCGCTACAGCACGGGAATCGGTCAACTGCGACGGACACGCCGCCAGGCGCAGGCCGGCGGCGGCATGCGGAATGAATCAGTCCTCCGGCATGGTACGCGAGGCGATGGACAGGCGGTTCCAGCTGTTGATGGCGGCGATCACGAAGCTCAGGTCGATCAGTTCCTTCTCGCTGAAATGTGGTTTGACTTCAGCGTAAACCTCATCTGGCACATGGCCTTCGGTGACCAGAGTCAATGCCTCGGTCCATGCCAGTGCGGCACGTTCGCGGTCGCTGTAACACGGCGACTCGTGCCACGCATCGAGCAGGTACAGGCGCTGCTCGGTCTCGCCTTCGGCGCGGGCATCGCGGCTGTGCATGTTGAGGCAGTAGGCGCAGCCGTTGATCTGCGAAGCGCGCATCTTCACCAGGTGGATCAGGCCGCTGTCCAGGCTGCAACCCTGCAGATATTTCTCCAATTGCAACATGGCCTGCATGCCGCCATGGTTGCCGTGGTGATAATTGAAACGTGGTTCCATGGAGATTCTCCAGCACTCAAACAAGACTGATATTGTACTCTTTACTGGTTGACTTCATCGGAGATCACTTCATGACCATCACCCAGACCCGGAAGGCATGCCGCTTTCGTGCGCTGCACGCGGAAGGAAAGTTGTTTGTCATCCCCAACCCATGGGACACCGGCTCGGCAAGAGTGCTGGCCGACATGGGCTACCAGGCCCTCGCCACATCCAGCGGTGCGGCCGCCAACGTGCTGGGCAAAAAGGATCACGAGCTGTCTCGCGATGAGGCGCTGGCGCATGCACGCATGATCGTGGCGGCCACGGACCTGCCGGTGTCGGCCGACTTCGAGAACGGCTTCGGCGACAGCCCCGAAATCGTGGCCGAAACCGTGCGCCTGGCGGCAGATGCGGGCTTGGTGGGTTGCTCCATCGAAGATTCCACGCGCCATCCGGACCAGCCGCAGTATCCGTTGGCCGAGGCCGTGGCGCGCATCGAAGCCGCCGTGGCGGCCGCGCGCGCCCTGCCCTTTGAGTTCACCTTGACGGCACGCGCGGAGAACTTCGTCAGCGGCAATCCCGACCTGGACGACACCATCGCGCGCCTGCAGGCCTACGAGGCCGCCGGCGCCGACGTGCTGTTCGCCATCGGCCTGCCTGACCTCGACGCCGTGCGCGCCGTGTGTCGCGCTGTGACACTGCCGGTGAACTTCATGTGCGGCATCCCGGGACGCAGTTTTCCGCTGGCCGAGCTCGAGGCGGCCGGCGTGCGCCGCGTCAGCACGGGAACCTCGTTGTATGGCGCGGCCATGCGGGCAGCCACCGCTGCTGCCGGTGAAGTCCATGACCGGGGAACATTCAATTACCTGCCGCGACCGGGCTGAAAACCTCGTCCCGGTTCAGACGAACAAACCGTGCAACATGCGCACCAGCATGTAGCTGGCGATGGCGGTCACCGGAATTGTCAACACCCAGGACCACACCATGCGCTCGACCACCGTCCAGCGGATGGCGCTGAAGCGCTTGGCAGCACCCACGCCCATGATGGAAGCCGACACGTTGTGCGTCGTGGAGACCGGGAAGCCCAGGATCGAGCACACGATGATGACGGCCGCGGCACTGGTCTCGGCAGCAAAACCATGCACCGGATGAAGCTTGACCATGTTGTGGCCCAGGGTCTTGATGATGCGCCAGCCACCGCCCGCCGTGCCGGCGGCCATGGTCAATGCACACAGGACCTTGATCCAGATCGGCACCTCGAAACCACCATTGAGGTCCTCGGAAATCCGCAGGAACTCCAGCCAGTGCGGCAGATTGTCCAGATGGCCGGCTGCGGTGCCGCTGGCCAGCGCCAGGGCGATGATGCCCATGGTTTTCTGGGCGTCATTGAGGCCGTGCGACACGCCCATGGCACTGGCAGACACAATCTGCGCCCTGGCAAAAAAGGCGTTGGCGAAGGGCGTGCTGCCCAGGCGTTGCAGCCAACCCTTGCGATCGGCCAGCCAGGCAAGACCGGCAAACAACAGCCCCATGAATCCGAAGGCGATGGCGAAGCCGATCACCGGTGAGGCAATCATGGGCATGATGACCTTGGGAATGACGCCCTCGCCCGTGAACAGGCCGCCGCCCTGGGACCAGATCACCGAATGCAGGTTGTTGCCGGACGCCGCGATGGCCGCGCCTACCAGACCACCCACCAGCGCGTGGCTGGAGCTGGACGGCAAGCCCAGCCACCAGGTCAGCAGGTTCCACAGGATCGCTGCCAGCAAGGCGCCGATCAGCAGCTCGGCGGTGACATTCACGACCCCGGAATTGACGATGCCAGCCGCAATGGTCATCGCCACTGCCGTGCCCCACAACGCACCCAGCAGGTTGGTCACGGCGGCCAGCATCACGGCCTGGCCCGGGCTCAGCACCTTGGTTGCGACCACGGTGGCGATCGAGTTGGCGGTGTCGTGGAAACCGTTGATGTAGGTGAAGGCCAGCGCCACCACCACCACGACCAGAACAAGTGTCAGACTCACCTGGTAGCCCTCAGGTATTCTTCAGCACAATGCTGTACACCACGTTGCCGGCGTCACGGCATTTGTCGATGGCTTTCTCCAGCAGTTCGTACAAGTCCTTGGCCAGCAGTACCCGCAACGGATCGCTGGACTCGACGTACAGCGCGTTGTACGGCTCCAGCAACAGGCGATCCGCTTCGGCCTCGATGGCCTGCAGACGCTCTTGCAAGGGTTTGATGCGGGTTATGCGCATACCCCGTTTGAGTTCGTTGACCATCTGCTCCAGCACTTCGGTGGCGCGCACCAGCAATTCGATGCGTTGGTGAAAATCCAGCCGGCCAAGCCGCTCGCTGACGAACATGTAGCGCTCGGCGAACTTCTGGATGGTCTTGGGAATCTTGTACAGGGCCGAATTCAGTGCCTCGATGTCCTCGCGCTCCAGGGCCGTCACGAAGGTGTGGACCAGGGCCTCGCTGATCTCGTTGGCGAGGTCCTTTTCACGCAGGCGCGCAGCGTCGAATTCCTCCATGGCCGGCATCTGGTCGCCCGACACCATGCTCTGCAAGGCCTGGGCACTTTCGCTGGATTGCCTGGCGCTGGCATGCAGTAAATCGAAAAATTTGTCGCCTTTGCCGAAAATCGTCTGCAATGAGAACATGTCGTGTATCCGGAAAGTTGCAAGATGGGAAGCGGCCCGAGCGCTGGCAGGCTTGCGCCGATGCGTTATGGTACACAAATATGCTCGTGTCTGACGGATGACAAATCGAATGCAGGGCGTGGAAAACCGGCGAGACATGGCCGCCCCGGCAGCGCTTGTTGCTGATGAAAGGCTGTACCGAAGACCCATCACGACCACCCGGCCCAAGCGGCAGGCTGACCTGAAGAGGCACCCGCGCTGATGCTGTCACAAATCGGACTTGTCGTGTTGCTGGCACTCCTCAACGGCTTCTTCGCCTTGTCGGAGATCGCCATCGTGGCCTCGCGCACGAGTCGTCTGATGCAAAATGCGCGCACCTCCAGACGCGCACGGCTGGCACTGGAGCTGTCGCGCAATCCCGAGCGCATGCTGTCGACGGTGCAGATCGGCATCACCCTCATCGGCATCGTCATCGGCGCCGTCACCGGAGCCTCCATCGGCGAACAACTGGGCACGTGGCTGCGCACGCTCGGCCTGCCACTGCTGGCAGACCATGCCATACCAGTCGGCATGGCGTTGAGCGTGGCCATCATCACTTACCTCAACATCATCATCGGCGAGCTGGTACCCAAGCGCATCGCCCTGGTGGCGCCGGAAAAGATCGCCATGCTGGTCGCCTGGCCCATGTCCCTGTTGGCCCGGGTCAGCGCGCCGTTGGTGTGGGTGCTGAATATCTCCAGCGGCGCCATTCTTTCGGTGCTGCGTTTGCGCCAGTCGGCGGAAGGCACCATCAGCGAGGAGGAAATCCGTCTGCTGGTGGCGGAAAGTGCCGCTCAGGGGGTGCTCGACAGCGACGAACGCAACATGGTCAACCGTGTCTTGCGTCTCGGTGACCGTGATGTGGAAAGCGTGATGACGCCACGACCGCGCATCGCCTGGTTGTCAGCGGATGCCGATCCGGCTGAAAACCTGGCCGTACTGGCGAGCACGCCCTACTCGCGCTATCCGGTTTACCGCGGCGACGAGAGCCGCATCGTCGGCATCCTCGAAGTAAAAACACTGGTCGAGGACCTGGCCAGCAGCCAGGCATCCGGTCGCCTGCAGGGCCTGGACTTGTTCAGCAGGCTGGCCCGCCCCTTGTACGTGCCGGCCACGGCGCGGGCCCTGGATATCCTCGAAAGCTTCCGCGAAGCCGAGACCGGCATGGCCCTGGTGGTGGACGAATACGGTGCCATCGACGGCTTGATCACGGTGAACGACCTGCTCGAAACCGTCATCGGCCACAGCCCGTCCACCGAGGAAAGCGACCCGGACGGTACGTCACCGGTGATCCGCCGTCGCGACGGCAGTTTTCTGCTGGATGGCTCCCTGCCCGTCGATGACCTGCGGGAACTGCTGGCCAGCAACGAGTTGCCGCGCGAGAACGAACACGAGTTCAACACCGTGGCCGGCATGATGATGGCCAATTTCGGCCACATCCCCGAGACGGGCGAAAGCTTTGACTGGAATGGTCACAGCTTCGAGGTGATGGACCTGGATGGCGCACGGATCGACAAGGTACTGTTGCAGCCGGCGCCGGACGCGGTCACAAGGGCCACACCTGGGGAATGAGCGGCAGAACCACCGCCCCGACGACAATGGACAAGGGCGTACCCACGCGCACATAGTCAACAAAGCGGTAACCACCCGGCCCGTAAACCATCATGTTGGTCTGGTAGCCGATGGGCGTGATGAAGCTGGCCGACGCGCCGATCATCACCGCGATGATGAACGGCATGGGCTGCGCACCGAGTTGCTGGGCCGCCGCCAGGCCGATGGGGAACATCAGCACCGCGGCGGCGTTGTTGGTAAGCAGCTCCGTGAAGACCACCGCCAGCACATATACCATCACCAGCGTCCAGAAGGGATCACCGGCCACCAACTGCATCAGCACGCCGGCCACGGCCGCTGCCACGCCGGTAACCGACAAGGCCACGCCAATGCCGAGCGCGCAGGCAATGGCCACGATCAAGGGATAGTCGATGGCTCGAACGGCATCGCGCAGGTTGATGCAGCCGGTCAGCACCACGGTCAATGCGGCGAGTACCGCGGAAATGAAGATCTCGACATGAAAAACGACATTGACGACGATCATGCCGGCCAGTGTGCCGAGTGCAATCAACGCCTTGCGTGGCTGCACCGGTGGCGTGCCGTCGACCAGGTTCACCATGATGAAGTCGTGTGCATGGCTGAAACGGCGCACGAAACCGGCCGTGGTTTCGAGCAGCAATGTGTCTCCGGCTTGCAGTACCAGCCTGTCGGGCCGTGTGGTGACCTGCTGGCCGTGCCGGTTGATGGCGACCACCGCCGCACCATAGCGTTGCCGGAAGCGCGCCCCACGCAGTGTCTGGCCCACCACCGGCGACAGCCGCGACAGCACCACTTCGACGAATTGCCGGCCACTGTCCGCACCAACCTTGAACACCTCGTCCTCGGCGTGCCTCAAGCCGGAAATCTGGCGCAATGCGCGCAGCCCGCCAGCCGTGCCGGCAAACACCACGCGATCCTCGCCCTCGAGCACCGTGTCAGGGCCCACAGCCGGCAGGATGCGGTGCTCGCGCTGGACTTCGAACAGATAGGCCCCGGGCAACTCACGCAAACGCGCGTCGACGATACTGCGTCCGTCGACGCGGCCGTCCGGAATCACGTCCATCGCAAGAACAAATTCGGCCGTGTCGCGCGCCTGATCCAGAGCGGTACGCCGATCCGGCAGCAGCCAGCGGCCCAGCGTCAACAAATACACGCCGCCCACCAAAGCGGCAGGCACGCCGACCCAGGCGGGATCGAACATGTGCAAATCCGGCAGGCCACCATGCTGGCGCATCAAGGCCAGCACGATCAGGTTGGTGCTGGTACCGATCAACGTGCACATGCCACCAAGGATGGTGGCGTAACTCAATGGAATCAGCAGCTTTGATGGCGATATTCTGGTATTGCGGCACCACCCTTCCACAGCCGCGGTGAGCATGGCAACAACCGGCGTGTTGTTGATGAACGCGCTCAACGACGAGGAAATTCCCACCAGCCGCGATTGCGCCACGAAGGCGCCGCGCGGTCTGCCGAGTACCCAGGACGCAACCCAGCGGATGGCACCGGTACTGCGCAGAGCGCCCGCCACCACGAACAGAACCGCCACGGTAAGCACGGCGCTGTTGGTGAAACCGGAAAGCGCCTGGGACACATCAAGAACACCGCCAAGCAACAACACCATCACCGCCGCCAGCAGCAACCACGCCGGTGACAGGCGTTCCCACAACAGGCAGGCAAACACCGCCACGACCACCACAATGGTCAGCCAGCCCTGAAAACCCAGCTCGGCAAAGCTCACGACATCCATGCAGCCGTTCCCTCACGAGAATCCGGTTCGTCGAAATTGTCGCACGGCTTGCAGCGAACCCCACAAATCCGCGACCGACGCGAATGATGCAGGTTAAACTGTGGCCTTTCTGTCATCGGAATTGCCGGTCATGCAACTGGATACTCTCAATGGCCTGTCGCCGCTGGATGGGCGTTACGCAGCCAAGGTCGACGCCCTGCGTCCGATATTCAGCGAAGCGGGGCTGATGCAACGCCGCGTGGCCGTTGAAGTTGCCTGGTTGCGGGCCCTGGCCGCCGAGCCGGCGCTGCCGGAGGTGCCAGCGCTCGACGACAGCACGCAAGGCGTGCTG
>CAZOXZ010000055.1:0-14895 GCA_964583865.1 uncultured Rhodanobacteraceae bacterium | reverse complement strand
GCCCCTTAGCCATGAACAAGAAATTGATATTGTCGGTTCTGGCTCTGGCTGCCTTGTGTGGATGTTCACATGAACCTGAGCCATACCACCTGGACATCAACGGGGCTCGTGCGTACTTTTGTGTTCCAGAGATGCATCGCGTTCATTTACCTTTTGGCTTCCCCAGAATGGATCCCGAACGAGATGCTGGGTTTGCATTTGAAGGCTGTAACAATTTCTCGTCTGATACGAAGAAGTGCCAATTTCCACCCAATGTCTCGGTTGGCTCAGTTGGCTCGCTTGCGAGAGCTGTACAGTGGGAATGGCAAGATTTTTCACCTGATTCGTGGTATCACCAAGAGCTGGACGATCTCACCGCAACCAATAGCGATGATGTCAGGGTATTTGACGGTGGACGGATGATGCGGGTGGTCACGAAGTCCAATCTTTCCAAGGTGTTTTTCTGGGCCAGTGCACCGGGAACACGCTTCGACAAGCATCCAGAACTGCGTGCCAAGGACTACTTGATTGCCGTCTGCAAACAACCCGGTTTCAATTACAAGGACCCGAAACGGTCGATCGACGCGATCGGGTGCGAAAGGCTCACAGCGTCTTCGGAGTACTCCATATCTTACGATTTCTCCATGGAGCAAGTGAGCCTTCGAAAGGTTCATGACTTGGATCGCACGCTTGTTCAAGCTATCAACCGTTGGAGGTGTAAAGGTCCACAATCGGGCAGTTAAGACGTACGGCACGCGGACCCCGTCGGCCTCAACCGCTATGCTTATGCCAATGACAACCCCGTGCGGTACACGGACCCGAATGGGCGGCAAAGTGCGGATGCCTATGCGCGTTTGCGACAACAACAGGAGCGCATGCCGAATGTCCCATTGACTCTGGTAAACATGGGCGGGCAGTGGCAGCCAGTACCAACCGCTATCGCTGGTGACGTTTTGATGTCCCAAGCAAGCAATACAAGCTTGGGCCAATACACAGCACCACCGACCAGAGAGGGCACGGCGAGTGCCCTCGATAAGGTATCCATCGGCGCGACTGGTGTTGCTGTGGTCACGGCCGTCGATGCGCCTCCAGTTGCGGCCGCCGCAGGCGTTGTCAGTGAGGCGGCGGCAATCGGCGCGTTTGTTCTCGACCCCAGCGGAGAGCGTGCCGCCAACGTGGTTACTGTTGGCGCAGTAGGTGCGTTGAAGGCGGCCGCAAAAGGGAGCGTTGAGGCTATTCAGTCAGCTCGGACGTTTGAGAAGGCGACCCAAGCCAGTACGCTGCTGAAGGCAGCCGAACCTTCGTCTTGGAGGGCAGAGCCGCCACCAGAAGACAACAAGGACCAGCGAATCCAATGATTCGACGAGTCTTGCTTGAGAGTACCCATTGAACCGACTTCTTTCTTCCATTTGGCTGTCTACTAGTGCCTTCGGCGGGTTGCTGGCGTTCCCGGCGACACCGGCATACTTTTTGATGGTCCTGATACCGCTGGCATTCGCGTATATGGCTTACCGGCAGTTGCTTGGCCGGGGCAGCAGGCGAGTACTCGTGGGGACGTGCGCTGCGGATCTGGTTGTGGGTACCGTGGTTGGGCAAGCGTTCTACGTGGACCAATCATTGTCGAATCTCGGTGTCGCAATCATTCTTTTGGCCTTTGCCGCTTCGTCGATTAGCTTATGGCGGATTTGGGCTGTTGAGAAAGCACACATCGCTCAATCGGCTGACAGCTAACCGGCTGCATTGCATAACCCTAGAACTTTCCGGTTGCACGGTAACCAAGAGCTGTAGCGACGGTCACCTCACGCCGTTCTCCTGCGCGGCCAGAAAGGTATCGATCAGCCCAATCAGCTGGCGCTTGGGCTTGGGCGGCATGCGCTCGATCTGCTTGAGGCGGCGTTCCAGTCGCGTGCTGACGGCCGGTGTCTTGCGTGTGCTCGGCATGCCGAGCAATTCATCGGTGCTGACATTCAGCGCCTGGGCCAGGTCGATCAGCAGCCCGGCCGGCGGGTGCTGCGTCTCGCCTTCGTAGTAGGCAATCTGCCGGCGGCTGGCACCGATCTCGTCGGCCAGTTGCTGTTGGGTGTAGCCGGCAGCGGTGCGCAGCTTGACGAGGCGGGCCCCGAATCCCCGCGTTTGCGGGTCGGCGTGCTTGGACATGACAGCGGTCCCGGTGGGGAAGTATGGGGCCCAAGCCGTGTCTCGTGCAGCACGGTCGCCTATGTCTCCGGGTGCGTCGTCACCACCGCACCCAATGCCCTGGGCCAGCCCACGCAACTGGGCAGCTACGCCAGCAGAATCACCTGGAACCCGGCCGGCCAGTTGACCGGTCTTCACTACGCCAACGGGATCCAGGCGACCTGGCAGTACAATATTCGCCAGCTCAAGGCACGCACCGTCTATCGCCGCGGTGCCGTCAGCCTGGCTGATCGCACTCTCTACCATGACGCGGCTGGTAATCTGTTGCAGATCAACGAGAGCCGGGCGGGTGCCAGCTCGGGGCCGCGCACGCGTCGTTACAACGCCCCGGATTGCCAACGCAACCGGGCTGCTCCTGCACGATTCCGCCTTCAATCAATCACACAAATCCGAGCCACCGTTGGAAATCGTGTAGGTTTGCAATTCCCAGTGGCCCTCAACCACGTGGACAAAGCCATTTTCATCCGTCTCTTCATGGGTCGGAATCCATTCCCACTCCCATGACGCGTCCACCCCTGGAGCGATCGGGCACAGATGCCCACCGCTGTGTGTCGGTTGTTGCGGATCCTCCAGCGTCGGCGGGACGGGAATGATCCCCGGACCGGGCAGGAGCACTGGATCACCCGGGCCGATACTGCCGTGGCCACTTCCCATGAAGAACGCATTGTCGTCGGCGGCAGTGGCTTTGTCCGAATCCGCCTTGGCAACGGTATAGCGGTCAAGGTGCCAGCCGTCGCCATGGTTCACGTAACGCAAGGTGTATTTCCACTGACCCCGGACGACCCAGTGACTCTGCGTGCCATGACGCTGGCTGCGGTCCGCCCGGAGGTTCGGCACCTGGACCAACTGCTGGATTGTCAGGGCACCGTCAGCGCGCACGGCGGTACCCGCATCTGCCGGCCCTGCCTCGACTGCGCCACAACCGAGCGCCAGCATGACAGCACACAAACTGCTTGCGACGCCTGTCTTGATGCTCATGATCAACTCCTGCGAGCTAGCTGGAACTGCATTCAGGGTACCCCCCCCGATCATTATGTCAATTCGAGGCACAACACGGAACAGAGCACGGTAGCGACGGATCGCGCCAGCACAAACCGGCCCGCAGCCCAGGCGGCAATCGGCTACCCTGTCGAATGGCCCCACAACCCCGGTTCCGCCATGACATACGACTTCGATTCCGCTCCCGACCGCCGCCACAGGAACAGCATCAAATGGAACCGTTACGGCGGCCGCGACGTGTTGCCGCTGTGGGTGGCGGACATGGATTTTGCCGTGCCGGAGGCGGTGACGACGGCGCTGCACGAGCGGGTCGAGCATCCGGTGTTCGGCTACACGCATGCACCCGAAGCCACCGTCGAAGCCTTTCTGACGCATGTGGCGCGGCATTTCGGTTGGCAGCCGAATCCGGAATGGCTGGTGTGGCTGCCGGGCGCCGTGCCGGCATTGCACACGGCCTGTCGCCTCATCGAGCCGCAGGACAAGATCGTCACCACCAGCCCCATTTACCCGCCTTTCCGCTCGGCGCCGACACGCATGGGGCGACAACGCCTCGATGTACCGCTGGTCGGTGACGGTGATGGCCGGCTGCAACGCGACCTGGACGGTCTCGAAAACGCTTTCGTATCCGGCGGCAAGTTGTTGTTTTTCTGCAACCCGCACAATCCTTCCGGCACGATGGCCAAACGCAGCGAACTCGAAGCTCTGGCCGAGCGCATCCTGCGCCACGACACCGTGGTGATTGCCGATGAGCTGCATGCGGACCTGGTACTGGACGACAACCGCCAACACATCCCGCTGGCCTCGATTTCGCAGGAGATTGCCACGCGCAGCATCACGTTGATGGCCCCCAGCAAGACCTTCAACCTGGCGGGCCTTGGCCTGACTTGCGCGATCATCCCGGATGCGGACTTGCGTGAACGTTTTCGCGCCGTGACCGAATGGGTGCTGCCGCTTCCGACGACACTGGCCTGGACGGCAGCCGGGGCGGCCTGGTGGGATGGCCAGGACTGGCTGCGGGCCCTGCTGGACTACCTGCGCGGCAACCGCGATGCCATCACGGCCGCTCTGGCCGATCTGCCGCAAGTCAAGGCGCATCCGCCGGAAGCCACCTACTTGTACTGGCTGGACTTGCGCGACTGCGGCTTGGCCGATCCCGCCGCGTACCTTGAACAACACGGACTGGGCTTGTCCGACGGTGCCGATTTCGGCGCCCCCGGCTTCGTGCGCCTGAACTTCGCCTGCCCGCGGGCCACGCTGGACATGGCACTGGATCGGCTTGCACTTGCCCTGAACGCGCTCTGATCCGTCAGTCGCCGCCCGACAACGCGACACGGTTGTTGCCGCGGTCGCGGTCCGGCAGCTTGTGCTCGGGATCCAGCTCCAATG
The DNA here is from genome assembly GCA_964583865.1 of uncultured Rhodanobacteraceae bacterium. Taxonomy (GTDB): domain Bacteria; phylum Pseudomonadota; class Gammaproteobacteria; order Xanthomonadales; family Rhodanobacteraceae; genus DASSBG01. The sequence continues at coordinate 10,335 of CAZOXZ010000055.1, read as the reverse complement.
ACAGCGCCCTGCCCTCACCCGGTACGCGTACCACAAACTGGCGATGCTGCAGCCAGGCGGCCACGGGAATGCGCGTGCGGCTGGTATGGCCGTCGGCCCAGTGCACCACCAGCATGGCTGGCAACACCAGCTTGTCGCGGTTGGCGACCGTCACGGCCACGCCCTTGCCGTTCTCGTCGTCGACCATCTTCGCCTCGACGATGGCCATGTCGAAGGACCAGTTCTCCGCGAACCAGCCGCGCCAGAACCAGGACAGGTCCTCGCCAGCGGCGCTGTCCAGGGCACGGAAGAAATCCGACGGTGACGGGTGTTTGAAGGCCCATGCCGCCACGAACTGGCGAAAGGCGGTATCGAAGCGCTCCGGCCCGAGGATGACATCGCGCAACAAAAGCATGCCCAGCGCGGTCTTGAAATAAGTCACCGGATGGCGGTACTTCTCCGGAATCTGGTCCGGCCGGGTGAGGATGGGCGGCGCGTCCGGGTCAGCCAGAAGCGGCACGATCTCATCCGCCGGATTGCCGCCGCCGGGTGCGAACTCGCCATCACGCTTGGGTGCGAATTTGCCGTTGGCATAGTCGCGCGTGGCCAGCACGTTGGCGAAGGTGTTGAAGCCCTCGTCCATCCACGCCGCACGGCGTTCGTTGAAGCCGACGATCATCGGAAACCAGCTGTGGCCGATCTCGTGCGTGGTCAGGCCGAACAGCGACTTGTCCTTCAGCTGCCACCAGTCGAAGGCCAGGCCCGGGTACTCCATGCCACCGACCTTGCCGGCCACCGCCACGGCCGTGGCCCAAGGATACGGATACCAGTGCTGCGAGTAGAACTCCACCGTGTGCTTGATGTACTGCGTTGAACGCTGCCATTGACTGTCGCCCTCGATGCTCTCGACGGGATACACCGACATCGCCAGCGCATGGCCGCCATCGGGAAGATCAATGCGCGCGGCATCCCACAAGAAGGCCCGCGAGGCTGCGAAGGCCACGTCGCGCGTCTTTTGCATGCGGAAGTGCCAGGTTTTCGTGCCGGAAGCCGGTTCCATGGCAGCGTTTGCCTTGACCTCGGCCGCCGTACGGATCATTACCGTCTTGTCACTGTGCCGGGCCTTTTCCAGGCGCTGGCGTTGCAGCGATGACAACACCTCATCCGGGTTCACCAGCTTGCCGGAACCGGCCACCAGCATGCCGGCCGGCACCGTCACACGGTAGTCAATGCTGCCGTATTCCAGATAGAACTCGTTGTTGAGGAACGGCAAGGTGTTCCAGCCGCGCAGGTCGTCGTACACCGCCATGCGCGGAAACCATTGGGCGATCTCGTACACCCTGCCGTGGCGGCTATCGTACGAGCGCGTGCGGCCCCCAAAGCGCCCATCGGGAATCGGATAATCGTAGGCAATGCGCAGCTGCAGCGCGCCGCCGGCAGCCAGCGCCTCGGGCAGATCCACACGCATGCGTGTATCGCTGACATGCCATGCGACATCCTGCCAGTCGCCGCCCACGGCCAGTTGAACCTTGCCGATGGCATAGCCGGACGTATGCGCCTGCTCGGGCGGCATCTTGTCGCGCGTGAAGTTGGCGCGGGCATTGTTGCGGTAGCGGTTCTGGTCCAGCTGCAGCCAAAGCAGATGCAGGTCATCCGGGCTGTTGTTGTGATAGTCGATGACCACCGTGGCTTCCAGGCGCTGCTCGTCGGGCAACAGCCGGGCATTGATGTGGTAATCGACGCGGTTCTGCCAGTAGTCCGGCCCCGGCAGGCCATTGGCCGAACGGTAACGATTCACCGGGTACTGGAAGTCAAACGGCGCGAAGGTTTCCAGCGGCTGGAATGCCGAGTTGGCGCCTGTCGTTGCCGCAGATGCCGTGCCGCACAGCGCCACGCAGGCTGCCAGCAACAGTCCCGTCACCCACCTGGCCGGACCGGCCGATCTCATGGTCATGTTTTGCCACCCCGAAGTGAAAGAAGTACAAATACCACGAACGACAGGAATGCAAAGCTGCCACAAGTCATGCCTGCCATTGCCGGCAAGACCGCAGTGCTATGCTTTCCCGCTTCCCACCGCACGGACACCCGATGCGCAAGTTTCGCTCCATTGCCGCCGTCATCATCGTTCTTGCCGCCCTGGCGTGGCAGTATCTGCCGCAACTGACCAACCCCTCGTCTCGGGCACCGGCAACCCAGGCTTCGCCAGCCGCGCGCCAACTGCCACACAACCTGCCGCCGCAAGTGGCCGACACGCTGGCTCTGATCCGTCGTGACGGGCCTTTCCCGTATCGCCGCGATGGCGTCGTCTTTCACAATCGCGAAGGCCACCTGCCACAACGGCCGGATGGCTATTACCACGAGTACACCGTGCCCACGCCGGGCGCACGCACACGCGGCGCCCGCCGCATTGTCACCGGCGGTACGCCACCCGTGGTGTTCTGGTACACCGGCGATCACTATCGCAGCTTCATCCGCCTGGAGGGCCAGCCATGATCCAGCCCGTTTCCCGAATTGATCTGACCGACAGCCGGCTCAATGGGCTGTACCGCGGCCCGACAGCCGATCTGGAGCAGCTGGCCGCCGACGCCGTGCTGCGCGAGCTGACCGTGGCACGCATGGACCTGGCCGAATGCCGCGACAAGGACGACCTCCTGGGCATGTTTGCGCAGGTGCTGCATTTCCCGCCCGAGTTCGGCCGCAACTGGGATGCCCTCGGCGACTGCATGAACGACCTGCAGTGGCTGCCGACCAAGGGCCACGCCATCATCCTGCAGCATGCCGCCGAATTCGCCGAGACGCAGCCGGAAGCGTTCCAGACGCTGTGCAGCATTCTTGCCGAGGCCTGCGATGTGGCCCACGAGGACGACCGGCGCCTGTTCATCCTGTTGGCAGAAAGCGACAAGGCGGCCTGATTCCGCATCCGGCCCGTGCCTGTCCCGCCGACTGGCAGGTGCAGTATGCGTGGCAACAAAAACCACAGGATGGATCGGATGACCTGCCTGCACGCCGCATTCGCGGTACGCTTGCAGTCCGCACCCGGCCTGCAACCCGGTGCAAACAACCCGAACCACGCCAGCGCGACACGCGCACGGAGGAAGCAATGAAGGCAACACGACAACTGCACGAGCTCGGCCAGAGCCTGTGGCTGGACAACATCACCCGCAGCCTGCTGGACGACGGCACCATCGCCGGCTACATCAAGGATCTCGACGTTACCGGCCTGACTTCCAACCCGTCCATTTTCAAAAAGGCCATTACCGGCTCGGACACCTATGACGAGGCCATCGGCAAGAGCAAGGCCGACAGCGACGAGGCGGTGTTCTTCGAACTCGCCCTGGCCGACCTGCGCCGTGCCGCCGACCTCTTCGCGCCGGTGCACCAGGCCACTGGCGGCGTGGACGGCTGGGTATCGCTGGAAGTCTCGCCCTTGCTGGCGGACGATGCTGCCGGCACCACCGAGGCCGCGCGCAAGCTGCATGCCCAGGGTGAGCGCGACAACCTGTTCATCAAGATTCCGGGCACGCCGGCAGGCCGCGAAGCCATCGAGGAAACCATTTTTGCCGGCGTACCGGTGAACGTGACCTTGTTGTTCTCCAAGGCCCAGACCATCGCCGCCGCCGAAGCCTGGGCACGCGGCATCGAGCGCCGCATCGAGGCAGGCCTGGACGCGAACGTCACTTCGGTGCTGTCGGTCTTCATCAGCCGCTGGGATGTGGCCGTGGTCGACAAGGTTGCCCCGGAAATGAAAAACAAGCTCGGCATCGCCGTGGCCGGCGAGGCCTACGCCGCCTACCTCGAACTGTGCCAGACCGAGCGCTGGCGCAAGCTGGCCGAGCGTGGCGTCAAGCCCCAGCGTCTGCTGTGGGCCAGCACCAGTGCCAAGGATCCCGAGGCCCGCGACACCATCTACGTCGAGGCCCTGGCCGCGCCCAACACCATCAACACCTTGCCGGACAAGACCCTCACGGCCTTCGCTGACCATGGCAAGCTGGATGGCGTCATGGCCACTGACGGCAAGGCCGCGGCGGAAACACTGAACGCCTTCCGCGACGCCGGCATCGACATCGACGCCCTGGCCGAACAATTGCAACGCGAGGGCGCTGAGTCCTTCACCAAGGCCTGGCACGCGCTGCTGGAAGACATCCGTAACGAACGCCAACGCCTCGACACGGCTGCCAGCTGATGGGTGGTACCACGATGAACCATCCGCCACTGATCAGGGACCCCGCCTGGCAGGCCATACGGGATCACGGCAGCCGCATCGCCGAGCGCAGCCTGCGCCAGCTGTTCGCGGACGACCCGGCGCGTGGTCGGGAAATGACGGCCACCGGCGCGGACCTGTACCTCGACTATTCCAAACAGCGCATCGACCGTCAGGGCCTGGGGCTGCTACTGGAGCTGGCACGCAAGCGCGACCTGGACCGGCACATCGCCGCCATGTTCGCGGGCCGCCACATCAACACCACCGAAGACCGCCCGGCCCTGCACGTGGCCCTGCGCATGCCGCGCGAGGCCTCGCTCACCGTCAATGGCCAGGATGTCGTCGCCGACGTGCATGCCGTGCTGGATCGCATGAGCGCCTTCAGCGACAAGCTGCGCAACGGCGAGTGGCGCGGCCACAGCGGCAAGCCCATCCGCAACATCGTCAACATCGGCATCGGCGGCTCGGACCTTGGCCCGGTGATGGCCTTCGAGGCCCTGCGCCACTACAGCCGCCGCGACCTGACAGTGCGTTTCGTCTCCAACATCGACCCGGCCGACCTCGACGAGGCCACCCGCGACCTCGATGCCGCCGAGACCCTGTTCATCACCTGCTCCAAGTCCTTTGGCACGCTGGAAACGCTGACCAACGCCCGCGCCGCGCGCCAGTGGTGCCTCGATGAGCTGGGCGACGAGGCCGCCGTGGCCAAGCACTTCGTGGCCGTGTCCAGCAACGCCGATCGAGTGCGTGACTTCGGCATCGACCCCGAGCACATGTTTGGTTTTTGGGACTGGGTCGGCGGGCGTTACTCCATGGACTCGGCCATCGGCCTGTCCACCATGCTGGCCATCGGCAGTGACAACTTCCGCGCCATGCTGGCCGGCTTCCACGCCATGGACGTGCATTTTCGCGATACGCCCTTCGAGGCCAACCTGCCGGTGCTGATGGGCCTGCTGGCGCTGTGGAACAACAACGTGCTGGGCGCCGACACCGTGGCCGTCCTGCCCTACAACAACTATTTGACGCGCTTCCCGGCCTACCTGCAGCAGCTCACCATGGAGTCCACTGGCAAGCACGTGCACCTGGACGGCAGCGCGGTGGAGCTCGCCACCGGACCGATCTACTGGGGCGAGCCGGGCACGAACGGCCAGCACTCCTTCTACCAGTTGCTGCACCAGGGCATGCGCCTGGTGCCCTGCGATTTCATCGGCTTCGACCGTCCGGCCAAAGCCATCGGCCAGCAACACGACATGCTGGTGGCCAACATGATTGCCCAGGGCGAAGCCCTGGCCTTTGGGCGTACAGCCGAGGACCTGCGCGCCGAAGGCGCCGACGAAGCCTTGATCCCGCATCGCATCTGCGAGGGCAACCGGCCCAGCAACACCTTGATGGCGCCGGCACTGACGCCGGCCGTGCTGGGTTCGCTGGTCGCCCTGTACGAGCACAGCGTGTATGTCCAGGGCGTGCTGTGGCAGATCGATTCCTTCGATCAGTGGGGCGTGGAATTGGGCAAGCAGCTCGCCAACCGCAGTCTCGCGGACATCATCGCCGCGGACGACAGCGCGCTGGATCACGACAGCTCCACCAACGCCCTCATCCGGCGCTACCGCCAGAACCGCCAAGCCTGACGTTACAATGACCCGTTTCCAGATCACATCAGCCCAAGGTGCCCCATGAGCCAATCGCTTGACCAGTCCTGCATCAACACCGTGCGCGGCCTGTCCATCGACATGATCCAGAAGGCCAACAGCGGCCATCCCGGCCTGCCACTGGGCGCCGCTGCCATGGCCTGGACCCTGTGGGACCGGCATTTGAAGCACAACCCGGCCAATCCGGACTGGCCCGATCGTGACCGTTTCGTGCTCTCGGCCGGCCACGGTTCGGCCCTGCTGTACAGCCTGCTGCACCTGACCGGCTACGACCTGAGGCTGGATGACATCAAGCAGTTCCGCCAGTGGGGTTCGAAGACGCCGGGCCACCCCGAGCGCGGTGACGTGCCGGGCGTGGAAGTGACCACCGGGCCGCTGGGCCAAGGCATGGCCAACGCCGTGGGCCTGGCCATCGCCGAGGCCCAGCTTGCCGCGCGCTACAACCGCGAGGGCCACACGGTCGTCGACCACCGCACCTGGGCCATCGTCAGTGACGGCGACCTCATGGAAGGTGTGACTGCCGAGGCTGCCTCGCTGGCCGGTCACCTGAAGCTGGGCAAGTTGATCTGCCTGTACGACGACAACCGCGTCACCCTGGCCGCCGGCACCGACATCACCTTCAGCGAGGACCGCGCGGCCCGTTTTCGCGCCTACGGTTGGCATGTCGAAACAGTGGATGACGGCAATGACGTCGAGGCCATCGACGCGGCCATCCAGGCGGCCATCGCGGCCACCGACAAGCCCTCGATGATCCTGGTGCGCACGCATATCGGCTTCGGTTCGCCGCTGGTCGACAGCTTCAAGTCACACGGCTCGCCGCTGGGCACCGAAGGCGTGGCCGCCACCAAGAACGCGCTGGGCATTCCGCTGGAGCCGGCCTTCCTGGTGCCGGACGAGGTGCGCGAGCACACACGCAAGGTTCTCGACCGCGGCGCGGCTGCCGAGAAAGCCTGGCAGCAGGCACGCTCGGATTGGGCCCAAGGCTATCCTGAAGCCGCCGACGAATTCGGCCGCTCGCTGGCTGGCGAGTTGCCCGCCGGCTGGGACGAAGCCCTGCCCGTGTTCCCGGCCGATGCCAAGGGCATGGCCACGCGTGTGGCCGGACAGAAAGTGATTGATGCCATCGCGCCGCGCCTGCCGGCTTTGAGCGGCGGTTCGGCCGACCTCGACCCGTCCACCAAGACCTTCATGGAAGGCCTGGGCAACTTCGAGCCCGGCCCGCAGCCGGACGAACAAGGTTCGGCCAACGAGGTCTGGAGCCCGGCCGGCCGCAACATCCATTTCGGCGTGCGTGAGCATGCCATGGGCGCGATTGCCAACGGCATGGCCGCCCACGGTGGCTTCATCCCGTTCACGGCCACCTTCATGGTGTTCTCCGACTACATGCGCCCGCCCATGCGCCTGGCCGCGTTGATGAAGTTGCAGGTGATCCACGTGTTCACGCACGATTCCATTGCTGTCGGCGAGGACGGCCCGACGCACGAGCCGGTCGAGCATCTGGCCTGCCTGCGCGCCGTGCCACACCTGAACGTCATCCGACCCGGCGATGCCAACGAGACCGCCGAAGCCTGGCGCGTGGCCCTGCAGACCACCGACCGGCCCACTTCACTGGTGTTGTCACGACAAAACATGCCGACCCTGGACCGCGGCAAATACGCCTCTGCCGAGGGGCTGCGGCGCGGCGGCTATGTGCTCAAGGATGCCGGCAACGGCGAACCGGAGCTGATCCTCATCGCCACCGGCTCGGAACTTGGCCTGGCGGCGGCAGCGGCCGACAGGCTGGAAGCCGAGGGTGTGGCCACGCGCGTGGTCTCCCTGCCCTGCTGGGAGATCTTCGATGCCCAGCCGCAGGCCTGGCGCGATGAGGTCCTGCCGCCGACAATCACCCGCCGCCTGGCCATCGAGGCCGGCGCCAGCATGGGCTGGAGCCGTTATGTCGGGCCGCACGGCGACATGCTCACCATCGACCGCTACGGTGCCTCGGCCCCCGGCGGCCTGGTGATGGAAAAATACGGCTATTCGGTCGACAACGTCGTTGCCATGGCCAAGGCACTGCTGGACTGACAACCACAGGCATCCGGCACCACAAAACGGTGCCGGATGACCTTCAGGCCAACAAACCGGCTGGCAGCAGCACGTCCACGCCCTTCGACGGCCGGATGGTGGCCGCGGGCAGCGATCCGCCATCGCGCCAGCGCGTCACGGCATCACGCTTGGACTCGCCATCCACCAGAAACAGCACACTGCGGCTGCGGCTGAGGCGGTTGCTGCTCAAGGTCACGCGTTCGGCCGGCGGCTTGGGTGCATCGTATACCGCCAGCGCCGCCCGCGAATCGCGCTCAATCCCCCAGTAACGCGATGGAAACAGACTGGCCGTATGGCCGTCCTCTCCCAGCCCCAGCAACACCAGGTCGAACAGATTGACTCGGCGCAGGATTCGGCTGTAGTCGTTGGCCGCATCATAGGCACCTTCTTCGCCGGCAATCACATGCACCTGTTCCGCCGGGATCGGTACGTGGTCCAGCAATGTCTGGCGTGCCATGACGCTGTTGCGGCCCGCATCACCAGCTGGCAGGCAGCGTTCGTCGCCGAAGTACACCTGCCAGCTCGACCAGTCGGTGTCGGTCTCGCGCAGGGCCTCGTACACCGGTCTCGGCGTGTTGCCGCCGGCCAGCGCGACATGGAACGCCCCGCGCGCAGCCACGGCTGCGTCGGCCTGTTTCAGGATCGTCTCGATGGCATGGTCCACAAAGGCTTTCGGACTGGCCACCGGATGCCACCGGGTTTCAATTTCTCGCATGGAATTACGCCCTGTAGGATGGGCCCATGGTACCCGACCCTGCACCGGATGCGACAGCCACCGATCCATGTCCGGGTACAATCAAGGCCGGTTCCGCCACTTGACTGGTCATGGCTCCAGCATTGTTGACCCGCCTGCGTGCCCGTCTCCGTCGACTCGCCGTCGGCGTGCGTGCCGACTTCTGGTTCCCGCATCTGCCACTGGCCGTGTTGCTGGCCATCGGTGGCATCTGGCTGCTCGAAGCCAATTTCGGTGATCACTGGATCGACTGGTCACTGGCTTTGCTGCAGGGGCATTTCAACCTCGAACCCAGCATCCTGCCGCCACTGTTGATCGGCGGCGGCATGGTCATCATGGCCGCCGGCCTGCTGTTGCGCTCGCGCCTGGCCTGGACCATGGCTGTGCTGCTGGCACTGACGGCCTCGGTCAGCCTGATCTGGGGCCAACGCCTGGATTCCCACCTGCTGCTGCCCTATTTCATCCTGGTGCTGGCAGCGCTGTTCCTGGCCTGGCGTCGCTTTGATCGCTCCAGCGTGGCCGCCAGTACGCTGTTCGCGCTCACCTCGGTGGTGATGCTGTTGATGTATGCCACCTTCGGCGCTTTTTACCTTGGCCAGGACTTCGATCCCGCCATCGACGACCTGGTCACCGCGCTGTACTACGCAATGGTCACGATGAGCACGGTCGGCTACGGCGACATCACCCCACAAACCTCCGAGGCCATGCTGTTCACGGTATCGGTCATCATCCTCGGCGTGGCCGTGTTCGCCACCTCGCTGACCGCCGTCATCGCGCCCATGGTCAGTCACAGCCTGCAACGCATCGTCAATCAACGAGGCCGTTTCATGAAACGCGAAAACCACTACGTCGTCATTGGCAGCACGACCCTGGCCGACAACACCGCGCGCGAATTGCTACAGCGTGGCCTGCCGGTCACGCGGGTACGACATGACATGGCCGACGGCAAGCCCGGTGACGAAGCTTCCGACACGGTCATCGGTGATCCCAGCCGACTGGACACCCTGCGCGAGGCCGGCGCCGACAAGGCCGAAGCCGTCCTCGCCATGCTGGAGGACGACTCCGAAAACGCCTTCGTGGTGCTGGCCGTCAAGGAGCTGGGCGGACGGGCGCAGACCGTGGCTGCCGTCAACGACGCCGAGCACCTGGACCGCATCAAACTGGTCCAGCCGGACACCATCATCTCGCCACAAGGCCTGGGTGGCGAGCTGCTGGCGATGATGCTGGCCGGCGAAGAAATCTCCGCCGACTACGTCATGCAACGGCTGTTCCGCAGGGCACCGGAAGCCACCTGATGAGCACATCGGCAGGCGTGAGCCGCAAGGCGTCGCTCCTGCCGCCGGCAACCGTCATTTGAAGTGTCGCGCGCCCACCTCCGGCTGGTCGGAACCCATGAAGTAGTCGTGCAGATACTTTTCGCCCTCGTCGCAGAGAATCGTGACGACGTTCTTCAGTTCCGGATTCTGCTCGCGCACGCGCCGCGCTGCCTGCAGGTGCGCCCCCGAGCTCGGGCCACACAACAGGCCGTGGTTGCGCGCCAGTGCCCGCATCTCGGCCACGGCATCATCGCTGGACACGCTGATCATGTCGCTGACCAGCTTGCCATGGCGCTGGAAGATGCCCGGCACGAAGCCGTCGGAAATACCCTCGATGTCGTGCATGGCGATCTCACCGCACAGGATGGTGCA
>CAZOXZ010000054.1:0-15465 GCA_964583865.1 uncultured Rhodanobacteraceae bacterium | reverse complement strand
CAGCCAGGATTACCGCCCTTCCGAGCAGAAGGCCTCGTACGAAGTGGCCGAGATCCTGGCCATCAAGGACCCGGCCGAGAAGTTCGCCAAACTGCATGCCAGCGATGATCCCCAGGCACAGTTCCTGTGGGCCTGCTTCCGCGACCTGTTCCATTACACGGCCTGTCACCTGGAGGACATCGCCTCGACCGCGCGCGACGTCGATTTCGCCATCCGCTGGGGCTATGGCTGGACCATGGGCCCCTTCGAGACCTGGCAAGCCGCCGGCTGGCAGCAGGTGGCCGGCTGGATTGCCGAGGACATCGCGGCCGGCAAGGCCATGAGCGACACGCCGTTGCCGGCCTGGGTCACCGATGGTCGTGATGGCGTGCACCATGCTGACGGCTCGTGGTCGCCGGGCGCCGGCAAGGACCTGCCGCGCTCCGACCATCCGGTGTACCAGCGCCAACTGTTCCCGCAGCGCATCCTGGGCGAAAAGGCGCCCGAAGGCACCACCGTGTGGGAGAACGACGGCCTGCGACTGTGGACCCTGGGTGACGACGACATCGGCATCGTCTCGTTCAAGACCAAGATGAACACCTTCAACGACCATGTGCTGGCCGGCCTGCAGGAAGTTGTGCAACAGGCACCCGGCAAGCTGCAGGCACTGGTCGTGTGGCAGCCGCAAGGCCCGTTTTCAGCCGGCGCCGATCTCAAGGGTGCCCTGGGTCTGCTGCAAGCCGGGCGGCTGGATGACTTCGAGTCCATGATCGCCAACTTCCAGGCCGCCAGCATGTCCGTGAAGTATTCACTGGTGCCGGTGGTGGCCGCCGTGCGCGGTCTGTGCCTGGGTGGTGGCTGCGAGCTGCAGATGCACTCGGCACGCACCGTGGCGGCCTTCGAGAGCTACATCGGCCTGGTCGAGGCAGGTGTCGGTCTGCTGCCCGCCGGCGGTGGCTTGAAGGAGATCGCCTTGCGTTCCAGTGCCGCGCCCGTGGGCGATGCCTTCGACAACCTGAAGCGCTACTACGAGACTGTCGCCATGGCCAAGGTGGCCGGTTCGGCCCGCGAGGCCATCAGCTTCGGCCTGCTGCGCCCTGACGACGTGGTGGTACACCATGATGACGAGCTGCTGTACGTCGCCAAGCAACAGGCGCGTGCCCTGGCCGAATCCGGCTGGCGCCCGCCCCTGCCCGCGCGCCACATCGCCGTCGCCGGCGACACCGGCACAGCCACCTTCAAGGCCCAGCTGGTGAACATGCTGGAGGGCCGGTTCATTTCCGAGCACGACTATGACATTGCCGCACGCATCGCCGACACGCTTTGCGGCGGCAACATCGAGCGCGGCAGCGAGGTGGACGAGAAATGGCTGTTGGATCTCGAGCGCAAGCATTTTGTCGAGCTGGCACAGACCGAGAAAACCCAGGCCCGCATCGCCCACACCATGAAAACCGGCAAGCCGCTGAGGAACTGAGAATCGGGAATCGTGAACCGGGAGCCGCGACATCCGCGTCTCCCGTCTCCCCACTTCCCATTCCCGACATTCGGAGAACAACATGACCACACAGATTCAGGATGCCTATATCGTTGCCACCACGCGCACGCCGGTCGGCAAGGCCCCACGCGGCGTGTTCCGCAACACCCGCCCCGATGACATGCTGGCGCATGTGCTGCGCGCCGTGCTGAAGCAATGCGAGGGCATTGATCCGGCCGCCATCAGCGATGTCATCATCGGCTGTGCCATGCCCGAAGCTGAGCAAGGCATGAACGTGGCCCGCATTGGCGCTTTGCTGGCCGGCCTGCCGGAGAGCGTGCCGGCCGTCACCATCAACCGCTTCTGCTCTTCCGGCCTGCAGGCCGCGGCCTTTGCCGCCGACCGCATTCGCCTGGGCGAAGCCGATCTCATGATCGCCGGCGGCACCGAGTCGATGTCGATGGTGCCGATGATGGGGCACAAGGTGCAAATGAATCCGGCCATCTTCGAGGACGACAACATTGCCATCGCCTACGGCATGGGGATCACCGCCGAGAAGGTGGCCGAACAATGGGACATCAGCCGCGAGGCCCAGGATGCCTTTGCCGCCGAGAGCCACCGTCGCGCCCTGGCCGCCATCGAGGCCGGTGCCTTCAAGGACGAGATCACGCCATTCACCCTGGACGACCGTTATCCAAACGTGGCCGACGGCGACATCCGCGTCGACCAGCGCCTCATCGACACCGATGAAGGCCCGCGTGCCGGCTCCACGCCGGAAGTCCTGGGCAAGCTGCGCACGGTGTTCCGCAACGGCAAGATGGGCGGCACGGTGACTGCGGGCAACTCATCGCAGATGTCCGATGGCGCCGGCGCCCTGATCCTGGCCAGCGAGAAGGCCATCAAGGAGTACAACCTCACGCCGCTGGCACGCTTCGTCAAATACGACGTCGCCGGCGTGCCGCCCGAGGTCATGGGCATCGGCCCGAAAGAAGCCATCCCCAAGGCGCTGAAGGCCGCCGGCATGAGCCGGGACCAGCTCGACTGGATCGAGCTCAACGAGGCCTTTGCCGCCCAGTCGCTGGCGGTGATGAAGGATCTCGACCTCGACCCGGCCAAGGTCAACCCGCATGGTGGCGCCATCGCGCTGGGCCATCCGCTGGGTGCGACCGGCGCCGTGCGCATCGCCACCCTGGTGCACGGCATGCGCCAGAAAAAGCAGAAGTACGGCATGGTGACCATGTGCATCGGCACCGGCATGGGCGCCGCGGGGATCTTCGAGATTCTGTAACCCGCATGCTTCACAACGAAGGGCCCGACGTGATGCCTCACGCCGGGCCTTTTTCATGCGGAGTCAGCAGCGCATGTCACTCGGAGCTCGTTGCTGCCCGTGCCAGTGTTTTGGCAATCACGGCATCATTGAGAAGGCCGTGAACCGCGATCAGCGCTTGAAGTACATCGCCATCACCGGGCAGGTCGCGCTGGCGCGTTCGGCCAGTGCCGCCTTGACACGTTCTTTGGCGGACTGGCTTGCATCGCCGGTCACGGCACCGCGCATGGCACCGCTTGCAGCGCCGGCGTCGGCACCACCGTTCTGGCTGCTTTCGGTGATGCCTTTGAGGCCGCCGACGGACATGGTCATCGCCGTCAGTTGGGTCATGACGCTGGTGCGGAACTGCTTGCACGTCTTGCTGCCGGCTTCGATGTCGTCCAAGATCGCGTTGAAGTACGCGAGCGGAATATCGTAATTGCATTCGGCGGCTGCCTTGGCCACGCCCGGGGCGTCGCTGCTGATGGTCCTGGCCTTGACGGCCGTGCAGTCTTCGCTCGGGTTCTCGCCCGCCCTGGCCTTGGCCCATGCGCTTTCCAGTGCCGTCTGCGTGGACGTTGGCGCATCGGCGCTTGCACGACTTTCGTCGCCGGACGTGCTGCTGTTGCAGGCGCTCAGCAGGCCAAGACTGACCAGAGCTGCGATACCAAGAAACTTGTACATGTTTTCACTCCAGGGTTGTGGTCGCGGTTTGTCCATCGTACTTGTTACAGGAAAAGATACGAGATTGTGGCCAAAAAGCGGTCAGACAGGGGCCTGAAAAGCAAGCGTCTCCAAAGCCCCTGCCGGCACGCGAACGACGCGTCGCCATGCCAGACCTCTCGACCGCTTGTTCGTGCAACAAACAAAGGCCCGGTGCGATTGCTCGCGCCGGGCCCTTCGTCATGCTTGCAATGTCACCGGCACACCGGCCGGCAGGCATTTTCAGCTGGCCATGTCGATGACCAGCACCGCGCGCCGATTTTTCTTGCCGGCGGCGCGGCTTTCGCCCTCGGCCAGCTGGCGGTTGGCAGCCTCGCCGTAGCTCACGGCGCGCACGCTCGTGCCGGCCATGCCACCCTGGTTGACGAGGTAGTCACGCACGGCCTGGGCGCGCTCCAGGCCCAGACGCTTGTTGTAGGCTTTCGCGCCGGACGGGTCGGCGAAACCCTCCACCGTCACCACGGCATTGGCATGGTGTGCGCTCATGACCTTGGCGAACTCGTCCAGCATGGGCTTGTACTGGTCCTTGAGCTCGGCCTTGTCGAAGTCGAAGTAGGCCACGTTGTCCACACGGATGCGCCCTTCCATCGCCGTCAGGCGAGCATCGTACTTGGCAAACTTCTGTTGCAGCTCGGCTTGCACGGCCTTCAGGCTGTCGACCTGCGACTGCAACTGCTGGTCGGTGGCCTGCAGTTCGGCGATGGCCGCGTTGAAGTCATCCTTTTTCACGTAGTTGCTGCAACCGGCCAGCAAGGCCGTGGCGGCAACACCGAGGACCAGTGCGGCGACACGCGTACGAGTTGTCTTCATGGAGTTTCCTTTCGTCAGGGTCGAATGGGCAAGCGCTCCAGATCATATCGACACCGGCGGCGGTCATGCCGCCATGCGCGTCACAAAATGTCGCCCAACCGCCCGAAAACCGCCCTTCCATTGCAACGCGGTTCAGTTTCGCGGCAGCAGATCGACCGATTTCGTGATTGCGACCACAGTTTCATTGCCCTCGTGCCAGCTTTCGGTGGGTCAGCTGATACAACGCCGGCAGCACCACAAGGGTCAGCAGGGTGGACGAGATGATGCCGCCGATGACTACCGTGGCCAGTGGCCGTTGCACCTCCGAGCCTGCACCGACATTGAAGGCCATGGGCACGAAGCCAAGCGAGGCCACCAGGGCCGTCATCAGCACCGGCCGCAGGCGCTCCAGCGCGCCTTCGATGACCGCTTCATGCAACGACAAGCCACGCGCGCGCAGATCACGGATGAAGGCAATCATCACCAGGCCGTTCAACACGGCCACACCTGACAAGGCGATAAAGCCGACGGCCGCGGTGATGGACAGCGGAATGCCGCGCAGGGCCAGGCTGACCACCCCGCCCGTCAGCGCCAGCGGCACACCGCTGAAGACGATGGCGGCATCACGTGCTGAGCCGAAACTCATGAACAGCAAGCTGAAGATCAAGGCCAGAGTTACCGGCACCACCAGAGCCAGGCGCCGGCTGGCCGAGATCAAATGCTCGAAACTGCCGCCGTACTCGACCCAGTAACCGGCCGGCACGTCCACCCGCGTGGACACGCGCTGGCGTACCTCGGCCACGAAACTGCCCAGATCACGCCCACGCACGTTGGTGCTGACGACCACGCGACGTTTGCCGTTCTCGCGTTTGATCTGGTTGGGTCCCAGCTCGGTGTTGATTGTGGCGACCTCGCCCAAAGGCACCGTGCGCGGCCTGCCGGCGGCCCAGTCGGGCTGATGGGCCGCCTCATCCAGCCGCTTTTGCGGGCCCAACGGAATCGGCAGTCGCGCCAATGCCGCCGGATCATGCCGCAAGTCCTCCGGCAGGCGCACGACGATGTCGAAGCGCCGGTCACCGCGGAACAACTGGCTGGCCACCTCGCCGCCCACGGCCGTGGCCACGGCATCCTGCACCACGCGCGTGTTCAGGCCGTAACGCGCCAGCGCCGCGCGATCCGGCGTGACGGTGAGGATGGGCAACCCGGTCACCTGCGCCGTGCGCATATCGGCTGCTCCCGGCACCTGGCGCACCACGGACTCGATGGCTTCGGCCGTGGCCACCAGGGTATCCAGATCATCGCCGAAGACTTTGATGGCCACGTCGGCGCGCACACCGGAGATCAACTCGTTGAAGCGCATTTCGATGGGCTGGGTGAACTCGTAGTTGTTGCCCGGCAACGCTTGTACGGCCGCGCGGATGTCGGCCACCAACCCGGCCTTGGGTTTGCGCGGGTCAGGCCATGCATCACGGGGCTCGATGATGATGAAGGTGTCGGCGACATTGGGCGGCATGGCATCGGTCGCCACCTCTGCCGTGCCGATCTTGCTGAACACATGCTTCACCTCGGGGATGGTCTGCAGCTTCTTCTCCACGGCCAATTGCATGGCGGTCGATTGCGTGATGCCAGTGCCCGGTATGCGCATGGCATGCATGGCCACGTCGCCTTCATCCAGGCCCGGAATGAATTCACTGCCGAGCTGTGTTGCCAAGCCGCCGCAGGCCACCACCAGTGTCGTGGCGGCCAGCAACACGGGCCGCGGATGCGCCACCGACCAGCGCAGAATGGGTGCGTAGGCCCGTCGCAGGGTGCGCATCAGTCGGTTGTCGCCGGTTTTTACCTTGCCGTGCAACGCGATCGCCACCGAAGCAGGCACGAAAGTCAGCGACAGCAGCATGGCCCCGGTCAATGCCAGAATCACGGTGATGGCCATGGGATGGAACATCTTGCCCTCGATACCGGACAGGGCAAAAATGGGCAGGTAAACCACCGTGATGATGCCCACGCCAAACAGGCTGGGACGGATGACCTCGACGGTGGCATCCACCACCAGGCGCAGCCGCGCCGCATGATCCGGCACGCGACCGGTTTCACGCTGGCGCGCACCCAGCCGCCGCAGGCAATTCTCCACGATGATGACGGCGCCATCGACGATCAGGCCGAAGTCCAGCGCGCCCATGCTCATGAGATTGGCCGACACGCCCGCCCGCGCCATGCCGGTGATGGTGAACAGCATGGCCAATGGAATGACGGCCGCGGTGATCAGCGCCGCGCGCACGTTGCCCAGCAGCAACAGCAACACCACGACCACCAGAATCGCACCTTCCACCAGGTTCTTGCTGACGGTGTGGATGGTACGATCGACCAGCTTTGTGCGTTCGTACACGAGCACGGCATGCACACCCTCGGGCAGGCTCTTGTTGACCTCGGCCAGTCTGGCGGCCGCAGCCCGGGCCACGTCACGGCTGTTGCTGCCGACCAGCATCAACACCGTGCCGAGTACGGTCTCCTCGCCGTTCATGGTGGCCGCGCCGCTACGCAATGCGGCACCTTCGCCTATCTCGGCCACGTCGCGGATGCGCACCGGATGGCCATCACGGGTGCCCAGCACGATATTGCCGATAGCCGTCATGCCGTCCACCTGGCCCGGCACCCGCACCAGGTACTGCTGGCCCAAACGTTCAATGTAGCCGGCACCGACATTGCGGTTGTTGGCGGCGATGGCCTCGACCACGTCGTCAAGGCCAAAGCCCAGGGCCACCAGCCGCACCGGGTCCGGCGTGACGTGAACTTGTCGCTCGTAGCCGCCCAGCGTGTTCACTTCGGTGACATTGGCCAGCGTGCGCATTTGCGGGCGTACCACCCAGTCCTGCAAGGTGCGCAGCTCAGTTACAGTCCAGCGCGTGCCATCCGGCTGCCGCGCCTCCGGGTCGGCCTCCAGGGCGTACATGAAGACCTCGCCCAGGCCCGTGGCCACCGGCCCCATGGCCGGTTCCAGGCCCTCGGGCAGGCGCGAGCGCACCTGTTGCAGGCGTTCGGCCACCTGCTGCCGAGCAAAGTACAGGTCGGTGCCTTCCTCGAACACCACTGTCACCTGCGACAGGCCGTAGCGTGACAGCGAGCGCGTGTAATCCAGTCCGGCCAGGCCGGCCAGTGCCGTCTCCACGGGCCAGGTGATGCGCTGCTCGACTTCCAGCGGCGAGTATCCCGGTGCGGCTGTGTTCACCTGCACCTGCACGTTGGTAATGTCGGGGCGGGCATCAATGGGCAGATGCTGAAAGCTCCAGGCGCCCAGGGCCACCAGACCCAGGGTCAACACCAGCATCACCCAGCGGTGGCGGATGGCGAAGCCGACAATGCCCGCCAACGCCCCCGTGTGATTAGTGGACATGCGCGGCGCCCTCTTTCAGGATGTCGGCCTTGATGAGGTAGCTTTCGGCCACAACGATCCGATCGCCTGCGACGATGCCATCAAGCACCTCGACGCGCTCGCCATCACGGGCGCCCAGGGTCACCGGATGTGCCGTGTAGCGCTCGCCATCGCGCACGAAAACCACGCTTTGGCCATCCATTCGCTGCACGGCTGTGAGCGGCACGACCAGTGCCGCCTGGCGCTCGGCGGCCACGATGCTCGCACTGACCGCCATGCCGGGACGCCAGCGGCCATCGTCGTTGTCGACAACCGCACGCGCGATGCGGCTCTGACTGGCCGAAGCCACGCCCGGCAGCACGCGGACAATGCGGCTTTCCCGGGAGACACCGTCGGCCAGACGGGTTACGGTCACGGCGGCGCCGGCGGCGACATGTGGCGCCTCGGCACCGTAAATGTGCAAGTCCACCCACAACCGCGACAAATCCGCGATGCGATACAGCACCTCGCCCTGCCCCACGGTGGCACCGAGGGCCACGGGCCGAGCCATGACGATGCCGCCGATGGGTGCGGTGACGGCATAGCGGCTGAGGCTGAGGTTGCTTTCCACCCGCGCCAGCACCTGGCCTGCCTCGACGCGATCACCGACCTCAACCTCGAGTTCGCGCAGCAAGCCGGGAAAGCGGGCACTGGCCGTGGCAACCTTTCCGGCCACGGGCGTGAGTAGCCCCTGGACCCGGTGTGTGTCGACGATCATGCCCGGGCCGGCCGCGGCTACGCGGATGCCGGAGGCATGCGCGGTGTCGGCCGCAATCACGGTGCTGTGTGTTTCTTCGACGTCATGAGCATGCGCGCTGCCATGATCATGGGCTACGTCCGGGGTCTGGTGATGGTCATCTGCAGCGGGTGCACTGCAGGCCGCCAGCCACCCGACCAGCAACATCAGGACAAGATGTTTCATGGCGTTTCTCCCGGGTCAGTGATCTCATCGGGTTGACGCAACGACCGGCCCAGCAGTCGCTGCATTTCGATCAAGGCCGTGTGGGCCGCCACCAGCGCCTGCAGACGTCGGCTTCTGGCCTCGGCAAGACGCTGTTGCAACTCGGACCATTCAAGCCACGGCGCCGCACCGGCGCGCCACGCGCTTTCAGCCGCACGCGAGGCTTGGGCCAGGCGTGGCAGGATGTCGTCGGCCAGCGTGTGTGCCTGTTGGCGTGCCAAGCGGTAGCGGCCATGCGCCTCGGCCAGGGTGGCGTACAAGGCCATGCCGGCGGCCTCGCGCTCGATGGCCAGTGCCGTCAGCCGGGCCTGCGCGGCGCGGATACCCGGCGCGGCTCGCTCGCCCGCACCCAGCGGCAAGGACAGACCGGCCACCAGACCCACGTCACCACCGGCCAGCCGACGCACACCCAGTTGCCAGTCGATGTCGGCTTCTCGCTGGCTGTCAGCCAACGCCACACGGGCCTCGGCCATGCGCCGCTGGTCGTTGAAAGCCCGCAGTTCAGGCGTGTCGTTCAGCCGCGCAGCCAATGCCTGCAGCGGCGGCAGGTCCGGTAGCCGTGCGAGATTCGCCCGCGCCACGCGGAACCTCGGTTCGCGCTCGCCCCACAGTGCCGCCAGATAACGCTTTGCCGCCTGTGTTGCCTGCTCGGCAGCGGCCAGCCCCAGGCGGGCCTCGGCCAGCGAGGCTTCGGCCGCCAGCACCACCGACACCGGCACAGCCCCTGCCTTGTGCCGTCGTCGTGCCGCCTCGACCGCCTCAATGCGCCGCACCACAGTATCCTTGGCCAGCGCCATACGGGCGCGCGCCGCCACCACGGCGAGGTAACGCCGCGCCGTGTCGGCCAGAAGATCAAGGCGCCGGCTTTCGCGCTCGATGGCAAGGGCATCGATGCGGCTTTGCGCCAGTGTGCGGCGCGCGTCCAGCTTGCCGCCACGCTCGAACACCGAGGCCAGGCTCAGGGTCACTTCGGCAGCGTCGAGGCCACGCGCCTCGCCACTGCCGAGCACATTCTCGACCTCGGCCCCCAGCACCAGCGGCGGGCGCAAGCTGGCGTCGTCCAGTTCGGCTTCAAGCACACGGCGCCGTGCGGCTGTCATGCGCAACTCGGGATGCGTTTCGGCGACGCGAGCAAAGGTGTCATCCAGGGTCAGTGACCCGGCATGCAACGGCGCGCAGGCAAGGCACGCCAACAGGCACGCGACAGCCGTCGCGATGGGCAGGTTCATCAAAACAACTCCACGCAAGTTCTTGCAACACACGGTGCCGGCTCCGGCGCCGCGCACGTGGGCTCGACAGCGCATCAAGCACCGTCAAGACCAGGGCGAAAACTCAGGCGTGGATGGGAGGCCGCAAGGGATTGTCGGCCGGTCGGCTGGCACGCGACGTCAGCGCCAATATCGGCGTCGTGTGCACAGGCGTCATGGCTGTCACCGCCACTGCCTCCGGCAGCACCGCCATGGCGCTGCCCGCGCAATGGGCAAAATGCAGCATGGTGTGCAAGGCCTCGGGATGGCCGTCGCCGTCGACCGGGGCCAGGTGATGGTCCGCCGGACCATGATCGGCGCACAGACTGTGCGTGCATGCCGCCGAGCGGTCGATCTCCAGCACATGCAGGTCCGCCGTGGTTGCCAGCGCCGGCTGCAACACCAAGCGCAGCAGCAACAGCGCCAGAACCAGCAGGCGCAAAACGGGCGAGGCATTGGCAAACAGGCCGGACATGATGCTGCAGTGTAGCGACATGCCAGTGGTTACACAATTGCAGCGCGTGCCATACCTGCAATGCCCTATCATGGGCGGCCCGAGACTTCGTGGAGTGGCCTTCGTGAAACCCGACTTCTGGCTGGACCGCTGGCAAACCGGCCGTACCGGTTTCCATCGTGATGCCCCGCTGCCGTGGCTGATGAAGCACTGGCCCGAGCTGGACCTGCCGTATGGCTCGCGCGTGCTGGTGCCCTTGTGCGGCAAGTCCCTGGACTTGCTGTGGCTGGCCGGTCAGGGCCACGAGGTGGTGGGCGTGGAGTTGTCCGAGATTGCCATCCGGCAGTTTCTGGACGAGCACGAGCTGGACGCGCGCATCGAGCAGCATCCCGGCGGCAGACACTACCACGCCGGGCCCTTCGAGCTGATCTGTGGTGACATCTTCGATCAGGATGCCGACACGCTGGGCGCGTGCACGTCCGCTTATGACCGTGCTGCCCTGATCGCCCTGCCGCCGGCCATGCGTGAACGCTACGCGGCCCATCTGGACGCCTGCCTGCCCGCCGGTTGCGACATGCTGCTGGTGACCCTGGACTACGATCAACAGCGTATGGACGGCCCGCCCTTTGCCGTCGGCAAGGACCTGGTGCAGCAGTTGTACGGCAAAGCCTGGGCTACCGAGGAACTGGAATGCCGCGATATCCTGGCCGACAATCCCGGTTTCATCGACAAAGGCCTGGACTGGCTCACCACCAGCACCTGGCGACTGCAAAAACAAGGCTGACATGCACCACGACCATCCCATCCACACCATCGACACCGGCTTCAACCGGCCGCGGTTCGACGCTGCCTATCTGCTGGAGCGCAAGGGGCGCGCGGCCTTCATCGACTGCGGCACCAACCATTCCGTGCCACGGCTGCTGCAGGCACTCGACGACCATGGGCTGGAACCCGCGAACGTCGACTGGCTGATTCTGACCCACGTCCACCTCGACCATGCCGGCGGTGCCGGCAAGCTGATGCAGGCTCTGCCCAACGCCCGGCTGGTGGTGCATCCACGCGGCGCACGGCACATGATTGATCCCTCCAAGCTGCAGGCGGGCGCCACGGCCGTCTACGGCGAGGAGGAAATGCAGCGCAGCTACGGCGAGCTGGTACCGGTGCCGGCCGAGCGTGTCGACGAGGCCCTGGACGGCAACGCCGTTGCGCTGGCCGATCGCAAGCTGATCTGCCTGGCGACACCCGGTCATGCCAAGCACCACAACGCCATCCATGACCCGGCCACCGGCAGCGTCTTCAGCGGCGATGTGTTCGGCCTGTCCTACCGCGAGCTGGACACGGACAACGGGCCGTTCATCCTGCCCACCACCTCGCCGGTGGACTTCAACCCCGACGACATGCACGCCTCCATCGACCGCCTGCTGGCATTGCAACCGCAGCGCATTTATCCGACCCACTTCGGGCCGCTTGAAGACGTTGAACGCCTCGGCAACGACCTGCACGAACAGGTCGATGCCATGGCCGCATTGGCCCTGGCACTGGACGAGGACGACCACGCGCGGCGCCACCAACGCCTGGAACTGGGCTTGCAGGCACTTTACGCCCGGCGCGCCGCACGCCACGGCTGGCATGGTTCGACTGCGGAACTGGACGCCATCATCGGTATGGATATCGAACTCAACGCCCAGGGCCTGGGCGTGTGGCTGGAGCGGCGTTAGGAGGGTGCTCGCCAGGCGTCTGGGCGATAAACCATGTGAGTGAGGCACAGCCACGCGGCGGCATGTCAGCTCATGCGCGTGCCATTCGGGACCGCTCGCTCCAGCGTGGTGATGACCACCCCGGCGTCTGTCTCAAAACCGGTCAGCAGGAACTCCGAGCGGAATGGACCAATCTGCTTGTCCGGCAAGTTGATGACGCCGACAATCTGGCGCCCGATGAGATCTTCAGGCCGATAAAGCCGTGTGACCTGCGCGCTGGTCTTGCGGGTTCCATGTGGCCCGAAGTCCGCCCAGATCTTCCATGCCGGCTTGCGTGCTTCCGGGAACGCCTCGACGCGCGTTACCGTGCCGGCCACCAACCGCACCCTGGTGAAATCTTTCCACGTGATCAGCTCATCGGTGGTCATGGCGCTGGCGCCGCCAACATGTCCTCGATGCGATAACGGCCGGCCGGCTGGCCGGCCAACCAGACGGCGGCCTGCAATGCGCCACGGGCAAAAATGGCGCGGTCGGTCGCACGGTGGCCAAGCTCGATGCGCTCGCCCTTGGCGGCCAGCAAGACGGTATGCTCGCCGACAATGTCGGCGGCACGGATGCTGGCAAAGCCGATTTCGCCGGCCGGACGCCGGCCCGTGTGGCCTGCCCGGCCCGCCTGCTCGACCTGCGCAAGTTCAACGCCGCGCGCAGCCGCCGCGGCCTCGCCCAATGCCAGCGCGGTGCCCGACGGTGCATCGACCTTGGCGCCATGGTGGGCCTCGATGATTTCCAGGTCCCAATCGGGCAGCATGGCGGCCGCCGAAGCCACCAGCTGACGCAGCACGGCCACACCCAGGCTGAAATTGGCCGCATGCAGCACGGCACTGTCGCCGGCAGCCTCGTTCAGCGCGGCATCAACATCCATGCCGGTGGTGCCCGAGACCAGGGCGATGCCATGCGCACGGCAATGCGTCAGTGCCTGCACGAAGCCTTCCGGTGAAGAAAAATCCACGATCACGTCCAGCGCCGGCAGGGCCGCCCAGTCGCTGTCATGGTCGATGGCGAAAATTTTGCCGAAGCGCTCGTCGTCTTCTGCCAGCCGACACAATTGCCGGCCCATGCGCCCGGAGGCGCCGCAAATGCCGACAGCCAGCGGCGGGCTCACGAGGTCACCCTGGACCAGAACTTGCGCACGCCGTCAGACCAGGACTTGGACTTGGGCGAGTGCTTTTCCGGTGCTTCTTCCTGGAAGGTGGCTTCCAGTTGCTCGAACAGCTCGCGCTGGCGTTTGGTCAGGCGCACGGGTGTCTCCACCACGGCCTCGCAAATGAGGTCACCGGCACGGGTGCTGCGCACCGACGTTACACCGCGACCGCGCAGGCGGAAGGTCTGGCCGGTCTGGGTCTCGGGCGGAATGGAAATCTCCACGTCGCCTTCCAGCGTCGGCACGTTGAGACGCGTGCCCAGGGCGGCCTGGCCCGGCCGGATGGGGATCTGGCAGTACAAGTCATCGCCATCACGCCGGAAGATGGCGTGCTCGCGCACATGCATCTCGACGTAGAGGTCACCGGGCTGACCGCCGGAAGGCGCGGCTTCGCCCTGCCCCGTCAGGCGGATGCGGTCGCCGGTATCGACGCCGGCCGGTACCTTCACCGACAGCGTGCGGGTTTCCTCGCGCCGGCCCTGGCCGTGGCAATCCGGACAGGGATTGGCGATGCGTTGGCCGGTGCCATGGCAATGCGGGCAAGCCTGCTGCACGGAAAAAATACCGTTCTGCATGCGTACCTGGCCCTGGCCGTGGCAGGTGTCACAGGTGGCCGTCTTGCCGTCGGCCGAGCCGCTGCCTTCGCAACGCTTGCAGGCCACCAGCGACGGAATGCGGATGCTTTCCTCGGTACCGAACACGGCCTTCTCGAGGTCGATCTCCAGTACGTAGCGCAGGTCCGAGCCACGCCGAGGCCGTGACCGGCCGCCACCCATGCCGAAGATGTCGCCGAAAATATCGCCAAAAATGTCACCGACATCACCGAAGCCTGCGCCCGGCCCGCCGCCACCCTGGGCAAACGCGGCATGGCCGTGGCGATCGTACATGGCGCGCTTCTGGTCGTTGCCCAGCACATCCCAGGCTTCGCGCGCCTCCTTGAAGCGTTCCTGCGCTTCCGGGTCATCGGGGCAACGATCCGGATGGCACTTCATGGCGATGCGACGGTAGGACTTCTTGATCTCCACCGTGGTCGCCGTGCGGCTGACACCCAGAATCTCGTAGTAGTCTCGTTTGGTCACTTCGACACAGCCTTTTCAAAACGTCGGTCGGGGACGAACCAGATGGCGGCCACCACGGCGTACAGCAGACAGGACAGCCACGGAACCCAAGCCACCACGGCCAGGGCAACAACATAGATTACCAATGACAGCTTGCCCTTGAAATCACGGCCCACGGCACGCCCCAGGCCGGAATCCGGACCGTTGCGGCAGACAATGGCCCGTTGCAACAACAGGAAGCCACCGGCCGCCATCAACAGGACAAAACCATACAGCGCCGCCGGAACCGCGGCGAAATGGGTCTCGCTGAGCCACGCCGTGGCAAAGGGCACGAAGGTCATCCAGAACAGCCAGTACAGGTTGGCCCACAGCACGCGGCCATCAATGTGTTCGGTGGCGCGCAGCATGTGGTGATGCTTGTTCCAGTACAGGCCGACGTAGACAAAGCTCAGCACATAGCTCAAGGCCACCGGCCACTGCCCTGCCAGGGCCTGCCAGCCAGGAGCCTGGGCAGCAGAAACACAAGCGGCTGCGGCTGCGCCCTTTTGGCCCGATTTCCCGCCCATTTTCGTTGAATAGCAACCAGTATTCGCCTCAAATGGTCGAAAAATCGCTCTCAAAATGGCTGTGCCTCGCTCACATGGTTCCTACCGCCCAGGCTCCTGGCCGTCTCGGGCGTATCCAGCTCCAGCACCATGATGGTCAGGGCAACCGCCATGACGCCATCGGTGAATGCTTCCAGCCGGCTGGTACCCATCGGAATCCTCGATACGACAACGACCCGTGCACCTGGACGATGCACGGGCCGTCGACTATGGCCGCTTACGGCTTGTCATCGTCCTTGACTTCGGTGAACTCGGCATCGACGACATCGTCGTCCGCCTGCGAGCCACCAGCTTGCTGGGCACCGGCATCGCCGCCCGGCTGCGAATCGCCCTGCTGGGCGGCGGCGTACAGTGCCTGGGCGGCCTGTTCCAGGGCCTGCGTGCGCGACTCGATGGCAGCCTTGTCGTCGCCGTCCTTGACCTTCTTCAGGTCAGCGAGGGCGGCCTCGATGTCGCCGATGGCACTGCCGGCCTTGTCGCCATGTTCCTTCATGGCCGATTCGGTGGCATGGATGAGCTGGTCGGCCTTGTTGCGGACCTCGACCAGTTCCTGGAACTTCTT
>CAZOXZ010000053.1:0-15492 GCA_964583865.1 uncultured Rhodanobacteraceae bacterium | reverse complement strand
TTACATCAACGCCATCGTGCGCGATGCCGAGGGCAAGAAGATGTCCAAGTCCAAGGGCAATACGGTGGACCCGCTGGATCTCATCGACGGCATCGAGCTGGAGCCTCTGGTGGAGAAATCCACGCGCTCGCTGCTGATTCCGCAGGTGCGCGACAAGGTCGAAAAACGCATCCGCAAGCAGTACCCGGACGGCATCCACGCCATCGGCTGCGATGCCATGCGCTTCACCTTCGCCGCCCTGGCGAGCTACAGCCGCACCATCAACTTCGACATTTCCCGCGCCGAGGGCTACAAGGCCTTTTGCAACAAGCTGTGGAATGCGGCGCGGTTTGTGTTGATGAGTGTGGAGAACGGGACCCGGGACCCGGGACCCGGGACCCGCGCCGAGCAGTCCGTCACGGCAGCCGAACGCTGGATTCTGTCGCGGCTGGGCGAGGTGCTGGCCGAGGTGGACGAGCACTTCGAGAGCTACCGCTTCGACCATCTGGCGCAGGCGCTGTACGCCTTCGTCTGGAACGACTACTGCGATTGGTTCCTGGAGCTGGCCAAGCCGGCCCTGCAAGGCGATGACGAGGCCGCCGCGGCCTCCACGCGCCACACCTTGCTGCTGGTGCTGGAGACCGTGCTGCGCGCGCTGCACCCGATCATCCCCTTCATCACCGAGGAAATCTGGCAGCAGGTCAAGCCGCATCTTGGTCTCACCGAAGACAGCATCATGCAGCGACCCTGGCCCAAGGCTGGCGCCCTGCCCCGCGACGAAGCCGCTTGCGTCGACATCGAGTGGCTGCAGGCCGTGCTGAGCAACATCCGCAAGATCCGCTCGGAAATGAACATCGCGCCGGGCAAGACCATCCCGCTGCTGTTGGCCGATGGCGAAGACAGCGATCATGAACGCATCACGCGCTACAGCGACCAGATCCGGTTCCTGGCCCATAGCGAGGCACCCGCGTGGCTGGACGCCGGCGCCGACGAACCGGCTGCAGCAGCCGCCGTGGTCGGCAAGCTGCGCGTGCTCATCCCGCTGGCCGGTCTCATCGACCTGGACGCCGAAAAGGCCCGCCTGGACAAGCAACTGGCCCGCATCACCAAGGAAATCGGCAAATGCGAGGGCAAGCTCGGCAATGCCCGCTTCGTCGACAACGCCCCGGCCGAAGTCGTCGCACAGGAACGCCAGCGCCTGGCCGAGTGGCGCGAACAACACGAAGCCCTCGGCGTCCAGCGCGAGAAGCTGGAACAGGCCTGACGGGGCAGGAATCGGGAATCGTCGGGACACGGACGTCGGGGCCCGGGACCCGCCGGTTCGTCCGGTTTCGCGGCAATGGCCATGTCACGGGCCATTCATGCCCGGTCGCCAGCAGGCTGGCTCCTACAAGGGTAGAACACACCACCCGGAATGTTGCAGGAGCGCATCCCCGATCAGGCCCGCGTCCCTGGATCACTCCGTCGCCTCGGACTGCAACGGCAATTCCATGACGATGGCGTCCTCGCGGCCGTTGCGCGCCGGGTAGTATCGTGGGCGTCGACCAATGGTGCGGAATCCATGCTGCTTGTACAACTGCACGGCCGCGGGGTTGCTGGGACGCACTTCGAGCAACACGCGCGTGGCGGCGTGCCAGCGAGCCACATGGATCATGCGCTGCAGCAGGCGCGCGCCATGGCCACAACGTTGCCACGCCGGCGCCACGCACAGGTTCAGCAAATGGGCTTCGTCGGCCTGGTTGGCCAGCACGGCATAACCGATGATCTCCGGCCTCTCGTACAGCACCCAGCACTCGTGACCCGCGATGAGGCAATCACGGAATACACCGCGATTCCAACCGAATTCGTAGGCCTCGCATTCAATTTCGTACACCTCGGCAAGATCAGCACGCTGCATCCTGCGGATGTCCCCGATGGCCTTGTCAAGCCGGGCCACCATGGCTCAAGCCTCCGGCTCCAGCCGCTGCCGGGCGGCGAGCAGGGCCTGCCACACGTCGCGCTTCGCGGCTGCGTTGTCACCGAGCGCAGCCAGCGCGGGCAACCGCACGAGTCGCGCTGACTCGAGCTCACCCAGGGCATCGCCAAAAGCCAGACACAAGGCATCCGGTGGTACACCGACCGGATCAACGACGACCCGGCAGGCCCCGACCGCGCCTGGCCATGCCGTGCAGATGGCGTCCAGCAACGCAGCCTGGCTGGCTTGCGCCTTGCTGGTGACGGCCAGCACGCAGGACGACACATACTCCGATTGCGGCTCCATCTGTGGGCCAGCGTGCGATACCCGCCGCACCAGCGGCCACACACCCATTTCGCGCAACATGCGCTCTCGCGGCCCCGGACTGGCAGGCATGGCGACCATCTCAGGCGCTTTCCTTGCCGCGCCGCTGCCGCCGTCGCCGGTTGATGCCACGCAGCGTCAATACCGGCCCGGAAATCACGTAGGCCACGGCCACCACCAGCAACACCAATGCGGTCTTGATGGCCAGCAACACAAAGCCGATGGCGATGGCCGTGACCACCACGAACGGCACCCGGCCATGGCGCGGTTTGGCCTTGAAACTGAAATAGCGGATGCGGCTGACCATCAACAAACCGGCGATGACGGTCAGCGGCAGGGCCAGCACCACCAGTTGCTCGCCTTCCATGCCGAATTCCGTGGCAGTCCACATGAAGGCCATCAGCAAACCGGCGGCCGCCGGACTGGCAAGCCCCTGGAAGTAGCGCTTGTCCGCGACACCGGCCTGGGTATTGAAGCGCGCCAGGCGCAACGCCCCACAGGCGGCATACAGGAATGCGGCGGCCCAGCCGACCTTGCCCCACATCGGACCCAGCGATTGCAGCGAGGCCAGCGACCACGTGTACATGATCAGTGCCGGCGCCAGTGAGAAACTCACCATGTCGGACAACGAGTCGTACTGCACCCCGAAATCGGTCTGGGTGTTTGTCCAGCGCGCTACGCGGCCATCCATGCTGTCCAGCAATCCGGCAATGAAGACTGCCACCGCAGCGGCCACGAATTGGTGCCGGATACCAGCCACAATGGCATAAAACCCGGCAAACATGGCGGCGGTGGTAAACAGGTTTGGCAGCAGATAAATGCCGCGCCGGCGCATGCCGTCCGCTTTTTCTTCAGCCATGATTCGTATCAACTCACCCAGCTACCGGACACCCGAGTCTAGCCTGAATTATCCACAAGGTCGAACGGATAGCATGAAAACCATCGACAATCCATGAACTTGCGTCTGCACACGAACACCTCCGATTTGCCGCGGATGCTCGTGTCGAGCCGCTGCAATCCCTGTCGCGCGTTTTGCTGACCAGTTCACGTGGCTTGCGGCAATTCCTGCGGACCAGGCAGCCGCATGAAGAATGCCGCTTCGGCTTGCGGGCGCCGTTGTTGCCACAAATGAACGCGGCGCACATCAGTCCGCAACGGTTTACAGTAAAATGCAGCCCGTGTCCGGGAATTCCCCGCACTCGACAGTCCTGTCAGGAGATTTCACATGCGTATCCGTACAACCCTGCTCGTTCTGGCGCTGGCGCTTCCCTGCATTGCCGTGGCCGCCAACCAGGTTTATCGCTGGACAGACGCCAATGGCGTCGTGCATTTTTCCGCGAGCCCGCCAGCCGGCAATGTCGATTACAAGATGGTCAGTGTCGACAGCGGCGCAAGCTACACACCACAAAAAACGCAGCAGCAAAGCACGGACCAGCCAGAGGCCCCGGCAGAAACCGAGACGCAGCAAGCCGAGACACCGGCACCAGCGCCCTCAGCCAGCCCGAAAGAGGTCGCCGACACGCCCGAGAACCGCATCAAGCTGTGCCAGCAACTCAACGCCAACATCGCCCTGATGCAAAGTGACCAGGCCGTGATTCTGAACGGCCAGGTGCTGACCAAGGAGGACCGTGCGGCACGCCTGAACAAGGCACAGCAGACTCGCTCCAAACTCTGCAAGTAGCAGAGCCAGCGTCACGGGGACAACACCACAGGCGTGGGCGGCAGCCCGCGCCTGTCGCGTTCCTCACCCACCCCATGGCGACGACCGGCCCGGCGCGTCGCCGTCCCGTTACAGCCGACACCCAGAGCATTTCCGCCATGCGCCTCAGTCAGTTCCACCTCGTCACAACCCGCGAAGCCCCGGCCGATGCCGAGATTGCCAGCCACCAGCTGATGCTGCGCGCGGGCATGATCCGCAAGCTGGCCGCCGGCTTGTACACCTGGTCACCGCTGGGCTTGCGCGTGCTGAAACGCGTCGAAACCGTCGTGCGCGAGGAGATGGAGCGCATCGGCGCCATCGAATTGCTGATGCCTTCCGTGCAACCAGCCGAGTTGTGGCAGGAAACCGGACGCTGGGAGAAGTTTGGTGGCCAGTTGCTGAAAATTCATGACCGCAAGGACCAGGATTTTTGCTATGGCCCGACCCACGAGGAAGTCGTCACGGATTTTGCCCGCCACGAGCTGCACAGCTACAAGCAACTGCCATTGACGCTGTTCCAGATCCAGACCAAATTCCGCGACGAGATCCGTCCGCGTTTCGGCGTCATGCGCGCGCGCGAATTCCTGATGAAAGATGCATATTCATTTCATCTGGACCAGCCCTCGCTGGAGCAGACATACCAGCAGATGTTCACGGCCTATTGCCGCATTTTCGAACGTCTCGGGCTCGATTATCGCCCGGTAGCCGCGGATACGGGCGCCATTGGCGGCAGTGCCAGCACCGAATTCCATGTACTGGCTGAAAGCGGCGAGGACGCCATCGTATTCAGCGACAACTCCGACTACGCCGCCAACCTTGAAATGGCCAGTGCCGCCGCGCCGGCAACAACGCGTCCGGCAGCGACAGCCGACCTGACGCGGGTGGCCACGCCGGGACAGCAGTCCATCGACGAGGTCGCGGCATTCCTCGACGTGCCGCCTGCCCGTTGCATCAAGACCTTGCTGGTCAGGGGCCCGGACGGTCCAGTCGCGCTCTGCCTGCGAGGCGACCACCAGCTCAACACCATCAAGGCGGCGCGTCTGCAGGTTCTGGATGGCGAACTGGAGATGGCAGATGAAACAACGGTGAAGGACGCCACCGGCGCTGCACCGGGCTCCATCGGCCCGGTCGGGCTGCCTGCATCGATTCCCGTGATCGTGGATCGCGACGCCGCCGTACTGGCCGATTTTGTCTGCGGCGGCAATCAGGATGACACCCATTACACCGGCGCCAACTGGGACCGTGATGCACGCATCGATGCCATCGCCGACCTGCGCAACGTCGTCGATGGCGACGCCGCACCTGACGACGGCGGCACGTTGCACCTGGCGCGTGGCATCGAGGTCGGGCACATCTTCCAGCTGGGCGACAAGTACGCCGCGGCGATGAATGCCACGGTGTTGGATGAAAACGGCAAGGCCAGCACTTTGCTGATGGGCTGCTACGGCATCGGCGTGAGTCGCATTGTCGCGGCCGCCATCGAACAAAACCATGATGACCACGGCATTTTGTGGCCTGACGCCATGGCACCATGGCAAGTGGCCATCTGCCTCATCAATCCCAAGGGACGGGCTGATGTCGATGAAGCAGCCATGCAACTGCAACACACATTGCAGCAAGCCGGCATTGACAGCGTAATCGATGACCGTGGATTGCGCCCTGGTGCAATGTTCGCCGATATCGAATTGATCGGCATTCCGCATCGCGTCGTGGTCAGTCCGCGCGGGCTTGATGCCGGCACCTTTGAATATCGCCACCGCAGTGACAGCGAAAACCGTAATCTCACTCGCGAAGACCTTGTCGCACAATTGTTGCCGGGGCCCGGCGCGGATCATTGAGACAGTGATGGCAAGCATTCATTGCCGCGTTTCAAGCCAGAATTAATCCGGGCCATTGCAGGATCGTCGGTTGTTGCAACTTGCACTTGTCAGCTCACGCCCTATAATTGCCGCCACGTCCATACCTTGTTGAATGGGCAAGGCATATGGCTTTTCAGAACTCTTGCCAATGAGGTGTTGTAATGGCTGTCGATGTCAGCAAGATGAGTCGCAAGCAGATTCAGGCGCTGCGCAACAAACTGGATACACGCGAAACCGAGATGCGCAAGAAGGACCTTGCAGATCTGCGCAAGCGCATTCAGGACATGGTGAAAAAGGAAGGCTATACCATGGACGAGGTCCTTGGTCGTCGTACGCGACGCGCCAAACGGACGGGCAAGGTGCCACCGAAGTATGCCAATCCGGCAGACCCGGAACAGACCTGGTCGGGTCGTGGCAAGCGCCCCAACTGGTTCAAGGCCGCCGTGGCCAAGGGCAAGAAAGAAGCGGATATGCTGATCAAGAAGTAATCGGCACGACACCCGCAGTACGAAAAAGGGAGCTTCGCTCCCTTTTTCGTTGGTCCATTCCCCGGGAGCCTGGCAACGCATCACAAATGCCGGCGCGCACTGATCAGGACGTCGCCGATCAGCAGCCCTGCCACCAGGCCCACCAGCAGCTTGATCAACAGCATGCCGGTGTCGGCGCCGGCACCCATGGCATTC
This sequence comes from uncultured Rhodanobacteraceae bacterium, assembly GCA_964583865.1. Lineage (GTDB taxonomy): Bacteria > Pseudomonadota > Gammaproteobacteria > Xanthomonadales > Rhodanobacteraceae > DASSBG01. The sequence goes on along the minus strand of CAZOXZ010000053.1, from coordinate 8,994 downwards.
TCGGACAGGAAAGACACGCTGCGAAACCCCACACTGCCGGGCACCAGCAGAATGATGCCGGGTTCGCGCACCATGGCACCCGGACGCCCGCCCCAGCGCGCCCACATGTTGCCCATCACACCCAGCAGCAGGCCACCGGCAAAGACACCGGCCACCGGCCCGAACCAATGCCCGGCAGCGCGGGAAGCAGCATAGCCCGCGACCACGGCAACCATGACCAGCAACCAGTGACGCTGCATCGCCTGGAACAGGATGGCGAAAGCCAGCCCGGCCATCACGGCCGCCGGCCACTCCACCCAGGGTGCCACGGGCACGGGGATGATCTGTGGCGCAACCAGGCCAAAAAGACGGCACACGCTGGCGGCGACCACAACGCCAAACGTCAGTTTCAACAACGACGCCGTGGCTCCAGCCAGACGTGCCATGCCCGACATCAACTGTTGCGTGGACAGCTCGCGCACGGCCGTGGTCAGGCTCATGCCCGGAATCAGCACGATCAACGCCGCCATCACCACCAGCTTCACGGCGATCGGAACGACGTACAGGCTGATGAGGATGGCCAGCGTAGTGACCACGAAAGCACTCAGGGCCTCCACAGCCTGCGCCAGTCGTGGGCGGTTCAGGCCCGCGACCACCAGCCCACCACACACCAGCCCGAGAAAACCGGCCACCACGGCGTCCGGCCAGGCCGTGCGGAACAGCACTGCCAGGCACATGGCTGCCAACCCATAACTGGCCACCAGCGCCACCCGCCATGTCGCCGTCATGGGCTCGTCCAGTGCCCGCATCAGCTGCCGGCCCTCGCGGACGTCCACTTCGCCAGCCACCACCTGATCGACGATGCGATCCACCTCGCACAGTTTGCGCAGGTTGACATCGCCCGGCGGCAGGCGAATCACCTGGGTCAGGTTTGCCAGGCCGTCGTCGCCGTCCTCCGGATCGTAGAACGACAGGATGATGGCCGTGGGACTGGACCAGACCTCTGCGTGCAGGTCCAGCGCGGCGCTGACCTCGCTGACGGCGCGCTCGAAGCGCACGGCCGACGTGCCGTACTGGTGCAAGCGCCGCGCCAGCTCCACGACGAAGCCGGCGCGACGGCGCAAGATGGGCTGCATGGCTGGGTCCCTGCGTCAGATGATTTGTGCGTATTCTGGCAGCCGAACAATACCGGCGACAACAACAAACCAGTCACCAGCGGCCCGACAGCCATCGGACCGATGAATCCTGCCACTCTGGTAAAGTTCGCGCATGAATGCCGGTAGCATGGAATGGGCCGAATCAGCCGATGCGGGCAGTGTGCTGCGCGTGGTCGGTGCGTGGACGCTCGCGCATTACCTGGAACTGGACCGCGAAGTGGCCGGTCTGGCGGGCCGCCTGAAAGAAGACGTGCTGATCGACTTCTCCGGGCTGCAGGCGCTGGACACGGCCGGCGCCGGCCTGTTGGCCGACCTGCTCGGCCATGAACGCCTGTGTGCGCTGGCCCGCGCGGACCATACCTTGAGCCCCGAACGTCGCGCCCTGCTGGAACTGGTGGGCACGTCGCTGGAAGCCTCCTGCCGCACGCCCAAGACCAAGCGAGAAAGCGGCTTGCTGGCCATGCTCGAGCGGGTCGGCGTGGCCATGCTGCGGGTGCGCGACGAGTCCCTGGCCCTGTTGGGCTTCATCGGCCTGACGCTGGAAACGCTGATCCATGCCGCATGGCGTCCGCGCCGCTGGCGGATGACGGCGTTGGTGCATCACATGGAGACTTCCGGACTGGATGCCGTACCCATCGTCACCTTGCTTAGTTTGATGGTCGGTGCCGTGATCGCCTTCCTGGGCGCCACCGTGCTGGCCGACTTCGGCGCCACGCTGTTCACCGTGGATCTGGTGGCCTATTCCTTCCTGCGCGAGTTCGGTGTTTTGCTGGCCGCCATTCTGCTGGCCGGACGCACAGCCAGCGCGTTCACCGCGCAGATCGGCTCGATGAAGGCGAACGAGGAAATCGATGCCATCCGCACGCTAGGCCTCGATCCCATCGAACTGCTGGTACTGCCGCGCATGCTGGCGATGGTGCTGACTCTGCCGTTGCTGACCTTCCTCGCCATGTTGGCGGGCCTGGCCGGTGGCGCCGTGACCTGCATTCTGGTGCTGGACATTTCGCCATCGATGTTCCTTTCCGTACTGCAAGCCGATATCAGCGTGCGGCATATGTGGCTGGGCCTGGCCAAGGCGCCCTTTCTTGCCTTCATGATCGCCATGATCGGCTGCCTGGAGGGCTTCCAGGCTGGCAGCTCGGCCGAATCGGTCGGCAAGCAAACCACCTCGGCCGTGGTGCAGTCCATCTTCGTGGTCATCCTGTTCGACGCCCTGGCCGCGCTGTTTTTCATGGAGATGGGCTGGTGACTGCGGGCGAGAACATCATCGAGGTGCGCGGGCTGGAAAACCGCTTCGGCACGCATGTGGTGCACCAGAATCTCGACCTCGACGTGCGCCGCGGCGAGATCCTGGCCATCGTTGGCGGCTCCGGCGCGGGCAAGTCGGTGCTGCTGCGCTCCATCATCGGCCTGCGCCGACCGCAGCGCGGCACCATCCGCGTGTTGGGCGAGGAGCTGCTGTCCCTGCCACCGGAGAAGCGTGCGCGCATCGAGCAGCATTTCGGCGTGCTGTTCCAGGGTGGTGCCCTGTTCTCCTCGTTGAACGTCGGCGAGAACGTGGCCGTGGCGCTGGTCGAACACGCCGGCTTGCCGCAGCACGAGGCGCAACAGGTGGCCCGCCTGAAACTGGCTCTGGCCGGCCTTGGACAGGACGTTGCCACGCGCAGTCCGGCGGCCCTTTCCGGCGGCATGGTCAAGCGTGCCGCCCTGGCACGGGCGCTGGCATTGGACCCGGACATCCTGTTTCTGGACGAGCCCACCGCCGGGCTCGATCCCATCAGCGCTTCGGCCTTCGACCGTCTCATTTTGACCCTGCGCGATGCGCTGGGGCTCAGCGTGGTGATGATCACCCACGACCTCGACACCCTGTACGCCATTTGCGACCGTGTCGCCGTGCTGTCGCAAAAGCGTGTGCTGGCCATCGGGCCGCTGGCCGAGGTGGCCGCGCATCCCGACCCCTGGATCCAGGATTATTTCCACGGCCCACGTGGCCGCGCCGCCAGCAAGGGCGACGCCACCACCGGCCCCACCCTCCCGGCAACGGAGTCCTGACATGGAAACCCGAGCTCATCACATTCTCATCGGCGCGTTCACCATCCTCGTGGTGGCTGGCGCCATGCTGTTCGCCCTGTGGCTGGCCAAGGCCACCATCTCGCAGGAATACGACTACTACGATATCGTCTTCAAGCAGGCCGTCACCGGCCTGTCGCAGGGCGGGATGGTGCAGTACAACGGCATTCGCGTCGGCGACGTGGCCCAGTTGAAGCTGGACCCGAAAAACCCTTCGCGCGTGCTGGTGCGCATCCGCGTGTCGGCCGACACACCCATCAAGATCGATACCCGTGCCAAACTGGGCCTGGCGGGCCTGACCGGCGTGTCCTTCATCCAGCTTACCGGTGGCAGCCCGGAGACACCGCTGCTGAAGGCGCGCTCGAATGCCGAGATCCCGCGTATCGAGGCCGACGACTCGGCCCTCAGCCAGCTTCTGGCCGGCGGCGAGGACCTGATGATCAAGGTGAATGACATCATCCAGCGCGCCAGTGAGCTGCTGTCCGAGGACAACGTGGCTCACATCTCCCGCACGCTGGAACATCTGGATCAGACCACGGCCACCATCGCCACGCAACGCGAGGATCTGGGCACGATGATCACCCAACTTTCCGAGGCCGGCACAAAACTCAACCAGACGCTCGACCAGACTCAGAAATTGATGCAATCCGGCAACCGCTTGTTGAGCAAACAGGGCCCCGAGGTCATGACCAACGCCAGCCATGCCATGGCCTCACTGGACCGCGTGGCGACGCAGCTGGACAACCTGCTGGGCAGCAACCATGCCGCCCTGGAAAGCGGCATGGGCGGGCTGGCCGAGCTGGGGCCGGCCATCCGCGAGCTGCGCACCACGCTGGAATCACTGCAAACCCTGACCTATCGCCTCGGCAATGACCCGGGCCGCCTGCTTCTGGGCGGCAACCGACCACGGGAGTTCACACCACAATGAGAACCTTGAACCGCATTTCCATGGTCGCCGCGTTGACTGGCGCCTTGCTGCTCGGTGGCTGCAGCACCATCCTGCCGCAGGCCGCGCCGATGACTGTTTATCGGCTGCCCCAAGGCACGCTCACCGCCGCACCAGCGGCCACGACCGACGAGGTGCAACTGCGCATCACCACGCCACGGGCCACCGGGCTGCTGCAAGGCAGCCGCATGCTGGTGATCCCGTCGGACAACCGCATCAGCATCTACCACGGCGCACGCTGGAACACCGATATCCCGACGCTGCTGCGTGATCGCCTGGTCGACGCCTTTCGCCAGCTTGGCAACCAGAAGCTGGTGTTCGCCGAAGATGCCGGCCTGCGTGCCGACTACAGCCTCGTCAGCCGTGTCGAACATTTCGAGGCCGACTATGCCGGCGATGACGTGCCCACGGTGGTCATGGTCCTGGATGCCGTGCTGGTGTCGGCCAATGGCCGTACCGTGGCCAGCCACCGCTTCCAGGCGCGGGCCGCCAGCGAAAGCCCGGCGGTACCGGACGTGGTAACCGCCTTTGGCAAGGCCACGAACAAACTGGCTGCATCGTTGGTGGCCTGGACGGGCCAGGCCATCAACAAGGCGCGTGCCGGTCAAGCATCAGCCGGCTCGGAATCGTCGTCAGCCTTGGCCTTGGGCGGTGCTGCACGCCAGTAGCCGCCGCGTGACCAGGCACCAAAGCCCCAACGCAACCAGCCAATCAGTGCATTGGCCAGCCACAAGGCCCAAGCGAGGATGGCCAGCTTGTAGCACCACAGCGGCAGGCTGAGCGCCCCGGCCTGCGGCAACATGCCCTGGCTGCGATCCAGAAGCCAGTGCAGGTGCCGGGCACCACCCACCGGATCACCCACCACGCCCGCCACGTGCATGTCCGGCTGGCCCAGCAGCCCGGCTGGCACGGCCGCCACCAGCACCAGCAAAGCCGCCAAGGTGAACAGGCCAAGGCCGATTTGCATCAGATTGAACAAGCCGCGGGAAACCATCGTGCCACCATCGAGCCGGGCACGCAGGCCAAGCACGATCAGCCAGGCAGCCACCAGCGCAAAGGCCGTCCAGGCAAAGGTGGAAAAGCCCAGCCCCAGCAGCAGCCAGTGGTACCAGCGCAACGGCGTCGGCGCCCAGCGTGCCAGCACCCAGGCCACCAGCAGCAGTACCAGCAACTGCGACCACAGCAACACCGCCGGGCCATTGTCCGGCCCCCAGGTCCACAACAGCCAGCGATTGTCCGGCAGATGCATGTTGATGCCGATGTTGGCCGCCGGTGCGGCCAGGTCCAGCGCCGGCGTGCGCATCACCAGCCCGGCACCCACGGCTTGTTGCAGGACGAGATCGTAATCGTGGCTGCCGACCCGCAACGGCAGACGCAGCTTGCCCTCGTGCGGCGCCAGGGCCAGATCGTTGCCGTCGCGCGTGGCCGAGACCAGTTCCATGTTCTTCGGCAGGCTGATGGCCTGCTGGCCGCCGTGCGTGCTGCGCAAGGCCAGTTCAAGCTCGCTGCGCGTACTTCGCTCACCCGGCCACACATCCAGGCTGACCCTGTCCGCAGCCACCATGGCACCGGGTGCCGCCTCGGGCGCGTGGATGGCCAACTCCAGCCGCTCGCCCGGCAGGGGCGACCAGCGCCGCATGCGATTCGCCGGCTCGGTCGGTACGCCGGATGCCGCAACGTGCCAGCTCGAAGCCGTTTGCAGCTGCCAGCTTTCCGCGCGCTCGGACAAGGGTGGCGCCACCAGCTCCAGGGTCTGGAACGGCTCGATGCGGCTGCGCCAGGTGACCTGGTCCTGCCCGGCCCGGAAACTGACGGTGATCTTGCCGTCAGCCACCTCGGCATCGTTGCCCAGCGGATGCTCACCGGGCAGCAGCGGCAGCGCCACACTGAAACCGTCTTCGGCGGGCGAGACCCGTTCGACGATGTTGGTCACGCGCCAGTCACTGCCGATTTCCAGGCGTCGCGTCAGCCGCACCCAGGGTGCGAACGACTGGGTCGTGGCCTTGGCCGCCACGTCGGCGGTGTTTTCCTGCTGCTGGCGTGACAATTGCAGGCTGTCGCCGCTCAGCCGGCCATCGGTAATGCCGTTGACCAGCCAGCCTGGCGCATTGACTGCGATGGTCTTGGGCGCGAGCTGGCCAAAGCCCAGGCGCAGATCATCGCCGCTGACCCGCCACACCAGTTCCAGCGCATGCACGCCGCGCTCCAGGCGCAGCCAGCCGCTGCTGTTGTCGCTGCCATGCACCGGCGCGGGCCGCCCGTCGATGCTCGCCGCCCGCAGACGCATGCCTTCGCCGGCCTGCGGCAAGGGCACGGCCACCGCGGCCTCCGCCATGGCCTGCAGCGACACATGCAACGCATCGCCATCCACCCGTACCTGGGCAGCGGCCAGCGTCGCACACTGCCGCCCGCAGGGCGGCGGCTCCAGCAAGCGTTGCTGCAGTTGCTGCAGCAGGGCCGGCGACGGCAGCTCATCGGCTTGCGCCAGGCCCGGCGCCAGACCACCGGCCAGCAGCAACACCACGACAGCCGCGGCCCCTACAGGCTGCGGCAAGCGGCGCCAACCCGGCGGCAGAATGCGCTGCACCAACCGTGCCAGCAACCACGCCAGCGCCAGCACCGCCAGCACCCGCAGCAGGCTCACCAGCCAGGCCGATGCGATCAGCAGGCGCACATGCTGATCCGGCGTGACCGGATCAACCCAGTGCAAGGCATAGCTGTTGCCCACCTGCCAGTCGGGGATACCGGGACCGGACTGCACCGGACCGGGCCGGGCCTCCAGTGGCGCGGCAACCGATCCCGACACCGTCGTGCTCTTCAGCACCTTCGGCGGAGGCGCCGGCGGAGCGGAGGGCGCAGGCGGGGCCGGTGGTGGTGCCGGCGTCGCCATCGGTATGGGTTCGCCGACCGCCTGCGCCTTGTCACTGCTGGCCTCGGCGCGCCGTTTGACCTCGGCATCACGGGCCACGTGCACCCGGTCCCGCCGCGGCGGCGGAACAAACTGCACGGTCGCTACCTGGCCGGAGCGCATGCCCTGCTCCAGTTGCGGGTACACCGCGCTGCGCAACTGGCCGGCCATGAACGGCAAGGCCCACAGCAGGGCAATGACGGCAAAGACACCGGCGCCCAGGCGCGCCACCTGCTGCAGGCGGCCTGCGGGCAGGGCCTTGTGCAGCAGGGCCAGACCAAGGGCCACCAGCAACGTCAGCCACGGCGCGTACGGCTGGTCATGCGCCAGGGCCAGGTAAACCACGGCCACCAACGCCAGGCGCCAGCCCACCAGCCGCAGGCACATGAGCGCGATCAGGGCGGCAAAGAACAAGTCCAGCAGGTCCCAGCGCGCCAGCCAACTTCCGGAACTGCCGACGCCCGGCGCGGCCACGAGGTGATAGCCCGGCGGCAGGTGCAAGGTGGTGTCGATGCGCTCCAAGGGCAGTTGCCAGCCGTTCACCGGCAGGCGGCCAAAGGCCTTGCGTGGCACCGCCAGACCCGCCTGGATGGCCAGTGCGGCATTGCGCACCTCGATGCCGCTGCGCCCGTTCTTGTCGAGGCCGACCAGCAGAGCACGGCCATGGTCGCTGGCACGCTGCAGTTGCCACGGTGGCGCCACTTCCAGGCGCCGCGGATGCGACAGGCTGCCGCCGAGCCCGTCGCTGGCGATGAACGTATTGCCGTCAAAACTCAGCCACAGCTCGCGGCGCAGGAACACCTGCGGCCCGGCACCGCCCTCGCCGGCCCGCGCACCGGCGGTCACCGTCACGCCCCGGTCGTTGTCCACCACGAACGCCGGCAACTGCCGCCAGTACGAGGGCACGCCCACCTGGGCCGGATCAACGGCCTGGCCCGTGGCGCGGGTGTGGCGCCAGCTCGGCGCATCGGCATAGCTCCAGATTTCCCGACTCGGCCAGTGGCTCGTCGGCAGGACAAAACCCTGCTTGCCGTCCAGCACCTGGGTGCCGCGTGCCCTGAAGCTGACCTGCCAGCGCCCCGGCCGAACCTGTACATGCAGCAGGCCGGTATCATCCAGCCGCGCCGGCAAGGTCGATCGCAGGCGGGTTGCCACATAGCCTTCGGGCAACACCGGGCCCAGCACCACCTCGCGGGCCTTGCCACTGACATCCAGCTGCAACTGCGTGGCCAATATCGGCGGCCGACCGTCGGCCAGGTGACGGAAAACTTCCACGGACAAGCTGTTGCTCGCGTGGGCCACCGGCGCGGCACGGCCGAAGCTCAAGGCGCCGTCGGCTCGCACGAAGTCATGGCTCAAGGCCCCGGCAACAAAAACATCCAGCAAACCGTAGATCTCCGGCAACACCAGCCTGGACGGCTTCGCCGTCCAGGACCAGCGCCCGGAAAGCACATGCCGGCCCGGCTGCAGATAAACCATGGGCGTACCGCCCTGATCGTGCACGGCGATGGTGCGACCATTGTCCTCGACCTGCTGCGGCCAGTGCCGGTTGTTGCCCGGCAACGGCAGCCAGGCCGGCCCGTCCACATCAACCTGCACGTCGAAATGCCCGCCGGTCTCGTTCAAACGCAAAGCCAACCGGCCCGGCCACAGACAACGGCGCGTGTTCGCGTCCGGCAAGCTGCCCGCCAGAAACGGGCAGGCGTGCTGCTTGTGGTCATGCAGCACCCAGTCCTGCCAGCCCTGCAACGGCGCCGGCACCTCCTGCGCCCCAACCGCCGTGGCCAGCAACACAAACAACATCAGACCCCATCGCAGCCCTGATCGCATCCGGCCCTACTCCCACGTGGCAAGAAGGTCAGTATACGGGACGGGGACACGAGAATCGGGAATCGGGAATCGGGAATCGGGAATCGGGAATCGGGAATCGGGAA
>CAZOXZ010000052.1:0-15937 GCA_964583865.1 uncultured Rhodanobacteraceae bacterium | reverse complement strand
GCATCCGCGTCATTCTCAGCAACTACACGATGATGATTCATCCCATCCACATGCACGGCATGTGGAGTGAGCTGGAGACGCCGGACGGCGAATTTCAGGTGCGCAAGCACACCGTCAATGTGCAGCCGGCCCAACGGGTCAGCTACCTGGTGCAGGCAGATGCGCCGGGCCATTGGGCGTACCACTGTCATCTGTTGTACCACATGGCGGCGGGCATGTTCCGCGAGGTGATCGTGGCATGAAACCGAACCTTCTGACGCTGGTACTGACCAGCCTGCTATGCACGTCTGGCGCGGCCCAGGCACAACATCATCACCAACAGCACAATGACAACGCGACTGCGAGTTCAGCCGGAAAGAGCGAAACCGCCGCGGGGGAAGCGACACCGCAGCGCATGCACCATGCCTCGCAGCACGGCATGGAACACGGATCACACCAAGCCCTGGACACATCCACGCAGCCACCCACCGAAGCTGTCGCAGACAGCGGGGCAGGGCCGCGCAGTCCCGATTATTCCGACGGCTACACCGACGCCATGGCTGCCGGCATGCACATGCCGGATGCGGCCAGACACGGTGCGTTGCTGGTCGATCATCTGGAACATGTCCGCGCAAAGCATGGCCGGCATGCCGCCGCTTTTGATGGCGAATACTGGTACGGCAGTGACCTGGACAAGTTGTGGCTGAAGCTGGAAGGTCACAAACCGTCGGATGCCGATGGCCAATGGCGCATGGAAGCGCTGTGGTCGCACGCCATGACGCCGTTCTGGGACTGGCAGCTGGGCGTGCGTCATGATCTTGGTCCGGGGCCGGAACGAAACTGGCTGGCGGTCGGCATCGAAGGCCTGGCGCCATACTGGCTGGAAACCACGGCGACCCTGTACCTCGGACCAGATGGCCGCACGGCGGCGCGCTTCGAGATGGGGTACGAGATGCTTCTCACGCAACGGTTGATTCTCGAGCCTTCCGTGGAAGTTACCGCCTGGGGCAAGGACGATGTGGCACGTGGCATCGACGCCGGCCTGGGCGATGCGGCCCTCGGCCTGCGGTTGCGCTACGAAGTCCGACGCGAATTTGCACCGTATGTGGGCGTGGAACGTCAATGGCACCAGCACGGGGGCGCCGAGACTGTCTGGGTGGCCGGCTTGCGTCTGTGGTACTGAGCCAGCCGCGACCGGCGGCGGGAAGTCAGGCGCCGCCGGTCGCTGCCGCATCACAGAGGCATGGGCCGGCGCGGTGCGGCCCGTGCTGCGGCCGCAAGCGGACTACAAAGGCGTGGATCGGGAGGCGGGGCCACATTTCGACCCATATAATTTGACATAATACACATTATGCGCAATTACACTTGTGCGGGCATCTGGGCTGCCCGCGTGCGCTGGTAGTCGCCAACACGCACCGCCGGTGACCGCCGCGCGGCCCAGCCGCCGTCACTGTCCTGCGGCGGCATCGTCCAGGCGGACGCCGACCTGGAGCCAGCGCAGGTTCAGGCCGATGTGGCTGCTGTCCGGGTCGGCCCAGGCATAGGCCAGAGCCTGGCCGCTGGCATCAACGATCACGGACAAACGCAGCACGCGCATGTTGCGTTCGGCGTAAAACAGGGTCTCCAGTTTCAGCGAGTAGCCACTGCTGCTGCCGTCGCGATAACGCACGGACACCACGCGGCCTTGGTTGTCCATGGGCAAATCGCGCTGCATGTGCCAGTCGTTGCGCTGTGGTTGCCCATCCGGGCCGGCACCGTTGATGGCCACCCAGGCACGGTACGCCTTCACTCGCCGCGCGTGCTGTTGCGCCTCGGGTCCGCGTGCCATGTCGACGTAGGTTCGCAAACGCAGATTGCGGCCATCGAATCCGAGCTGCAATGGCAACAGTGCCGCCGCGCCTTCGAGCGTGCCGATCACGGTGCTGCAGGCCTGCTGGTTGGCTTCGAAACGGCGGTTCCCTGCGCTGCTCGTCACTTCATGCAGCGCGCAAGGCACGAGTTTCGCCCAGCCGTCATCCGGATTCTCGCCGAGCAGCCGCGCCGGCACCAGCATGACTCCGCCATCGGCTTGCGGTTGCACCGTATAGCGCCAGCGTGCCGTCGACGTCACCTGGCCGGCTTCCAGCAGGTCCAGTTGCCACAGCCAGCCCGCGGCATCGCCTTCCAGCGGCTCGATGTGCTGGCGCATATGTACCGGCAGCATGGCGGCGTCCGCCTGACGCGCGGCCTGGACCTGGGCATTGTTGTCCCAGCTGCCGGCCAGCGCCGCGGCCAGATTGTTCGTTGCCGGCGGCAGCGCTGGCGCATCCGGTACCGATCCGGCACCGAACCCGGCACAGCCCGCGACCAGGCACAGCAGGAAAACAGGAAGTGCGGCTCTCATGTCTGCGACAATGGGAAACTTTCAAACCATGGAGCATACACGATGAGTGATTTGTCACTGGCGCAACAGTCCTGTCGCGCCCGCAAGGCCCCGGATGACTGCCTCGAAACTGCACGCGTACGCGAGTTGCTCGAAGCCCTGCCCGGCTGGCAGCTCAGCGAGGATGGCAAGGGTCTGCACAAGGATTTCAAGTTCGACAATTTCTACCACACGCTGGGCTTTGTCACGGCCGTGGGCTGGATGGCCAACCGTCAGGACCATCATCCGGACATCGAGGCCGGTTATGGCCATTGCCGGCTGTACTGGTCCACCCACGACGTCGACGGCCTGTCCATGAACGACTTCATTTGCGCGGCGCGCAGCGAACAGCTGGCCAACGGCGGTTGAACGCAGGGGTGATCCCGGACAAGCGCCTGCCGGTTCGTCGCTGGCTGGCGTGCACGGCATTGCTGGGGTTGACGGCGTTGGCCTTGTACGCCGCGGCGTGGCAGTTGACACGTAGCGGCATCGACCGTCAGGCACGGTACTGGCAGACCTTGTTCGAGGCCGGTGCCACGCCTTGGGACTTCAAGCCGCGCGCGGCGGCCGATCTGGTGGCCAATCGGGTCTTTGGCGAGGCTCGCCTGCGCGAAACGGGTGCCGGCCTGGAGTTGCAGGCGCTGGACGATCGCGGCTACGAAATCGGCATTCCCCTGGCGACCGCCCTGCCCCTGCAGCGTTTTCCGGTGGCTCAATTGGAGCTGGCATCGGCGGAAGCAGTCACCTTGCAGTGGCGCCTTGACGTGCAAGCGCAGCACACGGCGTTGGTGTCGCAACTGGTGCAACGGCCAGCTGCCGACGGGTTGCTGCAAGTCAATCTTGCCGACCTGGCCTGGGTGCATCCCGGCACAGGCCGTGCCGCGCCACCGCCGGCACGTGCGACCAGCCTGCGCCTGCGGATTGTCCAGGCACCGGGCAGCGTGACGACGTTGAGCGCCATTGACTGGCAGCCGGCTGCGCGGGTCACGGGGCAAGCGCCGCGTGTGCTGGTACTCGACGATGGCAGCATCGCCGCAATGCTGCAGCAGCGCGACCGTTTGCGCCAACAATGGCCGGCGGCCTTGATCGTCAGCCACCAGGGCGTGCTGCAGTCGGCGCGCTGGCTGGATCGGACGCGGATCATTGAATCGATCGTATTGGCGCTCTGGCTGCTGGCGTGGTCATGGGCGTGTGCCCTGGCCTGGCGCAGGCGCTCCCGGCAGTCGACACCGCTGTCGCGCAGCACGGCATTGATCCAGTGCATTGCCTGTCTGCTGCCCTTCCCTGCCTGGTCCATCGGCCTGTTCGGCGGCCCTGACCCCGATGCCTTCTGGATGGCAGCCGCAGCGGCGGCGCTGTTGCTGAGCCTGTGGCTGGCCTGGCGCTGTCATGGCACGGCCTGGGCCTGGTTGCGCTGGCAAGGTCGCAGCCGGTGGTGTGACTGGCTGCTGCCGTTGCTGCCCGCGGCAGTGATCACCCTGTGGATCCTGCTTGCCGGTGCACAGCCGCAATCGATGACCTGGACGAACCCGGCCGTCTATCTGGCGTGGGCAACACTGCAGCAGGTCCTGTTGCTGGCCGTGATCCTGCCACGGCTGCAACGCCTGGTACCGGCGCGGTGGCTGGTCATCGGGCTGCTGGGCCTGCTTTTTGCGATGGCGCACTTGCCCAATGGCCTGCTGGCTGAAGGCGTGTTGCTGGCCGAGATCCTGTGGGCGTGGGCGTTTGTCCGCCGCCCCGTGCTGCTGCCCGTGGCATGTGGCCATGCCCTGGCCGGAATGCTGCTGGGAGTCTTTATTGCCGACCTGCCCTTGCGTTCGCTGGAGGTCGGCATGCGTTTCGTGCAACTGTTGCCCTGATCCTGTTGGCTCAGCCCGGCAGGGCCAACCCCTCCAGCACGGTTTTCAACTCCTGCGGCAGCGGTGCGGTGAAACTGTAGCTGCGGTCCTGCCAATCGAATTCGAAACGCGCCGCATGCAGAAACAGACGTTTCAGCCCACGCTTGCGGTAGCGCTTCAAGGCGTCGTGGTCGGCATATTTTTCATCGCCGGCGATGGCGTGGCGCACGTGCTGCGCATGAACGCGGATCTGGTGCGTCCGTCCGGTGGCCAGCGTGACCTCGAACAGGCTGGCATCCCGCAGCAGATCGATGCGACGGAAGTAACTCAACGAAGGCTTGCCGCCGGCGGCTACCCGCATCCGTCGCTCGCCGCCGTGGCCGGTTTTCAGCAGCGGCACGTTGACATCGAAGCGTCCCTTTTCGGGGCAGCCGTCCAGCAGCGCCAGATATTGCTTGGTCACCTGGCGATCGCGGATCCGCTGTTGCAGGGCCACCAGCGCCTTGCGGCTGCGCGTCAATACCAGAATTCCCGAGGTGTCGCGGTCCAGCCGGTGCGCCAGTTCCAGCCGGTCTTCCGGAAACGCCGCGCGCAACAGCTCGATGGCGCCGAAGTCGATACCACTGCCGCCATGGGCGGCCACGCCGGCCGGCTTGTCGACGACCAGGAAATGGCGGTCACGGTGCACCACGGCTTCGCGCATCCGCTGCACGAGCTGTGCCGGCGCCGCCTGCCTGGCGCCGGGATCGGTGCGGCGCAGCGGCGGAAGCCGCAACACATCGCCCTCGTGCAGGCGGTGGCCGGGTTTGACCCGACCGCCATTGACTCGCACCTGGCCCGAGCGCAGCAGGCGATACACCAGGCTGCGCGGCACGCCTTTCAACAGGGCATGCAGGCAGTTGTCCACACGCTGTCCGTCGCGCTCGGCGGCGATGGTGATATGGCGGACCGGCTCGGCGATCTGGTTGGTGACAGCGTTGCGCGTTGGCATGGGGTCCGCCTCATGATGAGTGATGATTGCCCTCGCCGAGGATGCAGGCTAGACTAGGCGGGCGCAAGAGTCGACTTCGGTAGCGATTGGAACCGACCCTTGGCTTGTGACGGGCCGGACGCACTGTCCATTGTAGCCAGTGAAACTGCTGGATGCTGGTCTGGAGCAAGCGCACGATGTCTCCGGTCCTCCGGAATCGCATTGCTTCGCAGTACCCGATAATCACGCTGTGCGGCTGTGAAGCTGCACGGCCGCTGCCATCCGGATGGCGCGATTGTCCCCAGGCAGGCTGCTTCAAGATTGCGCCGCCTGGACACGCGACAGCCGGTTGGCGAGGATAAACAATGAAACGTATGTTGATCAACGCGACTCAGCGTGAAGAGTTGCGCGTGGCCATCGTGGATGGCCAGAAGTTGTATGACCTTGATGTCGAGATCCCGTCGCGCGACAGCAAGAAGGGCAACATCTACAAGGGCCGCATCACCCGCGTCGAGCCCTCCCTGGAAGCCTGTTTTGTCGAATATGGCGCCGACCGCCATGGCTTCCTGCCGCTGAAAGAAATCTCGCACAAGTACTTTGTCGATGGCATCGACCATCGCAAGGCCGGGATTCGCGAGCTGGTCAAGGAAGGCACCGAGCTGATTGTCCAGGTGGAAAAGGAAGAGCGTGGCAACAAGGGTGCCGCGCTGACCACCTACGTCAGCCTCGCCGGGCGCTACATGGTGCTGATGCCGCTGAACCCCAAAGCCGGCGGCATGTCCCGTCGCATCGAAGGCGAGGACCGGCGCGCACTGAAACAGGCCATGACCCAGGTCGATGTCCCCGAGGACATGGGCCTGATCGTGCGTACGGCCGGGCTGGGCCGTAATGCCGAGGAGCTGCAATGGGACCTCGATTACCTGCGCCAGCTGTGGAAAGCCATTACCGCAGCGGTCGAAGGCCGCAAGGGACCATTCCTGATCTACCAGGAATCACGGCTTTTCATCCGTGCCCTGCGTGACTACATGCGCAACGACATCGGCGAGATTCTCATCGATGAAAAAAGCATGTACGAGGAAGCGCATGAATTCATGCAGCAGGTCATGCCCAACAGCCTGAAGAAGCTGAAACTGTACAACGGCAACACACCGCTGTTTTCGCGCTACCAGATCGAATCCCAGATCGACCAGGCCTACGGCCGCGTGGTTCGCCTGCCCTCGGGCGGCTCCATGGTCTTTGACCGTACCGAGGCGCTGACCTCCGTGGATGTCAACTCGGCGCGCGCCACCAAGGGCAGCGACATCGAGGAGACCGCGCTCAATACCAATCTCGAAGCTGCCGAGGAGCTTGGCCGGCAGTTGCGCATCCGTGACCTCGGTGGCCTGCTGGTCATCGATTTCATCGACATGGACACCAACAAGCACCAGCGCGCTGTCGAGGACAAGCTGCGCCTGGCATTGCAGCGTGACCGCGCCCGTGTGCAGCTGGGTCGGATCTCGCGCTTCGGTCTGCTGGAAATGTCGCGTCAGCGTTTGCGCGCCAGCCTGGGCGAGTCGACCCAGATCGTCTGCCCGCGCTGTGACGGAAATGGTAGCATCCGCAGCGTCGAATCACTGTCGCTGTCCACATTGCGTCTGGTCGAAGAACACGCCATGAAGGATGGCACTGGCCAGGTCATCGTGCAGGCGCCGCCCAGCGTGGCCAACTTCATGCTCAACGAAAAGCGCGCCTCGGTGGTGGAGATCGAGCTCAATCACCAGACGCATATCGTCATCGTTGCCGACGACAAGCTGGTGACGCCGCAGGTCGAGATCTCGCGCTTGCGCGCGTCCGAGGTGGATGAGCATGACAAGCCCAGTTATGAACGCCTGACGGTCGCCGAGCCGACGCCGATCCCGCAGGTCGGCAAGAACGGTGCGTCCCGGCCCGAGGCTGCCGTCAGCCGCATCACGCCCGCGCAGCCGGCACCCATGCGCCAGGACCCCGAACCCGAGCCCGCAAGCGAGCCAGCTGACAAGGCATCGGAAGTGCTGACTGCCGTGCCCGCGGCCGGACGGCAACCGGGCCTGCTCGGCAGGATGATGAGCTGGTTTGCCGGCTCGGAGGAAACATCCTCCGGCGGCGGCGCGAGCAAGCCGGCGAAGAAGTCACAATCTGCGCGCTCGGCGAGCAAGTCATCCGGCGATGAAAAGCGCAGTGGCAACCAGCGCAACCGCAGCAAGACCGCAAATGACGGCCAGCGTCGCTCCGGGCGTGGCAACGGCAACGGCCGCGACGGCAACAAGAAACAAGACAGCAACAAGGGGCGCGGCAGCAGCAGGCAGGCGGCATCTTCACGCCCCGATTCAAAAAACAACGCCCGCAAGAACGACAACAAATCGCGTGCCACGACGAAGGAAGATGCAGCACGCAACAAGGCCGCCGAAAGCAGTTCCGGGCAGAGCGACAACGCCGGCAACAGCCCCCGGCAGGAGACATCCGGCGAGGGCAATGCCAGCCGCAACAGCCGTCGTCGCCGTGGCCGCCGTGGTGGCCGGCGGCGGCGTCGTTCGGGCAGCAATCCGGCAACGGCCGGCAACAACACCGAGAACAACAAGAACCAGAGCCCGGACCAGTCCTCCGGTGCCAACCAGGCAGCCGCGACGAAGACCGATGCGGCGACGAAGACGGACAACGCAACCGGCTCTGATCGCAAGCACGAAAACGCTGCCAGCGAGTCGCGTCGGGAGAACACGCCTGGCAAGACGCGTGAGCAGGGCACCAGCCGGGCGGCAAAGGGACACAAGGATTCAGCCCCGGATGTTGCGGGTTCCGAAGCCAACGGCAAGGCGCAGTCCGACGCCAACGACAACAACAAGACCGCCCGCGACGACGCCAAAGCCGGCAAACCTGCAAGGGAGACGGCGCGTAGCCAGGAGCATGAGCCCGGATCAGCCGGCAAGAGCACGGCCAATCCATCGGCAGCCGACGAAAAGAATTCGCAGCGATCAGCAACCCAATCGTCCAGCGACAACGCCGCAGCCCCTGCGCAGCCACGCGCAAGCCGGAGCGCCCAAAGCGCAAAGACGGAGCCCGGAAACTCGGCCACAGGTGGCAGCAAATTGCGCGGACCCTGGGGTGCGGTGGACGAAGCCGATCGCGCCGGTGCCGTAGCCGCTTCGAAGCCATCGGCCGAACCGTCCGCCGCGAAAGTGACGGACAAGCCGGCCCGTAGCGAGACAAAAGCCAAGGCAGAAACTGCGACGGACAGTGCCGCGAAAGCATCCGGCGACCAGGCCTGAAGCCCGCTTGCGGCAACTGCCCTGCCCGGCCATGGATGGTCGGCAGGCGCCCGACGGTAACACGGCATGACCGCGGCTCAACCGCCGGTTGGTTCTGCCAGGTCCACGTCCGGATCGCCCATGCCCCAGGCGTTGAGCAGGTGTGCCAACGCCACGGTGTTGTCAATGTCGAGTTTCTCGAACAGGCGCTGCTTGTATGTGGATACGGTTTTCGGGCTGATGTTCAACTCCGCGCCGATTTCCTTCAGCATCTTGCCGCGCACCAGCAGCATCGCCACTTCCAGCTCACGCGCGGCTACCTTGTCAAACGGTGAGCCGTCGCCGCCGTCGACCACATCCAGCGCCAGCTGCTGGGCCAGCTCCGGGGCCAGATAGCGCTGCCCGCGTGCAGCCGAACGGACCGCAGCCAGCAACTGTTCCGACGCACAGCCCTTGGTGAGGTAACCCAGCGCGCCGGCCTGCAGCAGGCGTCGTGGCAAGCGGGCGTTCTCGATGGCCGTGAGAATGACGACCTGCGTCGGGATACTGGAGCGTCGCAGTCTTTCGGTCAGATCCAGGCCGCTGCTGCCTGGCAGGTGCACGTCTACCAGTGCAACCTCGGGTTTCAGCTTTCGGATCAGACGCAAGCCCGCCTCGGCATCGCCGGCTTCACCGGCGACCTCGAGATCACTGGTCGCCTCCAGCATCATGCGCAGCCCCGAACGGACCAGTGCATGGTCGTCTACCAGCACCACCTGTGCCATGGTCAACCCCTTCTACACGCTCGTCGCTCCCAAGCGGGATCATAACAGGCATGGCCGTGGCCGTACGGCAAATGGCGCCTCGACGTCATGTCAAGGCAGGCGTCGCGTGGCGGGTTCTCAGTCCTGATGCTCGCGGTCCCAGGCGCGCAGCTTGTCGCGAATATGGGCGATGCGCTGGCGGCCGAGGGCGTTGTGTTCGTCGTCCACGACCCGGCCATCCAGCAGCTCCGCCAGGCGCCGCGCGGTGGGCAGCATGGCTTCCCATGCGTCCAGTGCCGGCAGAGGGCCGGGCAAGACCATGAACAAGGTCAGCCCCGGCGTTTCCAGGTCACGGATGTGGTCCATGTCGAAGGAGCCCGGTTCGACCATCGACGCGGCACTGAACACCGCAGCGGTGTCATTGCCCTCGCCGGGAAGACGATGAAAGATCCCGAGGTCGCCATATTCCAGACCGGTCTTTTCCGCAGCGACCACGATATCCGGCCCGCGGAAAGTCCGGCCCTCGCTCGCGGCCACGACGTACACGCTGAAAATGCTGCGTCCGGAGACATCATCGTCGCCATACAGCCGCGTCCCGGTGCCGTGCATGACGCCGCCGCCGGTCGCAGCAAGGTCTTCCGTGTCATCTTCGATGCCCAGCTCCAGCTGCGGCTGTGACGGCGTGGCTTCGTCGGCCGCTTCGGCGCCGTTCGCTTCAGGCGCGTCCTCCACGTCGAGGATCGGCTCGACGCGGTGCTGTCCCCGGCCGGGTCGGCGCCTGACACCGGAATGGCGTTCCGGCCTGCCAAACCAATAGATCAATCCCAAAACCACGATGCCGAGCAGAATCAGGATGATGCGGATTTCGGTGGCTGACACGGCGATTGTCCTCGGAGCTGCGATGAAACGCGACGCGGCAAAGCATACGTGATTTTCCGCCAGCACGCCCGTGGCGGTTGGCAGTGAGTCAGCTGGTACCCGCGAGCCGGGCCGCTTCGGCCACATCCACCAGCACCAGTCGCGACACGCCGGGCTCGCGCATGGTCACGCCGCACAGCTGCTGCGCCGCTTCCATGGTGTTCTTGTTGTGCGTGACCACGATGAACTGCACCTGGTCACTCATGGCCACGACCATGTCGTTGAAACGCCCGACATTGGCTTCGTCCATGGGCGCGTCCACCTCGTCAAGAATGCAGAACGGCGCCGGGTTGAGGCGAAAAATGGCAAACACCAGCGCCACCGCCGTGACCGCCTTCTCGCCACCCGACAGCAGCGAAATATTGCTTACACGCTTGCCCGGCGGCCGCACCATGATGGTCACGCCGGCATGCAGCATGTCCTCTTCGGTGAGCTCCAGGTGCGCGTGACCGCCACCGAACAGGCGCGGGAAAAGGTCCTGCAAACCGGCATTGACCTTTTCAAAGGTGTCCTTGAAGCGGCTGCGCATTTCCTTGTCGATTTTCTTGATGGCGCTTTCCAGCGTGTCCAGTGCGTCGTTCAGGTCCGTCAGCTGCACGTCGATGTAGTGCTTGCGTTCGGCTTCCTGTTCGCGTTCCTGGATCGCCGCAAGATTGACCGGCTCCATGCGCGTGATGCGCTGTTGCAACGTCTCGATGCGCTCCTGCCATGCGGCCGGATCGGCGTTGTTTTCAAGGTCCTGGAGCAAGGTGTCGGCTTCGTGGCCGGTCTCGCTGATGGCTTGTTGCAACTGCTCCACACGCAGGCGCAGGGCCTGCTCCGACAATCGTGCCTCGGCATGCTTGTCGCGCAGTTGCGACACTTTTTGCTCGGCGTCGCTGCGTCGCTGTTCGGTGGCCCGGGTCTGCTGGTCGTGTTCGGTCAGCGCCGTGCGTGCCTGCACTAGTTGCTGGTCGGCTTCCAGTCGCTGTGCCAGGCAGCTCTGCCGTGCTTCGTTCAGGGCCTCGATCGGGTCTTCGTCGGTCGACAATTGCTGGCGCACTTCGTCCTGGCGTCCCTGGAGCTGCGCAATTTGTTGTCGTGTCCGCTCGATGCCCTGACGCAGTGATTCCAGGGTGCTGCGACTGGATTCCATGCCGATCGCGTGGCGTTGACGGCGTTCGGTCGCTTCGCGCAGGGCGCCGCGGGCTTCTTCGCGCGCTTCCAGCAGGCCACGGCGCTGGCTGTCCAGTGCCTGGCGTTGTTGTTCGCAGGCTTCCATGCGCGCCACGGCCTCTTCCAGACGCCCGCGCGCCGTGCGGTTTTCGGCCTCCAACTCCTGCCGCTGGCCGCTGAGGCTGTCCAGTTCGCTGGCAAGCTTGCCTAAACGATCGCGGGCGGTGTCGAGACGGCCCTGGCGCGAATGCAACTGCCCACCCAGTTCGGATGCCAGACGGTGCGCCTGACGAGCCAGATCACGGGCTTCGTCACGCGCCTTTTCTGCGGTTTGGCGTGCCTCACGGGTGTCCTGCAGCTTCTGGGTCAGGCTGTCGCGTTCGGCTTCCAGGCGCGTGGCCTCGGCCTGCAGATCCTGCATCTCGCGCTCGCGTGCCAGCACGCCACCTTCGTGCTCGCCGTGGCGCAGGACCCGCACCAGGCCGTCGGCCAACCACAGGCCATCGGCCGTGATGACACTGTCGCCGGCCGGGAGCGTGCCAAGCAGGCCGCGTGCGGTATCAAGGTCACGCGCGCAGTGCACCGAGGCCAGCATGGCAAGCACGGCCGCCGGCCCGCGCACATGCTGCGACAGTCGACCGGATGCCGGCGATGAGTTTGTGCCGTCCGGTTGCAGCAAGGTGATGGCGAACTCACCTGCCTGTGCTAGCGCATCGGCATGCGCCAATGGCTGCTCGACCAGCACCCCGTCCAGCATGCCATGCAACACGGTCTCGACTGCGGTCTCCCAGCCGTCATCGACGTCGAGGGAAGCGCCCAGGCGACGATCCGGGTCGATGCCGTGGTCAACCAGCCATCGGGTGACCGCGTCTTCATCGCGCCCGAGCGCCGCGCTTTGCAGGGCTTCCAACGAAGCCAGGCGACCGCGTGCAGCAGACAGCTTCTGGCGAGTCTCCGCGAGAGCATCGACCAGGCCGTGTTCCTGTTCGAGCTGCTGGTCGTGCCGGGTACGATGCGCGCCGAATTGTTGTTCGTGGCGCTCGGCTTCGGCGGTGGCATCGACATGTTGCTGCCCGAGGGCCGCCACCGCGGCTTCCAGCGCTTGCAGGTCGGTATCTTGCTGTTCCTTCTCGATTGCCTGGCGTCGCTGGCCCATGTCAGCCTGTTTGCGGTCGAGGTAGTCGATGCGCGTGCGTTCCTGGTCGGCCGCACGGGTGGCCTCGGCACTGGTCTGGTTGTGTTCCTGCCATTGCTGCTGCCAGGCGAGAAGTGCTTTCTCGTGGCTGTCCAGCTCGGCGCTGGCACGTTCTTCACTGGCGCGCAGCGCCTCACCGGCCGGTGTGCCCTCCGCCAGTGCCGCCTCCAGTTCCCTGGCGCGTTTCTGGTCGGTTTGCTGCTGGCGCTCCAGCTCGGCCAGTTGCCTTTCCGCGTTGCCTGCCTCGCGTTCAAGCCGCTCGCGACGTTCGTTCTCATGCTGGATCTGCTGCTCGATGCGCGCCAGATCCGCACCAATGCGGTAGTTCTGTTCCTGGGCCTTGTTGAAACCGGTCATGACCGCTTCACGCGCGTTGCGGCGGGTTTCCAGTTCCGCTTCCAGGTGTCGCTGGCCAGCCAGCTCGCGCTCGATTTCCACCTGCATCTGGCTCAGCCCCGAAGCGTGCCCGGCCAGTTCCTGGCTGGCCTGGCGGTAATCGATGGCATGGCGCTCGGCTTGCAGCCGGCCGAGTTGCTGTTTCAGTTCCTGCCAGCGCTCGGCGGCACGCGCCTGGCGGTTCAGCTTCTCCAGTTGGCGTTCGACTTCGTCGCGCACGTCCGTGAGGCGTTCGATGTTGTCGCGTGCACGCTTGATCCTGCCTTCGGTTTCCTTGCGCCGTTCCTTGTAGCGCGAAATGCCGGCCGCCTCTTCCAGGTGCGCCCGGAGCTGGTCCGGGTGCGCCTCGACGATCTCGGAAATGACGCCTTGCTCGATGATGGAATAGCTGCGCGGACCCAGCCCGGTGCCGAGGAACAGGTCGGTGATGTCGCGCCGCCGGCAACGGCTGCCATTGAGGAAATATCGCGACTGGCCATCGCGGCTGACACTGCGCTTGACCGAAATCTGGTTGAAACTGGCGTACTCGCCCTCGATGGTGCCGTCGCTGTTGTCGAACAACAGTTCAACGGTTGCCTGTCCCACGGGCTTGCGCGCACTGGATCCGGCGAAGATGACGTCGGTCAGCGCTTCGCCGCGCAGCCGGCTGGCGGCACTTTCGCCCATCACCCAGCGCACCGCGTCGATGATGTTCGACTTGCCGCAGCCGTTCGGGCCGACGACGCCGCTGAGGTTGGTCGGCAAATGCAGTGTGGTCGGGTCGACGAAGGACTTGAAGCCCGCCATCTTGATGGTTTCGAGGCGCATGCAGGTACCGTCTGCCGGGTTTACTGGACGGAGCTGGCCGGTGCCGGCTGATCCGAGGCCGCGGTATCAGGTTCGGTGGCCTTCGTGGCTGCCGGTGCGGCATCAGCGCTGCCGCCGGCTGCTGCGGTGTCCGGGGCAACTTCGATGCTGGCCGCGTCTTTCAATGTCTTCAGCCAGACATCGGATTGTTCGCGTTCCATGCCGCGGCGAACGGTCTCGCGGACCTGGTCCAGCGGCGGCGCCTTGAAATCATCGATGCCGTCCAGGTGCAGCAAGTGCCAGCCCAGCCGTGACTGCAATGGGGCCGAGGTGCCACCCGGTTGCAGTTGCACCAGGGCTTCGGCCAGGGGCGCGGGGAGCTGCTGCGGGAACACCTTGCTGTAAGACTGGGCATCGGCCGCCTTGTCCTTCCACTCGGCGTAGACATCCTTGAACGAAGCGCCGTTTTTCAGCTCCAGCGCGACACGGATGGCATCGAGCTTCTTCTGGAACAGCAACTGCGTGAAGCGGTAGGTCTTGTCACCGGCCTCCTCGACCTGTTCCGCGTAGTCGCTGGCGACCATCTCGTCGGTGATGGGGTGGGCACGGCGATACGCTTCCAGCACGGCCGCGGCCAGACCCTGCAACCGGGCCGCCTCGACTTGGGCGGCAAGATCAGCTTGCTGGTAGACCTTCAGCTTGTCCGCGCTTTGTGCCAACAGGACGGTGTTGGTCAGCTCATCCAGGGCCTGCTTGTACTGCGTCGGGTCCGCCGCATCCAGCCCACGCCGCTGGGCCACGGCGACAACCAGTGATCGCGGTATTGCCACGCCGTTGACGGTGGCGGCCACCGGGCCGGCGGTATCGAGCTGGACGATACGCTTGGCCGGTTCGGTACTCGTGCCAGACTGGCAGGCTGCCAAAAGCAGCGCCACAACCAGCAGCGCCAGGTGTACAAACGGTTTCATGGTTTCTCCTCGGTTCTGGCGTCCACGCTGAGGGCGTGGATGTCGGTATCCATCAGGCTTCCCAGCGCAGCATACACGCGCCGGTGACGTTGCAGTGGTGACAAGCCGGCAAAGGCGGGGCTGACGATGTGCACGGTGAAGTGGCTGCGACCATCCCGGGCGCCCGGGTGACCGACATGTTTGTGGCTGTCGTCGATGACATCCAGTTCGGTCGGCTCCAGTGCCTCGGTCAGTCGTGCGCGCACCTTGTCAATGCGGTTCATGTGGGCTTCCCGGGACTGTGCAGGCTGAGGGCGCACGCCATGATAACGTTTCCGGCGTTCATTGCCCTGCTCCACTGGCGGGCATGGCCTCGGGGCGCATGTACGGGAACAGCAACACGTCGCGGATCGAGGACGTGCCGGTGAGCAACATCACCAGCCGGTCAATGCCGACGCCGAGACCGCCGGTGGGCGGCATGCCGTATTCCATGGCACGGATGTAATCGGCATCGAAATGCATGGCCTCGTCGTCGCCGGCGTCCTTGGCGGCGACCTGGGCGAGGAAACGCCGCGCCTGGTCCTCCGGGTCGTTCAACTCGGAGAAGCCGTTGGCCAGCTCCTTGCCGCTGATGAACAGCTCGAAGCGTTCCGTCACTTCCGGGTCATCGTCACGGGCACGGGACAAGGGGCTGACCTCGGTCGGGTATTCGGTGATGAAGGTCGGCTGGATGAGGTCGGCTTCGGCGGTGGCCTCGAAAATCTCCAGCAACAGCTTGCCCCAGCCCCAGCTGTTGTCATACGACACGCCCAGGCGGTCGCAATGCGTCCGCAGGCGCGCCACATCGCGCAAGTCCGCGGTGCTGATCTCCGGGTTGTACTGCTGCACGGCGTCGGCCAGCGGCCAGCGTCGGAATGGCTTGCCGAGATCGATCTCGTGCCCGTCCCAGGTGACCCGCGAGTCCGGCAGCAGCTCGCCGGCCACATGCCGGATCATGCCCTCGGTGAGGTCCATGATCTCCTCGTAGCCGGCCCAGGCCTGGTACAGCTCCAGCATGGTGAACTCGGGGTTGTGCCGCGTGGACACGCCCTCGTTGCGGAAGTTGCGGTTGATCTCGTAAATGCGCTCAAAGCCGCCAACCACCAGGCGCTTGAGGTACAGCTCCGGTGCCACACGCAGGTAGAGGTCGATGTCCAGCGCATTGTGGTGAGTTTTGAAGGGACGCGCGGCCGCACCGCCCGGGATGACGTGCATCATCGGCGTTTCCACCTCCATGAAACGGCGCGGTTCGGCTTCCAGCCAACTGCGCAGCATGCGGATGATGCGCGAGCGCAGGCGGAAAACCTCGC
>CAZOXZ010000051.1:0-16234 GCA_964583865.1 uncultured Rhodanobacteraceae bacterium | reverse complement strand
GGACCGCGAGCATCTTGCTCGCATCGCGGCGGCATCAAACCACCACAGGCCGCTGGCGCGCCCATGCCGGCAAGATGCCGGCGCTCCAATGCCGGCGCTCCAAGGACCGCGAGCAGCTTGCTGGACCGCGAGCATCTTGCTCGCATGGCGGCGTAGCCGCCCAGCCCACCAGCCAATCCACCACAGGCCGCTGGCGCGCCCATGCCGGCAAGATGCCGGCGCTCCAAGGACCGCGAGCATCTTGCTCGCATCACGGCGAGATCAAACTTCCCAGGCCGCTGGCGCGGCCATGCCGGCAAGATGCCGGCGCTCCAAGGACCGCGAGCAGCTTGCTGGACCGCGAGCATCTTGCTCGCATCACGGCAATTCAAACCACCCAGGCCGCTGGCGCGGCCTGCCGGCAAGATGCCGGCGCTCCACGGACCGCGAGCATCTTGCTCGCATGGCGGCGTAGCCGCCCAGCTCACCGGCCAATCCACCACAGGCCGCTGGCGCGGCCATGCCGGCGAGACGCCGGCGCTCCACCGCGAGCATCTTGCTCGCATCACGGCGGCATCAAACCACCACAGGCCGCTGGCGCGGCCATGCCGGCAGGATGCCGGCGCTCCGGACCGCGAGCATCTTGCTCGCACACTCGCTTGTGCGGGATGACGAGCAAGGACTCCGTCACCCTGCGTGGCCCAGCCGCGAACCGTAAAACCCCGCCGCGCCAGACGACCGAAACGGAAGTCCGGGCATGGGTGCAGTCACCGAGCGGGTAGGTGATATTGACCAATTTGACCAAACCAGCCAAACTGGACATGACTCCCTGTTCTTCGGAGGCACCATGTCCCGAACCGCTGCAAGTACCGGCCACAACCCTTCTGCCGACATGCCGACCATCGCCGCAAGCGAAGCGAAAAAGGGCTTCGCGCAGCTCATGCGGCGGGTGGAGCACGGTAACGAACCGGTGTTGATCACGCGCAACAGTCACCCGACGGCTGTCATGCTGTCGCTGCAGGCGTACCAGGAACTGGTGGAGGCATCCCCCGACCCGCTCGCCAGCCTGCGCAGCCAATTCGACCGGCAACTGGCTGCCATGCAAACGGCGGACGCGAAAGCCGGCGTCGATGCGCTGTTCGCCGCCACGCCCGACGAACTCGGCCGCGCCGCCACAACCCGCCACAAGAATCCGGGCTGATGGCGCGCATCACCGTGCTGGCCGGTACCAACGGGGCCGGCAAGAGCAGCGTCGGTGGTGCGTTTTTGCGCGCGCATGGTGCCGAGTACTACAACCCGGACGAAGCCACCCGGCGCATCCTCCAGACCCACCCCGACATGACCGTGGAGGTGGCCAACAGCCTGGCCTGGAAAGAAGGCGTGCGGCAATTGCTCGCGGCCATCGAGCACGACCACGACTACGCTTTCGAAACCACGCTCGGCGGGCGCACCGTCACCCGCCACCTTCAGCACGCAGTGCGCCAGGGGATCCGCGTTTGCATATGGTACGTCGCGCTCGACAGCCCCAAGCACCACCTCGCACGCATCCGCGCGCGTGTCGCTGCGGGCGGTCATGACATTCCGGAAGCCAGAGTGCGGGCACGCTACACCGCAAGCCGCCGCAACCTGATCACGCTGATGCCCGACCTTGACATGCTGCGCGTATTCGACAACAGCACCGACGTCGACCCGGCCAAAGGCCAGTCACCGCAGCCACGTCTGCTCCTGTCCGTGGATCAGGGCCGCATTCAATGGCCACGCGACGTCAGCACCATGGCCCAGACCCCGGAATGGGCCAAGCCCGTTGTTGCGCACGCCTTTGCGCTGGCGCGTGACACGGACATGGGCAGCCGCTTGCCCTGAGCCGCTCGAACCCCTGTGACGCCCAAGGGCACTGGCTCCCGCATCGCGCTCGCAGGCTCGCTTGTGCGGGATGACGAACAAGACCACCGTCACCCTGCGCGGAGCCTGCAGGTTGGGACCACCGAAGGTGGACCCAACATCCGGCCAGGTGAGCGCAGCGAACCCAGTCGCAGGGTTCACAGTCACCCTGGATGCTGCGACTCCACTTCGCTCCGCGCAGCATGACGTGCTTGTGCGGGCGAGACGCCCGCGCACCAAGGACCGCGAGCAGCTTGCTGGACCGCGAGCATCCTGCTCGCATGGCGGCGTAGCCGCCCAGCCCGCCAGCCAATCCACCACGGGCCGCTGGCGCGGCCATGCCGGCAGGATGCCGGCGCTCCGGACCGCGAGCATCTTGCCGGACCGCGAGCATCTTGCTCGCATTACGGTGGCATCAAACCACCCGGGCCGCTGGCGCGGCCATGCCGGCAGGATGCCGGCGCTCCAATGCCGGCGCTCCGGGCCGCGAGCATCTTGCTCGCATTGCGGCGTAGCCGCCTTGGCTACAGGCCAGGTCAACGTGGCCACTGACGCGGCCATGCCGGCAAGATGCCGGCGCTCCAACGGTGATGCCGGCAGGATGCCGGCGCTCCGAGGACCATGGCCGTTGCGGCAGGACGGCAAACAATCTTGACGTCTCAACCCTCCACAGGCATCATGATGTGCATGTTTTGATGTGAGAAGCATCATGCGTACGACCATCACCCTCGAAGCGGACGTGGAAGCCTTGCTGAAGGAGGCCATGCGCGCGCAGGGCTTGACTTTCAAGGACACCGTCAATCAGGCCATCCGCGCCGGGCTGGCAGGGGACGCCAGGGACGTGCCGGTTTTTCGTCAACGCAGTTTCAGCCTCGGTGAACCCAGGGTGGACCTCACCAAGGCGCTGTCGCTGGCCGATGAACTGGACGACGCCGCGCGCTATCCGCGGCCGGAATGAAGCTGCCCGACGTCAACGTGCTGTTGTACGCGGTCAACCGCGATTGCCCGCAGCATGCGACCGCAGTGCACTGGCTGGAAGATGCCTTCAACAGCCCGGGCGGCGTCGGCTTGCCGTGGCCCGTACTGCTCGGCTTCCTGCGTATTGCCACGCTGCGACGGGTGTTGCCGCAGCCCTTGCCACTGGATACGGCACTGGCCGTGATGGACGAGTGGCTGGCCCACCCGCGCGCCCGCATCCTGCTGCCCAGCCGCGGCCACGCCGCCCTGCTGGCGCGCCTGTTGTTGGGTGCCGGTCGCGGCGGCAACCTCACCAGCGACGCCAACCTCGCTGCCATCGCCATCGCGCATGGCGCCACCCTGGGCAGCTTCGATGCGGACTTCCAGGACTTCAGCGGGCTCGACTTCCAGTACCTGGCAACGCCGACCGTGCACGAGCCACCGCCCGTCTGAGCGGGCATGCGCGGAGTGAGCGCAGCGAACGCAGTCGCAGGGTCCACGTGCAAGCGGGACGCCCGCGTCCCCGGACCGCGAGCATCTTGCTCGCATGGCGGCGCAGTCGCCGAGCCCACCGGCCAAGCCACCAGAACACCGTCATGCTGCGCGCAGGGCGCCAGCCCGGAGTCGCAGCATCCATTCACCGCTGGCGCGGCCTACCGGCAGGATGCCGGCGCTCCGAGGACCGCGAGCAGCTTGCTCGCTTTGCCGACCGCCACGAGACGAAGAATCCGCAGATGGACGAGACCCATGCAACGACGTCATGGATGTGAAAGTTGCACGTTGTGTGTGTAGCACGTAGTCTGTGCCTGAGAGAATCAGGCCCCGACAACCATGACCACGAACATCACGTTGCGTCTTGACAAGAAAACCGTGGATCGACTTCGCCATCTGGCCGTGGATCAGCACACCTCCGTGTCGGCGTGGGTGGGGCAACTGGTAAAGCAAAAGGTGGAGGAACTGGACGGATTCGAGCTGCAGCGCAAGCGGGCGTTGCGTGCCATGAGGGATCCGGTCTCCGTTGCCGACGCCAGCACCCTGGAGCGCGAGGCTTCGCATGAGCGTTGAGGTCTTTGTGGACACCAACGTGCTCTACTACGCCAACACCGAGTCCACTGATCCACGCCACGCACGCGCACGGCAATACCTGGAGCCGCTTTGGGAGGAACCGGGCCATGCTGCCATCAGCGTGCAGGTATTGCAGGAATTGCATGTCAACCTGATGCGCAAGGCCAAGCTGACTGCGGACGCGTCTTCAGCGCGAGTGTCTCCCTATCTCGCATGGCACGTCGTCGACAATGACAAGGCACTGCTGGCCTCAGCGTTCGATACACAGAAGCGCTGGCAACTCAGCTTCTGGGACAGCCTGATCGTCACCGCGGCCCAGCGCAGCGGTGCGCCGATCTTGTGGACGGAAGCTCTGGCGCACCAGCAATACTACGGCTCCACCCAAGTCATCAACCCGTTGATCTAGTAGTCGGCGCTTCATTGGCCATTCTGGCAGGACGCCGGCCCTCCAGGGCCCGCGAGCATCTTGCTGGACCGCGAGCATCTTGCTCGCATGGCGGCGTAGCCGCTCAGGCCACCGGCCAAGCCACCAGAACACCGTCATGCTGCGCGCAGGGCGCCAGCCCGGAGTCGCAGCATCCATTCACCGCTGGCGCGGCCATGCCGGCAGGATGCCGGCGATCCAAGGACCGCGAGCATCTTGCTCGCACACTTGCTTGCGCGGGATGACGAACAAGGGCCCGTCACCCTGCGCGGAGTGAGCGTAGCGAACGCAGTCGCAGGGTCCACAGGCACCATGGATGCATCGATGCTGCGACTCCGCTTCGCTCCGCGCAGCATGACGTGCCTGTGCGGGCGGGACGCCCGCGCACCTGATCGCGAGCATCTTGCTCGCATTGCGGCCACGCCCGGTGCGGTAAATGCTATCTTGTTCCTGAGTCCCTTTCGGCAATACCCGATACGTCTGACTGAGCAGCAAGTCCAAACCGTTCTACGCCTGGTTCATGAGAGCTTTGGCGCGGAGACGGGTGTCCGCTTGTTCGGCTCCCGCACGAACGATGACGCGCACGGCGGCGATATCGACCTGTTGATCGAACTGCCGAAGAAGGCGACGCTGAAGAAGGAAATTGCCCTTGCCGCCAGGCTCGAAGACCAGCTCGGACGGCCAGTCGATGTCGTGACGACCTGGCCGGGGCAGAGCGACCGCCCCATTGTCGAGATCGCTCGCCTGACCGGGATCAAGTTGTGAACCCGGTGCTGGCCCAACAACGTCGTTTGCTGGCCGAGAAGCTTCAGGTATTGGCACGGATCGAGACCGGGTTGCGTTGGTCGCTGGAGCGTTTACCGGAAGTGACGCCGAGCGCTGTCGACGACCCTGCCACCGCCGAGCGTATGGCTGCGATCGTGGACCGTTTCTGCAAACTGCAGGACCAACTGGCGGGTGCCCTGCGCCATGCCCACAGCATGTCCGGGGAACAACAGCGCAGTTTCCATGACGTGGTGACCTGGGCGGTGACCGCAGGCATTCTTCCGGACAGGGCCACATGGCTCGAGCTACGGAGCCTGTGCAACCAGCTCACGCACGAGTACGACCCTGCCAGCACTGCCCTGCCCGAGCTGATCGAGTTGATCCGACAAGGGCATGAAACGCTTGGGACCAGCATCACCATGTTTCGAGACCTCTGCGCCAGACACGGCCTCATCTGAATCAGGTCAGAACAATTCTCGCCCCGGCGCTGCCCGGCGCATTGGCAATCTTCGACCGCCATCCGGTCACCCACGCCGTGCAAGGTGGTGCCGCGGCGTGCCATGTGATCGACTGAGAACCGCGTCCCTGGACCGCGAGCATCTTGCTTGCATTGCGGTGAATCAAACCGACCGGGCCGCTGACGCTACCTGCCGGCAAGATGCCGGCGCTCCGAGGACCGCGAGCATCTTGTTCGCATGGCGGCGATTCAAACCACCCAGGCCGCTGGCGCGGCCGTGCCGGCAGGATGCCGGCGGTCCCCTTCTACATGCCGGCAAGACGCCGGCGGTCCGGGCCGCGAGCATCTTGCTCGCTTTACCAACAACCTCCTTGCGGCGGACGGTCAAGGGACCCGAAACCGGTGATGTATTGTTGCGAATCGGTCAGGCAAAGCAAGGAAGATTTTCTCCTCCCATTTTTTTTCGAGGAGCCGACTACACGGCTTTGGATTCCGGATTGGACGGCTGTACAATCCCGATTGGACGGACATGGATTCCTGATTGGACGAAGGTTGGTGACCGCAGATGAAACTGGAGATCTATCCGCGTCATGTGCGCGAGCGCGTGCTGGAGGCCTTGTCCGACACGCCTGTTGTCCTGCTGAACGGGCCGCGGCAGTCCGGCAAGACCACCTTGGCCAAGAAGATTGTGCCGGAGGACCAGACCTTTCGCACACTGGATGATGAAACCACGCTGGAAGCCGCAACGGCTGATCCGGTCGGGTTTCTGCAAGACACATCCGCGCCGTTGCTGGTCATTGACGAGGTCCAGCGAGCGCCAGCGCTCTTCCGGAGTATCAAGCGAAACGTCGATGAGGACCGTCGACCTGGCCGCTTCCTGTTGACCGGGTCGACGAACGTGCTCTCGTTGCCGCGCGCAGCGGACAGCCTGGCAGGGAGGATGGAGGTCATTGA
The DNA here is from genome assembly GCA_964583865.1 of uncultured Rhodanobacteraceae bacterium. Lineage (GTDB taxonomy): Bacteria > Pseudomonadota > Gammaproteobacteria > Xanthomonadales > Rhodanobacteraceae > DASSBG01. Next base: position 9,752 of record CAZOXZ010000051.1, on the reverse strand, counting down.
CCTGCTGCCATTGGCCCAGGCGGAGATCAGGCGAGTCCGTCCTTCCTTCGTGCACGATGTCTTTGCGGGCAAGCCGCCGGCTGCAGGCCCTGCTGTGGCAGGGTCGGCGCTTGCGGAGATTGTCTTGAAAGGAGGCTACCCGGAGATGCTGCGCCGAACAAAGGCCAGCCGCCGCACGCAGTGGGCAAGAAACTACCTGAATGCCATCGTTCAACGTGATGTGCTCGACATCGCGAACATCGGCAAACTGTCGCAGATGCCGCGGCTGTTGCGTGCGCTGGCTCACCACTCGGGTCAATTGGTCAATTACACGCGGATCGGCGGGGAAATCGGTCTTGATGCCAAAACCGGGCGGCGATATCTCGACATCTTCAGGCAGCTGTTTCTGGTGCAGACGCTGGAACCGTGGGCATCCAATCAGTACAACCGCCTGGTCAAGACACCCAAGCTCCATTTTCTGGACAGCGGCCTGCTGGCATCGTTGCGAGGTGTGACGCACACCAACGTCACCGACCAGCGCAAGACCTTCGGTACGATCCTGGAAAGCTTTGTGTTTGCGGAGCTCTGCAAACTGCTCGCATGGGAGAATGGCTCGTATCAACTGGCCCATTACCGTGACAAGGACAAGAAGGAAGTCGATATCGTCATCGAAGGCCCCGCCGGCGATCTGGTTGGAGTCGAGGTCAAGGCCGCCGCCACAGTCACCACCCGGGATTTTCGGGGCCTGCGGCGGCTGGCGGACGTCGCTGGCAACCGTTTCCGCACCGGCGTCGTGCTTTACAATGGCGATTCGGTGCTGCCTTTTGGCAGCGGGCTGTACGCCGTACCCATCGCCAGCCTCTGGGCCCCGCCAACTGATTGAACCGCAAGGCACTGCGAATGACACCCGCAGCCGCCATCCGCCTGGTATCGGCACGGCGCCCGTGCATCAAGTTCCGCGAGCATCTTGCTCGCATCACGACGACATCAAACCACCCAGGCCGCTGGCATGGGCATGCCGGCAGGATGCCGGCGGGCCGAGGACCCCGAGTATCTTGCTCGCACACTCGCTTGTGCGGAATGACGAACAAGGCCGCCGTCACTCCGGGCGCAGCGAAGCGGAGATCCAGCGCCTCTTGTTGCAAACGCCGCCTACCGGCCTGCCTGTGGCATCATGACCCATGCTGCCTCAATACCGCCCTGCACCTGCTACCCGATGACCCAATCACTCCGGCGCCACTTCCTGAAGACCGAATTCGCCATCGCGTCTGTCGCGGCCAGGCTGCACGCCATACCGCCATTCGCGCGGCTTGGGCCAGCGGCCACTACATGCTGCGCGAAATCGGCGAGCACTTCGGCCTGCACCATGCGGCCATCATCCGGATCGCGCGTGAGGCTGCGTCGTGATATGGCAATACAAGACCTGGCCACCATGCGTGACCCCACGCGAGCGTGCGTACCTTGAAGAAGGTCATCGTCTTTCGCAGTGACCTTCTTCCGCGGTCGGAAACCTTTATCAAAGAGCAGGCCAAGGCACTGCGCGACTGGCGCCCTGTTCTCGCCGGCTATCGCACCGTGCCTGGCGGGCTGGATATCTCCGGGCTCGATACGGCCATCCTGCCCGGCTTGGATCGCGGCACGGTTGGCATGTTGTATCTGCGCTACTGCCAATGGCGGGGCATGCCGCATCCTCCAACCGTGCACGCGTTACGCGACCTCGATGCCAAGCTCGTCCATGCCCACTTCGGCACCAATGCCGTGGACATCTGGCCAAGTGCCCGCGAGGCGGGGCTGTCGATGGTGGTGACGTTGCATGGCTATGACATCAATATCCATCGCCAGTGGTGGGAGGCCGGAAACGGCGGTATGCGGCGCAGGAACTACCCGACACAGCTGCTCGCGCTCGGCAACGAGCCTGCTGTGCATTTCATTGCAGTCTCGAAGGCCATCAAACGCCGCGCCGTGGCGTTTGGATTACCCGAAGAGAAGATTACCGTCGCCTATATCGGCGTGGATACCGACCGCTTCAGCCCTGGCAGCATCCCGATAACGGAACGCCCCAAGCGCATCCTGTTCGTAGGGCGCATGGTGGAGAGCAAGGCACCTTTACTCATGATTCGCGCCTACGCCGAGGTACGCAAGGCTGTGCCGGATGCAGAGCTTGTCATGATCGGCGACGGGGCGCTTCTTGGCGCCGCGAAGGACTTGGCGCGGCAAGCCAATGTACCAGCCGAGTTCCTCGGCGCGCGTAGCTCCGAGGAAGTAATCCAGCAAATGCACCAAGCACGGCTTTTATGCCTGCCCAGCGTGGAGACAGGTCGCGGCGATGCCGAGGGCTTCGGCCTTGTATTGATCGAGGCGCAAGCCTGTGGAGTTCCCGTTGTAACCTCTGCGTTGGGTGGCACCACGGAGGGCATCGTGCATGGAAAAACCGGCTTGGCATTCAAGCCTGGTAACGCCGAACAACTTGCACACGCCTTGACCAAGCTGCTCAACGATCCGCGACGTACCGAGACGATGTCATCCAGTGCCCTTCATTTCGCGAGGGACCAATTCAGTGTCACCCGACTGGCGAGAGCGCTGCAAGGCACATACGACGCACTTGCATGTGCATCGGTGAGCCCTTGACTGCGAGTGTTCCACGCCGGCAAACATCATGCAGGCTTCATGTAAAAATGAGCTGCATCGCCGCCCGACCATGGTGACCCTCCCATGCCCATGAAGCTTCTGTTGCCCGACGGCTCCCGGCGCCGCGCCGTTTGCCGGCTGCTTGCGGGCATCGTCCGCCCGCCAGCGTTCCCGTGGCATTCGGGTGAACCACTGGAACCGTTTTTCATCGTCGGACCGGGCCGTTGCGGCACAACATTGCTGAGGCGCCTGCTGCAATCGGGAAGTGCCGTGCATGTTCCGCCCGAGAACTGGGCGGTCGCCACCTGGGTACGCCTGTTCGGAGACTTCAGGTCGACCTTGTCATGGCGGGACATGACCGGTCTCTTGCTCGGAGCGCAGCTGCAAGCGAACCAAGGCTGGTTTGATTCGTGCCCGGTCGAACTGTACCGCGAACTGTCGCGACTACCCGAAACAAAGCAGACCCTGGCGGACTTCATTGACACCCTGTACCGCTTCCATGGCCGCTCGCTTGGTGCGGACTCCGTGCGATGGGGCGACAAGACCCCGCTGAACGTCAGCAACATGCAGAACTTGCGCCGAATCTTCCCGCGCGCCCGATTCGTCTTCATGTTGCGTGACCCGGCCGATGTCGTCTACTCATGTTCGAAGCTGGAACAGTACGCAGGCGACATCCGCGCGCCAGCCGTGCGCTGGCGCGACGCGCTGCATGCGGCAAACCGCATGCGTCACCAGCACCCGACGTCCATTTGCACGGTACGCTATGAAGACCTGGTGCGGGATCCCCAGCCAACCATGCAACGAGTGGCTGACTTTCTTGGTATTGATTACAGCTTCGACCGTCCCGTGGCTGAGGATGTACCGAGCGGCTTGTCCGACATCGCCGAGGTGCCACACTTGCGCGCAGCCCTCGGAAATGTCTCGACAGCCAGCATCGGCAAGGGCCGAGCACAGCTCACGGATGACGACTGCCGTTTGCTGCACAAGCTTGTCGGGCGCGCCACGGTAACTTCGGGATACCAGTCCTTTGCCGCAGGAACGGATCGATAAGCAAGCAGGATGACCGCGTACATGAAGACCAACACTACCCGTTCGGCGCAAAGCAAGCGGGACACGTCCACCCCACGAACATAGCTTGACTGCATGAACCTCAAGCGCGCAACATTTGCCGCAGGCCGCTGGACTTCATTCTCCACGCTGGTGGTCACCGGCCTGCAAGTACTGCAGACCATGGTTTTGGCGCGTATTCTACTGCCCCAGGACTTTGGCCTCATGGCTGTTGCGGGCGCGGTAATCGCCGTAGCCGTCCTGCTTGCGGACCTCGGTCTGAGTCAGGCACTGATCCATTTTGACACCGTGCCCAGGACCGCCTGCTCGAGCATTTACTGGTTGAACATGCTGCTTGCGATCGTACTGATGGCAGCATTGTGGCTGGCGGCTCCAGTACTTGGTCGGCTGTATGATTCGGCAGCGCTGGTGTCCTTGCTGCGCTGGACCAGCGTCATGTTTCCACTGGCCGCAGCCGGGCAGCAGCTGCGCGCCCTGGCCGCCAAGGACTTGCGCTTCGACCGCTTGGCACTCGCCGACATGGGAGCCGCAACGACAAGCCTGGCGTGTGCCGTGATTGCGGCATTGCTGGGAGCCGGGGTGTACGCACTTGCGATCGGCTTGCTTGTGCGTACCGGCATGGCCACGCTGCTTTGCTGGATCATGTTGCCCGCCACGTACCGGCCCGACCTGCGTTTTCATCCGCGTGAAGCACTGCCTTATCTGACGTTTGGCGGCTTTTCCGTGGGCGAGACCCTGGCGAACGACATCCGGCGAAGCGCGGACATCTTCGTCGGCGGTCTGGTTCTGGGGCCGGGCGCGGTCGGTGTTTATGCAGTGCCACGGGATCTGAGCCTGAAACTGGCGTCCGTCCTCAACCGCATCGTGACACGGGTCGGCTTCCCGGTCATGTCCAAGGTGAAATCCGAGCAGGACCGCGTACGCCACATCTACATGCAGACGTTGCGCATGACCGCGTCGATCAACTTCCCGCTATATGTTTGCCTGGGCCTGTTTGCCAGCGAGATCGTCAACCTGCTGTATGGCCCGCAATGGCACGAGGCCATCCGTTACCTGCAGATTCTCGCGGCATGGGGCCTGATCCGTTCCACGGGCAACCCCGCTGGAAGCCTCATCTACGCCGTGGGCCGCATCAAACGCGCGTTCTGGTGGAACATCAGCATGCTGGTCATTTTGCCACCGCTGTACTGGCTCGCGACCCATGCCCATGGCCTCCCCGGTTTGGCGGTCGGAGTGCTTGCCTTGCAAGCCTTGATCGTGATTCCCGCTTGGTACTTTCTGATCAGGCCGTGCTGCGATGCGTCCCTGAAGGAGTACCTCTCCCAATTCGGTGCGCCCCTGGTGTGTGCGCTGGGCGCCGGGGCACTGGCCTGGTTGGTGGCCCACGACCTGCCGCATGGTACGCTGCGACTTGCCGCAGGTGGCGTGGTCGGGAGCGTAGCCTACCTCGGCTTCAGCTGGTTCCTGAACCGCCGATGGGTCAACGCCATGCGGGAACTGCTTTGGCCCGGTGCAGTCGGGCCAAGGCGATGAAAGCACTCCCGGAATATCAACTGGTTGCAACGGTTTCCGTGCTATGCTTGCGGTGCATTTGCAACGCATGAGCCGAGCCAATGAAAACCGCACCCATGCCGTCCCTGCGTGTTGATCCCGAGCTGCGCGAGGCCGCCGAAGCCGCGTTGCATGATGGCGAAAGCCTGTCGCATTTCATGGAGCAGTCACTGCGCGAAGAGGTGAATCGGCGCCAGCTGCAACGTGAGTTCATCGCGCGCGGACTCGCGGCACGCGCCAGCGCGCGTGAGTCGCAAGAGTATTTTGATCCCAACACGGTTCACGCCGAGCTGCGTGACATGCTCGACAAAGCTACCCGGTGACATGGCGCGTTCGATACACGCGAGCCGCCCGTGATGACCTGCTGCGCATGTACGATTTTTTGCTGCAGCACGACATCGACGCCGCCCGTCAGGCACTGACTGCCATCGAAAATGCGGTCGGTCTGCTGGAGCAGTTTCCGTTCACTTGTCGCAAGGCCAGCCCCGACAACCCCTTCCTGCGGGAATTGGTGATTTCCTTCGGCTCTTCCGGGTATGTTGCGTTGTACGAAATCGAAGCTGACGACATGGTCACGATTCTTGCGGTGCGCCACCAACGCGAAGACGACTATCACTGAATCAACCAACCTGCGGAATGTCCGACCCGTTGCCTGCATCTCAAACCACCGACGCACCGATGCGTGTCAGCGTCATCATCCCGGTCTTCAACGATCAGGAAGGCCTCAATCGCTGCCTCCGTGGCATGCGCGAACAAACCTGGCCGTCGGATGCGCTGGAGGTCATCGTGGTGGACAACGGCTCGGAGCCACCTCTGGCGGCCGAGGGACCATACCCTTTTGCGGTGCAGTTCATCCGCTGCGAACGACCCGGCTCCTACGCTGCGCGCAATGCAGGCGTTGCGGTGGCCCATGGCAAAGTTCTCGCTTTCATTGATGCAGACTGCTGGCCTGATTCTCGGTGGATTGAGTGTGGCATCAATGCCCTGCTCGGACGCAAAGGACCGACAATCATTGGCGGGCACGTCGCCTTCGCACTCACAGAAGATCCCACGGCGGTTGCTCGCTACCAGGCGAAAGTCGGGTTCGGGCAAGGCGAGAATATCTGCAAGAGTGGTTTTGCTGCGACTGCCAATCTGTTCTGCAGTCAGTCACAGATGGAGACCGTGGGCGGGTTCGATGAACGCCTGCTGTCGGGAGGGGATCGTGAATGGTGCAGACGAGCTGTTGCATCCGGGTTGGAGGTTGACTACGCATCCGGTGCAATCGTCTACACCGAACCGAGGTCAACCCTGATGGGCGCAATCCGGCAGGCCCGGAGAGTGGCTGCGGGACGCCGCCAGCTTCAAAAGCTCGGCCTGCCACACATTGACAAGCACTCTCTCGGACGACGCCGTTCAATCTGGAGCGCGGCTCAATGGATATTGTCCAACCACGAGTTGCGGTTCATCGACCGCTGGAAAGTGCTGGGCGTTGCGACAGTAATTCGCCTTGCTGGTGCCGCTGAGAGCTTTCTGCTCCAATTGGGCACGAAACCAGAGCGTAGATAACCCTCGATGATCAGCATCGTTATTCCGGTTTACCGAAATGCGCCGGGTGCGTTGAGCCTGGTGACGGCACTTGCCCGACAAGACTTGCCTGCCGATCAGGGCCTTGAAGTTCTCTTGGTAGACGATGGTTCCAATGACGGCACTTTGCAACTGCTTCGCCAAGGTACAGGTAATGCATCGGTTGTTGCCTTGCCAGAAAACAAAGGCAGGTCAGGAGCCATTGCAGCCGGGATTGAGAAAGGCAGCGGGGACGTGCTGGGCTTCCTCGATTGTGACTGCCGGCCAGCGGAAGAAAGCTTCGTGTCCCGCCATTGGGCATGCCTCGCGGAAGGTCATGTCGCATCATGCGGCCCGATTGTCGCCCCTGGCAGTGGCTTCTGGGCGCGCTATCAGATCGACGCATCATTGCGCCGCAAGAAGCAATATGCGCGAGGGCTCACGTGGGCTGGGACCACAGCCAACTTCTTCGTGCGCCGGGATGCGTTGATGGATGCAGGGGGATTGAGTGCTGACTATCACCAGTATGGTTTCGAGGACCGTGACCTCCTGTTACGGCTCTCCAGGCTTGGCAGCATTGGCTGGTGCGATGCAGCCCCATTGCTCCACCTTGATGACATTGAGCTTGGCGGCATTCTGAACAAGATGAAAGAGGCTGGAGGATCCTCGGCAGAAGTTTTTTCATCCGAGCACCCCGAGGCTTATCGGGCACTCGGGTATGCGGCCATCGACGCACGGCTCCACCCCTGGTTATTGCCGGCAGGGCGTTTGGCTCGTCCGGTTTTTGCTGCTGCCGGAAAGATCGACTCCGGGGTGTGTTCCCGATGGACTCCGTATCTCATTGGCAAGTGGGTGGTAAAAGCCTGTGTAGCCTTGGCATTCATGTCCGGAACCGCGAACGCATAAAGCTGCCACTGCATCATGTTGGCCCCGTCGTCACATGCCGCTGCGGAGACTAACCATCCTGTGAGTGCATAGCGACAATTATTTCGTTCAGAACATTGATGCCGAAGCCTTCGGGGTCGCCCGGGATGATGCGCACGGGGAACACGTGGACGTTGCTGGCACGGTAGATGGCGCCGAGTTCCTGGTTGTCGGTGATGGTGCCGAGAAATTTGATGTTGCCACCGATGCCGGCCTTGTCGGCGGCGGCCCGGATGCTTTCTTTTGTTTGTGACTTGGCGCCCATGGCATCGTTGGGGGGTGTCACCGACGATCAGCAGCATGACATCCGGATGGGCCTTGACGATGGCGGGCAAGCTGTTGGCGACGAATTCACGCAGGCCCTTGCGGGTGCTGAGGCGACCAACGGACAGGAGCAGTGGGCGCTCGCCGAGGTTGTGGCGTTGGCGGAAACGGGCGACGGTGTTTGCTGATGGCTGTTGCGAGAGTGGATCCTGCGACTGCGGTTGCTGCGCTCCCTGCGCGCAGGATGACGCGGTGGCAGGTTGCGCGGTTCGCTGCGTGCGCTCCTTGCCTGTCATTCTGCGCAGAGCCGAAGGCGGGTTGGGTGTTTGCGGTCATCGGTGTTGACGTCGGGCAAGGCCGTGGAGCCAGGCTGCGCATGCTACTCGGGGATCGGGTTGATGATCTGCTCGAATCCGAGGTCTTGAAAATTCCTGAGATTGCGGGTGGCCCAGTGGGTGACGCCGTGGTGTTGCACGGTCAGGGCGATGCGCAGGTCAAATATGCGGCGGCGTGGGAATTCGTCTTGGTTCACCGTTTGCCATAGCTGGGTCATTATGGGGGCGGTTTCAATGATGGCCCAGCGTTGGTTGTTGCGCAATTGGGTGCAGATTTGGCCGGCTTCGCGTGCTGGCAGCGGGTTGTTGATCACAGCCGGGTTGCGTAGCAGGTTGTAGATCTCGACCAGCACGAGGTCGCAGATGGCCACATCATCACGTTGGCTGCAGTCTTGCAGAAAGTCTCGCGCCGCCTCGAATTCGTCGGCGTCGCGGTTGAGCGCGTACAGCAGGATGTTGGTGTCGATGGACAGCATTGGTCAACGGCTGTTGGCCAGATCACGCCAGTCTGTGACCGGTTCTGCGAAGGGCCCCAGGGCGCGGGCATCCGGCAAGGTCCAGTCTGCGTTTCGCGCGGGCGGATACAGGGCGCTCATGTGAGCCAGGCCGCGCCGCACGACCTCGGCGAGGGAGATTTCCTGTTCTTTGGCAATGCGCTTGGCATCGTGGTAAATGGCGTCGGGTAGTTGGATTTGTGTGCGCATCATGGTGGGACTCGCTCGCCTGATACATGAAATTTCTATCATGTAAAAACGATGTCTGATCAGACTTGTCCTTCAGCCGCCGCTTCAACAAGAAGCCGTAACAGGCCGTCATTCCCGTACGCTTCAAGCGGCAATGACGAGCTGAGATACGTGGCTGATCAGCACGGGGTATGGGTTGATTGCAGTTGCCAGGCAAGCCGGGCGCCGAACTCGGGCCAGGCGAATTGTCGGGCAAAGGTTTGGCAGCTTGTTTGCAGTTGTGTGTGTTCGCCCAAGGTCTGGATGACGGCGTCGGCGAAGGCAGTGTAGTTGCCCGGCGCAACGAGGTGGCCTGACTCGCCCTCGGCAACAGCGTCGATAACGCCGCCCGTGGCGAAGGCCACGGTGGGCAGGCCGTGGGCCGCGGCTTCGACAGCCACCATGCCGAAGCCTTCGGGGTCACCCGGAATGGTACGCACGGGGAACACGTGGACATTGCTGGCGCGGTAGATGGCGCCGAGTTCGTGGTAGTCGGTGATGGTGCCGAGAAACTTGATGTTGCCGCCGATGCCGGCCTTGTCGGCGGCGGCCTGGATGCTTTCTTTCGTTTGTGACTTGGCGCCCAGGGCATCGTTGGGGGTGTCTCCGACGATCAGCAGCATGGCATCCGGATGAGCCTTGACGATGGCGGGCAGGCTCGCTGCGACGAATTCCCGCAGACCCTTGCGGGTGCTGAGGCGACCAACGGACAGGAGCAGTGGGCGCTCGCCGAGGT
>CAZOXZ010000050.1:0-16293 GCA_964583865.1 uncultured Rhodanobacteraceae bacterium | reverse complement strand
CGTCCTCGATGAGCGTGGTGCAGTCACTGGGCGTACCCTCGTCGTCCACCGACAGCGAGCCGCGCCGGCCCGCCAGGGTACCGTCGTCGACGACCGTGACGCCCGGCGCCGCCACGCGCTCGCCGATGCGGCCGCTGAAGGCCGAGGTGCCCTTGCGGTTGAAATCGCCTTCCAGGCCATGGCCCACCGCTTCGTGCAGCAGCACGCCCGGCCAGCCCGGCCCCAACACCACCGGCATGGTGCCTGCCGGCGCATCCACGGCCTCCAGGTTCACCAGCGCCTGACGCACGGCCTCGCGGGCCCAGCGTTCGGCATGGCCCTCGGCCAGCAGTTCGGCGTAGCCGAAACGGCCCCCGCCGCCGGAACGGCCGGACTCGCGCCGCTCGCCTTGCTCGACGATGACCTGCACGCCCAGGCGCACCAGCGGACGCACGTCGGCCACCAGGCGACCGTCACTGGCCGCCACGAGAATCGTGTCGTTGACCGCCGACAGGCTGACAATGACCTGCTTGACGCGCGGATCAATGCCGCGCGCCAATGCGTCCACGGCACGCATGGCGTCGACTTTGCCGCGGCTGTCCAGGGTCTCCACCGGGTCGATGGCCGGGTACAGTGCCCGCCCGTCACGCACCGCCAGCGGCCGACCGCTGCCCTGGCCACTGCGGGCGATGCCGCGGGCCGCGCGGGCCGCATCCAGCAGTTGCGGCAGCATGATCTCGTCGGAATAGGCAAACCCGACCTTCTCGCCGGCAATGGCGCGCACGCCCACGCCCTGTTCGATGGCATGGCTGCCATTCTTGACGATGCCGTCTTCCAGCATCCAGGACTCGCTGCGCGAATGCTGGAAATACAGGTCGGCCAGGTCGATGCCGGGGCCGGCCAAGTGCCCGAAAGCCCGCTCGATGGCGCCGGCATCCAGGCCTCCGGGCTGCAGCAGGCGCTGACGCGCCAGCTCGAGAGCATTGTCACTGGTCGATGCAGCCATCAAGGGTCTCCGCTGAAGTTGAGTCGCCAAAGAAGCGATGTGGGGGCGTCCCGGCACCAATCAAGGCATGGGCGGCAACCGCACCGAGCGGGCCGAGGCCGGCAGCGGCAGCGGCGGTCGCGTGCGCGGCAGCTTCCGCAGCTCGGGGCGGGGTGTGGGTGCAGGCTCCGGCTTCGGGGTGGTGGCGTGCGTACGCGCTGGAAACGGCACGACGGATGCCTGGTCGTCGGTGCGCTGGATCACCGGTTCATCCCAGCTTCCGGTAACGTGATAGCGCACCGCACTGGAGCGGTTCATGTCCTTGCCCAGCAGGCCCTGCAACGCCAGGCCGGCCGCCGCGCCCACCGGTCCGCCGGCCAGCGCTCCGACCACCGGCAGTGCCGTGCCGACGTGCGGCGTGACCGTCACCACCTCGTCATAGTCACGCTGTTGCAGGCCGACACGTCCGTCGATGACGATATCGGCTGCCGGCCCCAGCAACGTCAGCTTGTTGCTCCGGGCATTGCCATCGGCAAAGCGGATCGTGCCCTTGATGCTGTTGAAGCTGTAGCCGGAACGGAAGACATCTCCGAAATCCAGACTCAACCGGCGTGGCAGCTCGCGGATCGAAAACAGGCCGAAGAATCGGCCCAGACCCGGATCCAGCGACAGGATGCGGCCGTCCTCCACCTGCAAGGCGATGGTGCCGTCCAGCTCGGCCAGACTGAACGCCAGCGGTGATCCGGGCCATTGGCCCTCGATGTGCAGCAGACTGCTGCCACCGGCCACCAGGTCGGGATGGCCGAAAGCCCCCAGCATCTGGCCAAAGTCGCCGGAGCTGAGGTCGATGGCGAAGCGGGAATGGCTGTTCGCACGCGTACCGAGCCAACGTCCTCGCCCGTCAATCTGCATGACCTTCGAGCGCGCACCGAAATGACTGATGCGCATACCATCGGACATGGGCACGGTTTCCAGGCGCACATTGCCCAGCTCGACATCGCCCAGCCGCAAATCCTTGACCCAGACATGCAACGGCGGCACCGCGGCAGGTGCCACGAGAGCCGGTGCGGCCGGGCCCTGCGCATCGCCTTGCGATGCCGGCCAATGCAGCCTGTCCATGCGTACCCGCACCCCGCGTCGCGCCAGGCTGGCCAGCGGCAGGTCGATCTGCCCAGCCAGCGCCTGACCATCGAGCGCCAGGTGCAAGCCGTCATCACCGCTTTGCAGCTTGATCGCCAGCGGCCCCAGCGTCGTATCACCCACGCGCGCCTGGGCCGTGGTCAGGTCCACGCGCGTTTGCGCCAGATCGGTCCCGCTTGCCGAGGCTGGCGCCAACACGGCCAGTTGTGCCAGCCAGCCGCCAATATCCAATGTCGCCGCCTCGCCATGCACGGCGATGCCGGCATCGGGCGCGGTTGCTGCCTCGCCCAGGGCAATATCCGCGGCCAGCGGGCGCTTGTCATCAGGCAAACGCAGCTGCGCGTCCAGCGTGTCGCCCAGACGCAGCGCCAGCTTGCCGCCAGCCGCCGGCAGGTCGAGGCGCAACTGCAATGGCACGCGCGCGACGGCAGGCTTGTCCAGCGGCGCCGGCAAAGCCAGGCGCATGCCTTCAAGGTTCGACTCCAGCTGCAATCTGCCCGGCCCGTCACCACCAAGCTTCAAGCTGGCATGGAATGCTGCCGTGCCCTGCACGACGTCCCTCAGCCCCTCCAGGCCGGAGTACGTCTGCGCCAGCGTTGCGCCGGTGAGTTTTCCGCGCAGGTCGGCACGCACACCAGCGTTACCGGCCACCTCGCCGATGGCCAGCGCCAGCCGCACGGGGTCACCGTGGTAGCGCGCGGCAAGTTCTCGCGCCTGCACACCATCGGGCCCGAAATGCAGTTCGCCTGCCAGATTGTCCAACGCAAACGACCAGGCCGGCGCCTCGAAGCTTGCCTTCTCGAGATCCACCGTGCCGTCGAGGTTGAACTGCGCCTGCGGGTCGCCCACCGGCAAGTCGAGTATCACGTGGTACGCGCTGCGGCCGCCCAGCCGGATCTGCGCCAGCGCATCCGTGTGCGTCGCCACCACGGGCGTGGCCTTGAGCCATTGCAACAACTGCGCATTGTTGCCGGCCCCGCGAATGTCGAGCTCCAGCAGGCCGTTGGCCAGGTCCGCAATGCTGGCCTTGCCGGCGGCAATGTCATTGCCCATGGACCTGCCCGCCGTGGCATCGATTTGCATGCCATCGTTGACGAAATGCGCGATGCCTTGCAAATGCGTGGCCCGCGGCCAGTCGGGGTCATAGTCGAGCACGGCATCCCGGAAATCGCCCACCGCCTGGAACCAGCCCTCATGCTGCGGGAACGGCCAATCAGCCAGGTTGCCGCGAAAAACGGCGCGCCCCTGCACCTTCCCGGACACCAGGCTCTGGTCAAGCCAGTCCACCGCGTCCGTCGGCATGACGTTGACCGGCAGGAACAGCCCGGTCGCGGAGACTTTGGCACGCGTGACCCGGACAGCCACATCAAGCACTGGCAGTTCCCGGTTGTCGCGGCCAACAAGGCCGCCACGCACGCGCGCGCTGTAGCCGGGCGCTGCGACAGCCAGGTTGTCGGAGACCAACTGCCAGCCGTGCGGCAAACGCCAGAAACTGATGTCGCCGGAAACCTTGTCGAGCACGAAGGGCTCGCGAAACACGCCCGGCAGCGCGATGGTTGCCGGCTGCGATGGCAGGTGCAGGCTCAAGGCCTTGCCGTCCCCGCGCAGAACACCATCAAGATGGTCGACCTGTGGCAAACCATGCGCTGCCTGCCAGCCGACGCCGGTAAACCTGGCGCGTAGCGCGAAGTGCCGCGCGTCGTGCCAGGCGACCGCCAGCTCGTCGATCATGCCATGCGCATGCATGTCGACCAGTGCTTGCGGCACGGCGGGAATGTTGTCGCCCAGCAGCGTCAGCCAGGGCGACAATTGCGCCAGATCGACCGCTTCGGCCTGCACCTGCCAGCGCCCCGATGGCGCATGAGCAACGTCGACGCGACCGGTTGCGCCACCGCTGGTGGCGGGCTGCCAGCGCGCGTGCCACTCGGAACGGCTGCCCTCCAGGCGCAGCATGCCGTCCAGTCGCCCGACCGGTATCTCGCCGGAGCGCCCCGCCCGTACATCGCGAAAGTCGATATCGGCAACGAGATGGTCGACATCGCCACCAGTCCAGCCAAGCCACAAGCGCAACTGGCCCTGTCCGTGCAGGTCGCGTTGCGGCGACAGGACACGGGCCCATGTCGACAGGTCCATCTGCTCACCGGCCAGGTACAGCTCTCCGCTGCGCCGCGTCGGGTCGATGGCCGCAACAAGATGCAGTCGTTGCCGCCCTCCGGGCAAGCCGATCTCGCCGCCGATGCGCAGCCGGCCAGCGGCCATGACAACACGAACCGTCGGCGCATGCACGGCAAAGTCCAGCTCATGGCCCGCATGGCTCACATGCACGGTCAGGTCACGCAAAACCAGCCCCAGCGGCAGGTCGGACGGCAAACGCAACGGCGCACGGTTCCCTTGATCGCCAAGCTTCAGGCCGGACAAATGCCATTGACCTGTGGCATCGGCTACCAGTTGCGCGTTTACATTGCTGATGCGCAACTCCAGTGCCCGTCGCGGCCCCAGCGCCGCCAGCAAATCCAGTTTCAGGCGTGCGCGCGGCAGCACCAGGGCCTGCGCTCCCGAGCCGATTCGCAGGCCCGACACCACCAGCAACGGCCCGTCCGGCTGCCACTGTGTCTCCACAGAGGCGACCTCGACATCACGTTGCAGATAACTGCCCAGCCAGCCGGCCACCACATCCGGATGGCTGTCCAGCAGTGGCAAGCTGGCTCGTGCTGCCAGCACGACGATGGCCAGCAGCACCACCAGTCCGGCAAAACCGTGCCACAGGCCGCGCGTGAGCCGTTGCAGCACGCGCCTCACACCAGGCGTTCCGGCCAGGAACCGGCAACCACGAAGCGGCGCAGATGCGAACCTGGCCGGCGCATCCGGTCGCTACAACAAAACCACATCGAACTGCTCCTGCGGGTACTGCTGCTCGGCCTGCAAGGCGATGGGCCTGCCGACCGCCAGCTCCACGTCCGCCAGAGCCGCCGAGTCTTCGTCGACGATCCACGACACCACGGCCGGGTTGGCCAGCACCAGCAGGCGTTCGGCCTCGAACTGGCGCACCGCGCGGCTGATTTCACGGTAGATCTCGTGACTGACCGTGGTCACCGATTTGCGGAAACCACGTCCCTCACAGGCCGGACAGGGCTCGCACAGCTGGGCTGTCAGGCTCTCGGTGGTGCGCTTGCGCGTCATCTGCACCAGACCGAGCTCGCTGAGGCCGTACAAGGTGGTCTTGACGTGATCCTCGGCCAGGGCACGCTCCAGCGTGCGCAGGACCTGGCGACGGTGATCGGCATCACGCATGTCGATGAAGTCGATGATGATGATGCCGCCGAGGTTGCGCAGGCGCAGCTGCCGTGCCAGCGACTGGGCGGCCTCGAGGTTGGTGCGAAAGGCCGTTTCCTCGAGGTTGCGCCGGCTGAGATTGTTGCCGCTGTTGACGTCGATGGTGGTCATCGACTCGGTGGTCTCGATGACCACCGAACCACCGGACTTCAGAGGCACGTGCCGCTTCATGGCCCGCTGCAGTTCGTCGTCGGCGCCGTACAGGTCAAAGATCGGGCGCGCCGAGTCGTAGTATTCGATGCGGTCGGCAAGAGAGGGCATGAAACGTGCGGCGAAACGCTGCATTTCCGCGACCGTTGCCGCGTCGTCCACACGCACGCGTTCCACGTTTTCCCGCAACAGGTCACGCAACACCCGCAGGACCAGACCCGGCTCCTCGTAAATGCAGTCACCGACCGCCGACGGCTCGACCCGGTCATGCACGTGACGCCACAATTTCTCCAGATAGGCCACATCCTCGGCGAAACGGGCCTGCTGCTGACCTTCGCCGTTGGTACGCACAATGTAGCCGTGCTCGGCCTGCGGGTCCAGCGCATCCAGCACGCCACGCAGGCGTTCGCGTTCCTTCGCATCGACGATGCGCGAGGAGACTCCGTGCACCACGTGACCGGGCAAGGAAACCAGATAACGCGATGACAGGGACAAGGCGGTTGTCAGCCGCGCACCCTTGTTGCGAATCGGGTCCTTCAACACCTGGACGACGATCTCCTGCCCTTCGGTCAGGAGCTGATCGATGGGCTCGTCCGGCGCCACCTGCTCGCCCGGGTGCTCGTCATTCTCCAGCGGTTGCAGCAGGTCACCGGCATACAGGAAGCCGGATGCGGCCAGGCCGATATCCACAAACGCGGCCTGCATGCCCGGCATGACGCGGGCTATCCGGCCCTTGTAAATATTGCCCACCCGGCTTTCGCGCGCCGCGCGTTCGACCATGATCTCCTGCACCACGCCGTTCTCGATCACGGCCACACGGCTCTCGCGGGGAGTCACGTTGAACAGGATTTCGTCGTTCACCAGTTTTCCCTCGGCGTCACGGCGTGACGGGCGGCATCGATCATGGTTTTGGCTGCCCTCCGTCATGCAAGCCCGGCACGCTGCAACAGGCCGGCTGTCTGGTACAGGGGCAAACCCATGACCGCAGAATAACTGCCTTCCAGATGCGCCACGAAGGCAGCAGCTCGTCCCTGGATGGCGTAGGCTCCAGCTTTGCCGAAAGGCTCGCCACTGGCAACATAACGTTCGATGGCACGGGCGTCCAGCGTATCCAGCGTGACCCGCGAGCAGCACCCTGCGCTCCAGGCATGGGTGCCATCCAGAAGCCAGACGCAGGAGACGACCTCGTGGGTGCGACCCGCAAGGCGACCCAGCATGGCGGCAGCCTCGGCAGCGTCCCCTGGCTTGCCGAACACTTCGTCGTCGGCCACCACTTCGGTGTCCGCACCCAGCACCCAGACGCCATCGCCTTCATCGAAGCGTGCCAGCACCGCCTCGGCCTTGGCGCGGGCCACACGCGAGACATATTGCATCGGCGTCTCGTCCGGATGGCGCTGTTCCGGGATGTCTGCCGGCAGCACTTCAAACGCCATTCCGATCTGTGCCAGCAGGGCCTGCCGGCGCGGTGAACGCGAGGCCAGGACCAGCCGCCGCGGCATTCAGGCCGCCTGCAGCCGGTGGCCGAGAATCTTCAGCAACCCTGCCAGCTTGTCGCGCATTTGCCTTCGGTCAACGATCATGTCGACGGCCCCGTGCTCGAGCAGGAATTCGGAACGCTGGAAGCCTTCGGGCAGTTTCTCCCGCACGGTCTGCTCGATCACCCGCGGCCCGGCAAAGCCGATCAAGGCCCGCGGTTCGGCGACGTTGACGTCGCCCAGCATGGCAAAGCTGGCCGAAACGCCACCGGTCGTGGGATGGGTCAGCACGGAAATATACGGCACACCGGCCTCACGCAGCCGCCCGAGGGCAGCCGATGTCTTGGCCATCTGCAGCAGCGAAAACAGACCTTCCTGCATGCGCGCGCCACCGGTGGCATTGAAGCAGACCATGGCGCAGCGCCTCTCCAGCGCGCGCTCGGCCGCACGGGTGAATTTTTCGCCCACGACCGACCCCATGGAACCGCCCATGAAGCGGAAATCGAAGGACACGACCTCGACCGGTACGCCGTCAATGGTCCCGTCCATGGCCACCATGGCATCTTTTTCGCCGGTCTTTTTCTGCGCCGTGGCCAGGCGTTCGCGGTACTTGCGCGAGTCGCGGAACTTCAACGGGTCGATGGCGTGCAGGTCGGCATCATGCTCAGTCGCGCTGCCCTCATCCAGCAAGGCCAGCAGGCGCGCGCGCGCGGCGATGGCATGGTGATGGCCGCATTTCGGGCAAACCTGCAAGTTGCGCTCCAGCTCGGGCTGATACAGCATGGCATCGCAACCACGGCACTTCTCCCACACGCCTTCGGGCACCTTGCCTTTGCCGTGTTGTTGCGCGGGACTCCGCTCGCGCGGTGACATCAAGCGTTGCAACCAGTTCACAGGCTTTCCTCTTCAAATCTCTGCGGGGTCGGCATCGCGCCCAGCCCCCTGTTCCGGGCGACCATCGCCTGGGCGTGCTGTCCCGGCGGGTGCGATTTGCCGTCAACAAATGATTGCACGTCCCGTGAAATTGTCCAGCCACAAGCTTCCGGCCCGGCAAAGTCCACCGCCGGCACAATCACATCGTATCCAGGGCCGTGCGCACCGGTTCCAGGAAGTGCCGCGCCCGCGCCGCCTGATCGCTGGCATCAGCGGCACCGGCCAGACGTTCCACCAGGGCGCTGCCGATGATGACACCGTCGGCAAACTCGGCCACGGCTCTGGCACTGGCCGCATCGCGCACGCCGAAACCGACGGCCACCGGTACATCCGCCTGCTGCCGCAAGGCCCGCACCCGGTCAGCGATGGCATCGGTCGTCAGACGTGCCGCTCCGGTCACGCCGGCGAAGGAAACGTAGTACAGGAACCCTCGGGCTGCCTCGCAAATGCGCTCAAGGCGGGCATCGCTGGTGGTCGGCGCCACCAGCATGATCTGCGACAGGCCTGCCTCGCGAACGGGGGCGCTGATGGCCATGGCCTCCACCGGGCAATCGACCAACAGCACACCGTCGGCACCCGCGCCAGAGGCGTCGGCAGCAAAGCGCTCCATGCCGTAGATCACCACCGGATTGAGGTAGCCCATCAACACGATGGGCGTGCGCTGGTCGTCCTCACGAAAACGGCGTACCGCCGCCAGCACATCGGCCACATGCACGCCCTTTTCCAGGGCACGCTCGTCGGCGTGCTGGATAACCGGGCCATCCGCCATGGGGTCGGAAAACGGCATGCCCAGCTCGATCATGTCGGCGCCGGCGGCCACCAGCGCGTGCAGCAGCTCGGGAATGGCATCCGGCAACGGATCACCGGCGGTGACAAAGGGCATCAGCGCCGTGCGCCCGGCAGCGCGCAGTTCCGCGAAGCGTTGATCGATACGGCTCACAGTGCAAGCCCCTCCACGGCGGCCACGGTATGCACGTCCTTGTCGCCGCGCCCGGAAAGATTGCACAACACCAGCGCATCGGTCGGCATTTCACGGGCCAGCTTGATGGCCTGGGCCACGGCGTGGCTGGATTCCAGCGCCGGCAGAATGCCTTCGGTGCGCGTCAAGCGATGGAACGCATCCAGGGCTTCGGCATCGGTGATGCCAAGATACTCGGCACGCCCGGTGTCTTTCAGGAAGGCATGTTCGGGGCCGACGCCGGGGTAATCCAGCCCGGCCGAGATCGAATGGGTCGGGATCACCTGGCCGTCGTCGTCGCTGAGCAGGTAGGTGCGGTTGCCATGCAGGATCCCGGGGCGTCCGGCGGCCAGGGACGCGGCGTGCCGGCCGCTGGCCAGGCCTTCGCCAGCCGCTTCGGCACCCACCAGGCGCACCTCGCGATCGTTCAGGAACGCATGAAAAATGCCCATGGCATTCGAGCCGCCGCCCACGCAGGCAGTGATTACATCCGGCAGGCGCCCGAACTGCTCCAGCATCTGTGCGCGTGCCTCGCGCCCGACCACGGCATTGAACTCCCGCACCATCTCGGGGTACGGCGCCGGCCCGGCCACCGTGCCAATGATGTAAAAGGTGTCATCGACGTGCGTCACCCAGTCGCGCAGGGCTTCGTTCAGGGCATCCTTCAGGGTGCGCGAACCGGAGCTGACCGGCACGACCTCGGCGCCCAGCAGGCGCATGCGGTAGACGTTCATCTTCTGCCGCTCGATATCCACCTCGCCCATGTAAACGACGCAGTCCAGCCCGAAGCGCGCGCACACCGTGGCCGTGGCCACGCCATGCTGGCCGGCGCCGGTCTCGGCGATGACGCGCGGCTTGCCCATTTGCCGCGCCAGCAAGGCCGGGCCCACGGGGGTGTTGATCGTGTGGGCACCGGTGTGGGTCAGGTCCGCGCGCGTCAGCAGAATCTGCGCACCGCCGACCTCCTGCGACAGGCGGCGGGCATGGTACACGGGGCTGGGACGGCCGACATAATGCTTCAGGTCACGCTCGAACTCGGCGCGAAACCCGGCATCATGGCGCAGTGCCTGCCAGGCCTGAGTCAGGGCTTCCAACGGCGCCATCAAGGTTTCGGCGACGTGGCTGCCGCCAAAATCGCCAAAGCGCCCCTCGGCATCCGGCCAGGCGGTGTAGTCTTCAATCATCAAGGTCACCCGACAGCGCGTCGCCAGAGGCATGCACCGCTGCGACAAAGCGCTCCATTCTAACGGCATCCTTGCGTCCCGGCGAGGATTCCACGCCGCTGGATACATCCACGCCCCACGGGCGCGCGCTGCCAATGGCTTCGGCAACATTCTCCGGCGTCAGGCCGCCGGCGAGGATCCACGGCTGCTTCAAGGTTCCGGGCACCTGCGACCAGTCGAAGCGCTCGCCACTGCCGCCCAGCGCTCCGGTGGCATGGCCGTCGAGCAGCAATGCAGCCGCATCGCGGAAGCTCGTCAGTCGCCTCGACGATGTCTGCGAGCCCATGGCGACGGCCTTGATCCAGGGTTTGTCGAACTGCTGACAAAAGCCATTCGTCTCGCGCCCGTGGAACTGCAGCACATCCGGCCCGATGGCAGCAATGACCTCGCCCACCATGTCATCCAGGGCATCCATGAAAAGCGCCACGCAGGCAACATGCGACGGCATCACGGCGCGCAACTGCCTTGCCCGGCCCAGGCCCACAAAGCGCTTGCTGCGCCTGACAAACACCAGGCCCAGGGCATCAAACCCGGCGTCAACGGCGGCATGCACGTCCTCCTCGCGTGTCAGGCCGCAGCACTTGATGCGGAACGGCGGTTTCACAATGTCACCTCCGGTGGCAAGCCCCAGCTTGCGGGGTAGCGCGGGCCGATGAATGCAAGCCCTGCGGCCGGCGCTGTCGGTCCGGCCAGGGTCCGGTCACGTCCGGTCAGCAGTTCGCCCGGCCACGTCACGTCACGCTCGCCAATCCCGACCGGCAGCAAGGAGCCGACAATGTTGTGCACCATGTGGTGCAGGAAAGCGTTGGCCTGGATCTCGATGATGACATGCTCATCCCGGCGTATGACCTCGATGGCGTGCACGCTGCGCCGCGCGTGCGGCGCCTGGCAAGCCGCGGCGCGGAAGGCGGAGAAATCGTGCTCGCCCAGCAACGGCCGGCTGGCTTGCTGCATGCGCGCCACGTCCAGCGGCTGGCGCCACCAGGTCACGTAACGGGCTTCCAATGCCGGGCGGACGGCACGGTTGAGAATGCTGTAACGGTAGCGCCTGGCCCGCGCACAGTGACGCGCATGGAAATCGTCGCCCGCAGGCTGCGCCCACAACACGGCAATCGTGGGTGGCAGATTGGAACAGGCACCGAGCACCCAGCTGCGCATGCTACGCTCGGCGTCGGTGTCGAAGTGGGCCACCTGGCAATGGGCGTGGACGCCTGAGTCGGTGCGTCCGGCGCATTGCACTTCCACCGGCCTGTTGGCGACCGTGGTCAGCGCCTTTTCCACGGTTTCCTGCACGCTGGGCGCGTGACCGAGCCGCTGCCAGCCACAAAAATCCGTGCCGTCGTATTCAATTCCCAGGGCAATGCGCATGGTGTTCAGCAGCTGCCTGCGTCCAGCAACGGGCCATTGCCCGGGGCGGCAGACAAGACGTGGCCGGCAGCGGGAGCCGCCGGCCACAAGGGTCTTCGTCAGTTGTCGAGGTCATCCAGCAGCTTGCGTGCCGCGTCCTTCTGCGACTGGCTGCCTTCCTGCATGACTTCTTCCAGCATGGCTCGAGCACCTTCGCTGTCGCCCATGTCCTGGTAGGCACGGGCAAGATCGAGCTTGGTGTCGACCGGATCGCTGCTGAACCCGCCGTCGTCGTCCACCACCGCATCCGACTCCGGTTCGGCCGGTGGCTCGGCGGCAAGGTCCAGGGTCGTGTCGCCTTCGTCAACCAGCGGCACTGCCGGCACGTCACTATCGTCAGAATCCGGGGACAGATCGCCCAGTCCGAACGGGTCATCATCGACATCGGTGGCGGCGCCATCGTCCAGTACCGTGGCGTCGGCATCGGCCGTCCCGCTGACACCCAGGCCGTCATCTTCCGTTTTGCCGTCGTCGCCGTCGGGGCCGGTCAGGTCAAAATCGAAGTTGTAGCCACTGTCATCGCGCGAGATCTCCGTGCCCTCCACCATGCCGGCCAGTGAGACCTCCTCGCCGCCATCATCGTCGGTCAGACCCGGCAACTCGCCGTCATCGTCGTCAAAGCCGGTATCGGCAAAGGCGTCGTCGTCGTCGTGCAATCCGGCAATGGCATCGTCGCCGTCACTGTGCAACCCGGCAAACAGGGGATGATCAGGACACAACTCCTCGCCCATGGCACGGACCTGGTCCCACTCGCGTGAATCGTCATCTTCGACATGGGCGTGCATGGCCTCGGCCGCCGCGATGAACTTGTCCTCGTCGCGATAGGCGTAATACAGGCTGGCAAGCTCCAGGTGGGCTGTCATGTTGTCCGGATCATCGGCCAGCTGTTCACGCAGCATGGCCTCGTCCTCGTCGGCATCAACGATGCCGCCACCGTCCGGATCGTCGGCCATGGACGCATCGCCCCCGGAGCGCCGGCCGCGCATCCCCAGAAAGAGCAGGATCAGCAGGATGATGGTACCGACAATCCAGACCCACAGGCGCATGTACCAAGGCTTGGCCGCAGCCGTTGCAGGTTCGTTGGCTGCCGGGCTGGTTTCCGGTTCGGTCGCTTCGGTTGTGGTGCCGGCGTCGGCCTCACCCGTACCGGCCAACGTGGCCGCAGCTTCGGTGGCCGCAGGCGCCGTACTGGCCGCTTCGGCCTGCTCGGCGGCATCCGCGTTGGCCATGGCAGATCCCGCTGCGGCGGGCGCCATGGCGCTGGTCGTTGCCGCCGTATCGGCCGCGAAGATGTCTTCCTCCAGGGCTTCGGCGCTCGCAGCGGCGGCAGGCTCGGCGGAATCGGTGTCAGCCGGCTCGCTTGTGACCGCTGCAGTATCCGCCAGGGCTTCACCTGCCGGCGCGACTGCCGGCTGCGCCTCGCCAGCCGATTCCAGCTTGGCCTGCAATTCGGCGATCTGGGCGTTCTTCAGATCCAGCAAGCGCTGGTTGTTCTCGTGAATGGACTCGAGTTCAGTCACGCGCGACTGCAAGTCGGCACTCTTTTGCTTTTCGCTGGCCAGGGCCTCGCGGGCACGCGCCAGATCCTGGTTCAAGGCGCTGACATCGACATCGCCTTCACCGCCGGCCACGCCGGTACGGCCCGCGCCCGAAGCGGTGTCGCTGTCAGGCGGCACCAGCTGCAAGCGGCTGCTCGAAGCACCCTGATTACTGGCCGCGGAATCGAAGGACGACGCGCTGCCGGTACTGGCCATGGTGCTGGGTGACACCGTGCCGGCGTTGCTCCAGACCTCGTTCTGACGCCGGACCGCATTGCGTGCTTCGCTGCCACCAATGGCGGTCAGCTCCTCGCGCGTCGGAATGCGCAGCACGGCCCCGGTCTTCAATGCATTGATGTTGTCCTCGTAAAAGGCATCAGGATTGGCGCGCTGGATGGCCAGCATCATGCGGTTGACATTGCCTGGGCTCGTACTGCGTTCGGCAATCTCCCAGGTGGTATCGCCGGCAGCCACCGTGTAATTGCTTCCCGGGGCAAGTTCGCTGCCGCTTGTAGCTGCGGTGCTGACCGGGGCCGCGGCAGCTGCAGGCGTCGTCGTTGCAACCGTCTCGGCAGCCGACTCCGTCGAGACTGGCGCTGTTTCAGGTTCCTCTGCGCTTGCGGTTGTCGCTTCGGGCTCGGGTGCCGGGGCAACCGGTGCCGGTGTCGTCTCGGCTGGCTGGCTGCTGTCGGCCGCTGCCACAACGGGCGCACTGGCCTGCGGCGCCGGCATGCCGGGCGGGCTCAGCAGCACGGAATACTCCCGCAGCAGCTTGCCGCGTGACCACTCCAGCTCCAGCAGCAGGTCGAGCGCCGGATTTCCCACCGGCTCTTCGGAGGTGACCACGATGACGTAGCCCTGGGCGCGCTCCTCGACCTTGAAGGTCAACGGCACCTGCAGGCGACTGCGATCAATCCCCACGCGCTGGTAATCGGCGCTGGAAGCCAGCGAAACCTCGAGCTTCGCCAGCTCGTCAGGCGTCGCCGACACGATCGGGATAATCGCCTCGAGAGGTTGATTGAGCGCGGACTTGACCTTGATCTGCCCCAGGCCCAAAGCAAAGGCGCTACCACCCGTGACGAGCAGCAAGACCAGAGCCACTACCCATTTTCTGCCAGCCTTCATCATGTTTTCCCCAAGCGCATCAGTTTTCTGCCATCTTCTAGAAAAAGCTTTATAACACAAAGCCAAGTGCATACTACACAACATCTTTCGCCGATTCATCCTCTTGGCAGCCGGCAACCGCCTGATGCTTGATCAGCCATTCCGCGATTTGTACTGCATTCAAGGCGGCGCCCTTGCGCACATTGTCGGCCACAATCCACAAGTCCAGCCCATGCGGATGGCTGATGTCCTCGCGGATGCGGCCGACGTACACCGGATCATTGCCCTGGGCATGGATTGCCGGGCTGGGATAGTGTTCCTTGGCCGGCGAGTCCATCACTTCCACCCCAGGCGCCTGCTGCAACAGTGTGCGCGCTTCGGCGGCACCCAGCTTGTCCCGCGTCTCGATGTGAACGGCCTCGGCATGGCCATAGAACACCGGCACACGCACGGCCGTGGGATTGACGCCGATGTCGGAGTCATCAAGAATCTTGCGCGTCTCCCAGACCATCTTCATTTCTTCACGGGTGTAGCCGTTGTCCTCGAAGCGGTCGATATGCGGAATGACATTGAACGCGATACGCTGGCTGAAACGCTGCACTGGCGGCGTCTTGAAGTTCAGCAGCTCGGCGGTCTGGTGGCCCAGCTCGTCCATGCCGGACCTGCCGGCACCGGACACGGACTGGTACGTGGCCACGTTGATGCGGCGGATGCCGGCCGCGCGATGCAACGGCGCCAGCGCCACCAGCATCTGGATGGTGGAGCAATTGGGGTTGGCAATGATGCCGCGCGGGCGCTGCAAGGCCGCCTCGGCATTGACCTCGGGAATGACCAGCGGCACGTCATCGTCGTAGCGGAACTGCGAGGTGTTGTCGATGACCACGGCTCCCGCCGCAGCCGCCCGCGGCGCGTGTTCGGCACTGACGCTGCCACCGGCGGAAAAGAAGGCAAAATCGATGCCGGCAAAATCGAAGGTGGCCAGGTCCTGAACGGCCACGGATCTGGCGCCGAATTCCACATCGCGACCGATGCTGCGCTCGCTGGCCAGGGCTGTCAGCCGCTCCACCGGAAAGCCACGCTCGGCAAGAATGCCCAGCAGCACCTCGCCCACCGCGCCGGTGGCGCCCACAACCGCGACGTTGTAACGCTGGTCAGTCATACGCATTCACTTCGGGTCTCATTGCAATACAGGGACAACGCCCTGCACGGCAGCATGATAACGACAAGCACGCCAGGATGACATGATCTGTCAGGCAATCCGTGGCGCCACCGGCCCGACGTCACCGCACTGCGCACGATGGCGCAAAGCCTGGTCCATCAACACCAGCGCCAGCATGGCCTCGACAATGGGCGTGGCACGAATGCCGACGCAGGGATCGTGCCGGCCGCGCGTGACCACTTCGGTCGGCTGGCCGTCAAGATCCACGCTGCGCCCGGGAATGAGGATGCTGGAGGTGGGCTTGAAGGCCACCTCGACCACCACCGACTGGCCCGTGCTGATGCCGCCGAGAATGCCGCCGGCCGAGTTCGAGGCGAAGCCCTGCGGCGTCAGTTCATCACGATGCTCGCTGCCACGCTGGCGTGCCGCCGCGAAACCGGCGCCGATGCCAACGCCCTTGACGGCGTTGATGGACATCATCGCGCCCGCCAGCTCGGCATCCAGTTTGCCGTACACCGGCTCGCCCCAGCCCGGCGGCACGCCCGTGGCCTCGGCACGGATGACGGCACCGACCGAGTCGCCGGCCTTGCGCAGACGCTTGATGAAGTCTTCCAGCTCGCCCAGCATGGCCGCATCAGGCCAGAAGAACGGATTGCCCTCGACCACCGACCAGTCGAACGTCCGGGGCGCAAAGTCACCCAGACCCACCATGCAGCCGCGCACGGTCACGCCATGCTGCTCGGCCAGCCATTTTCTGGCCACCACGCCGGCCGCCACGCGCATGGTGGTCTCGCGCGCCGAACTGCGACCGCCACCGCGCGGATCGCGGATGCCGTACTTCTGCCAGTAGGTGTAGTCGGCATGGCCGGGACGAAACGTCCGCGCAATATCGGCATAATCCTTCGAGCG
>CAZOXZ010000049.1:0-16431 GCA_964583865.1 uncultured Rhodanobacteraceae bacterium | reverse complement strand
TAATCGGCTCAGCCGTAAAAACGGCCAAACTTTGGGCTGAGCTCACGGATTCAGATGCAAATAAACCTTTGGTAATCATGTGCTCTCTCCTGTGGTTTTGCTGTTGCATACCAGCAACAATTATTTTTCGGATATGGGGCTTGCTGCGAGATCGCGCCAGCGGCAAGTCGGGGGCAAGCAGTAGTAGAAAACAGGAATCACCTATTGGAGTACCCCCTTACTTGGACCGTTGCACGCGGCACCATCGAACCGCCGCAGATCATGCCCTGACCCGGCATTTTGGCGACGATCGGGTAGCCCGGGTCGACGCCACTCCCGGCGGGACGATGATGTCGGTCATGGCTTTGCACTCGGTGCCCAGTCCTTGATATGCACCAGCGAATCCACCGGCAATACTGCGACAATCCCGTCGCTGTCCAGGCCCCTGTAGGCAGCCTGGGAAATAGCCCGAACTGCCGCCTGCGCCTGGGGCTGGGCGATAAACACCTCTACTCTGGCCTGCTTGGAGATCCACGCCGGGCTGTAGAAGTTCTTGTAGTCGCCATAGCCCTTGACATGGGTGATTGCGAGCTCGATCGCACCGGCATTCCTGAGCGCTTCCTCCACTGCTTCAAGACTGTTGGCGTGCACGATGGCTGTTACTTTTTTGTATTTCATGATCGTCTCCCGATCGCCTGTGGATTCATTGCCAGGCTCATCCCGACACCTGCGGTTCACGCTTGTGCAGGCGGCGCCATTCCCACAGCAGATACACTGCGGGAATCACCAGCATGGTCAATACCAATGCGCTGAGCATGCCGCCGACCATTGGCGCAGCAATGCGGCGCATCACCTCCGAGCCCGTGCCCGAGCCGAACATCACCGGCAGCAGACCGGCAACCACGGCCGCGACCGTCATCGAGATCGGCCGCAGACGCAGCATGGCGCCGTCGCGCACGGCATCGCGCACGCCTTCGAAGGACAAGGCCTGCCCGCTCTTGTCGCAGGATTCGAGATATCGCCCGACCGCCTGGTTCAGATAGACCATCAGCACCACGCCCAGCTCGGTGGTCACGCCAGCCAGTGCGATGAAACCGACCGCCACGGCCACCGACATGTTGTAACCCAGCAGATACAGCAACCAGTAGCTGCCAGCCAGCGCCATTGGCAGCGTACCGAGGATGATCAGGGTCTGCGCCACGCTGCGGAATGCCATGTACAACAAGAGTGCAATCAGTACCAGCGTCACCGGCACGATCACGACCAGGCTCTGCCGGGCCTTCTGGATGTATTCGTATTGTCCTGACCAGGTCAGTGAATAGCCGGCTGGCAACTTCACCTTGGCGGCAACAAGCTGCTGCGCGGCTTCCACGTAGGAGCCCACGTCACGCCCGGCAATGTCGATAAAGGTCCAGCCCGTCAGCTGGGCCGCCTCGCTCTTGATCATGGGCGGGCCATCTTCGATGTGTACATCGGCGACATCACCCAGGGTGACATGGCCACCGCGCGCGGTGACGATGGGCAGTTGCCGCAGACTTGCCACCGAATTGCGCCAATCGCGCGCATAGCGCAGATTGACCGGGTAGCGCTCCAGGCCCTCGATGGTTTCGGTCACATTCATGCCACCGATGGCGGTGCGCACGACGTCCTGCACATCGGAAATGTTGAGACCCAAACGGGCGGCGCGGTTTCGGTCTATGTCGGCCTTGATGTAGCGCCCACCGGCCACGCGTTCGGCATACACTGAGGTGGTGCCCTGTACCTGTGGCAGGACTTCTTCCAGCCGTTCACCGATTTTCTGGATCACTGCCAGATCGGGGCCGCCGACCTTGATGCCAACCGGTGTCTTGATGCCGGTCGAGAGCATATCGATACGCGTCTTGATCGGCATCACCCAGGCGTTGGTCAGGCCCGGCAGTTGCACGCGCTGTTCCAGTTCCCGGCGGATATCGGCCTTGGTGATTCCGGGGCGCCATTCCGACTCGGGTTTGAACTGGATGATCGTCTCGATCATGGCCAGTGGTGCCGGGTCGGTGGCCGTCTGTGCCCGCCCCATCTTGCCGAAGGCGGTCTTCACTTCGGGCACGCTCATGATCAGCTTGTTGGTCTGCTGCAGCACCTGACGTGCCTTGTCGGCCGAGATGCCCGGGCGGGCCGACGGCATGTACATCAGGTCGCCCTCGTCCAGCGGCGGCATGAACTCCGAACCCAGTTGCGAAGCTGGCCAGACCCCGGCCAGGATCACCACGATCCCACCGATCAACAGCAGTTTCGGATAGCGCACGACCCGATCGATGACGGGCTTGTACACCGCGGTGAGTGCGCGATTGACCGGATTGCGGTGTTCCGGGGTGATTTTGCCGCGTATGAAATAGCCCATCAGCACCGGGATCACGGTGATGGCCAATATCGCCGCCGCCGCCATCGAATACGTCTTGGTGAAGGCCAGCGGCGCGAACATGCGTCCCGACTGACCGGTTAGCGTGAAGATGGGCAGGAAGGACACGGTGATGATCAGCAGCGCGAAGAACAGCGGTGGCCCCACCTCGACCGTGGCGTTGGCGACGATACGCCAGCGATTCGAGACCGTGACCGGTTCCCGCTCCATGTGCTTGTGCAGGTTCTCGATCATCACGATCGCCCCGTCGACCATCGCGCCGATCGCGATCGCGATGCCGCCCAAGGACATGATGTTGGCATTGAGCCCCTGCAGATGCATGACGATGAATGCCATCAGGATGCCCACCGGCAAGCTGATGATCGCCACCAGTGCCGAGCGGAAATGAAACAGGAACAGGAAGCAGATCAGGGCGACGACCACGAACTCCTCGATCAGCTTGGCGCGCAGGTTGCTGACCGCGTTGCCAATCAGTTGCGAGCGGTCATAGGTCGGTACCACTTCCACCCCCGGCGGCAGGCTGCCCTTGAGCGAGGCCAGCCGGGCCTTGACGCCTTCGATCACCTTCTGCGCATTTTCTCCATAGCGCATCACGATCACGCCGCCGACCACTTCGCCCTGGCCGTTGAGCTCGGCGATGCCGCGCCGAATCTGTGGTCCGAGCCGCACATCGGCCACGTCCTTGAGTTGCACCGGGGTACCGTTCTGGTCTGTCTTGAGCGGGATCTGCAGCAAGTCCTTGATGCTTTTGATGTAACCGCTGGCGCGCACCATGTATTCGGCTTCGGCCAGTTCGACAACCGCCCCACCGGTCTCCTGATTACCGTTCTGGATGGCCATCTTCACCTGTGTCAGGGTCAGGCCGAGCGCACGTAGTTTGTCCGGGTCCACCACCACCTGGTACTGCCGAACCATGCCGCCGACGGTGGCTACTTCGGCCACGCCCGGCACGGTCTGCAACTGGTATTTCAAAAACCAGTCCTGCACACTGGTCAGTTGCGCCAGATCGTGCTGGCCGGTCCGGTCGACCAGTGCATACTGGTAGACCCAGCCCACGCCGGTGGCATCCGGGCCCAGGCTCGGCTTGGCCTCGGCCGGCAGATTGCCGGCGACCTGATTCAGATACTCCAGCACCCGCGCACGCGCCCAATACAGGTCCGTACCATCCTCGAATATCACATAGACGTAGGAGGCACCGAAGAACGAATAGCCGCGCACCACCGTGGCGCCTGGTACGGCCAACATGGCTGTCTCAAGTGGATAGGTGACCTGATCTTGCACCACTTGCGGGGCCTGTCCAGGATAGGCTGTCTTGACGATGACCTGTACATCCGACAGATCCGGAATCGCGTCCACGGGCGTGCGTTGCAGGGTGTACAGGCCGGCGACGACAACAAAGCCCAGCGCCAGTAGCACGAAGACACGGTTGTTCAGTGACCAGCGAATGATGGCCGCAATCATGGGTGCACCTCGTGGCCGGAATGGCTGCCGATGGCACCAGAGTCGTCCTTACCGAATTCGTGTCCTTTGGTGTCATCCGTGACAAAGTCGTCCGTGGTGTGCGCCTCCGAGTCCGGCCCGGTCATGTTCATACCCGGCATGTCAGCGTGGTCACCGGGCTCTGTCACAGCGCTGGAAACTTCGCCACAACCAGGCTTCCCGGAACCCAGTCGCAGTGCCGCAGCATCGACATTGGCTTCCGAATCAATCATGAACTGGGCCGAGGTCACGACCCGCTGGCCCGCGCGCAAGCCCTTGAGAATCTCCACCTGGTCACCGGAGGTGACGCCGGTTTGTACCGGGCAGACATCGAAGCGGCCATCCCCCAGTGCCACAATGACCCGCTTGCTGTGCCCGGTTTCAATCAGGGCCAGCGCCGGGATGTACAGCGCATCGCGCTGCGCCGCGGTTTGCAGGGCCACGTGCGCGTACATGTTCGGTTGCAGGCGCCGGTCCGGGTTGGGCAGGCGCACACGCACCTTGATTGTGCGGGTGGTGGCGGTGACATCGGGATAGATGTAGTCGACCGTGCCCTGCCAGCTTTCGCCGGGAAAGGCATCGAAGTTGACATCCGCCTTTTGTCCCTTGTGCAGCAGTGCGGAATTGGACGGATCGACCTCCACCAGTACCCACACCGTATCCAGATCCGCCAGTTGCATGACCTGGGTGGCGGGCATGACCCAGGCGCCTTCGCGGACCCCGAGCTTGACCACCACGCCGTCTGATGCCGCATAGCGCGCCACCCGGTTGCCGAGCTTGCGCGTGCGCGTCAGCTGCTTGATCTGTGCCTCGCTGAAACCGAGCGAATGCATGCGCTGGCGCGAGGCGGCAATCAGGGACTCGCTGCCACTTTCCAGGGCCGTCAGGTATTCGCGCTCGGCGGTGGCCAGTTTGGGCGAGAACAGCGAATACAGCAGTTGCCCCTTGCGCACCGGGTCGCCCACGCTCTTGACCGCCAGCTTTTCCACCCAGCCTTCGGCGCGGGTGTTGAGGCTGACGAGGGTGTCCTCGTCATGGCCGACATAGCCGACCGCCATGATGCGGTTGGCCAGCGATCCGCGCCTGACCTCGGCGGTGCGCACACCCAGGTTGTTCACCACCGCCGGGTCAATCCGGACGTCGCTGCTCTGGCCGCTTTCAGCCTCGTCGGCGTATACCGGCACCAGGTCCATGCCCATGGGCGACTTGCCGGGCTTGTCGCTGCGGAAGTTGGGGTCCATCGGCGCTTTCCAGTACAGCACCTTGCGTTCTCCCGGCTTGCCGGCCGTCGCGTTGTCCGCGGCCGGGCCATTGGTCTGCGGGCCGTGCCGGCCAAGAAAATAGCCTGTGGCGGCCGCCACAAGTACCGCGACGGTGATCAATGCAATAAGCGACTTTTTCATGGTCCTGCGTCCTGTGCTGTGGCGGACAAGAGTGCGCCGCCGGTCTGGTAATCGAGCGATGCCCGCTGGGTGAAGAAATCGGCGCGCGCACGCGCCAGTTCGAGCTTGAAGCCCAGGTACTGCCGCTCGGCCGTGATCAGCTTGAGGAAATCCCCGTTGCCACTGCTGTAGTCAGCCTCGGCGGCCTGCAGGTTGAGTTTCGACAGCTCAAGCAGCTCGGTGCTGTACAGCCTGATGCTGTCCGCGGCCTGGCTTGCACTGGCGTACGTTTGATCGAGATCACCCAGCAACTGGCTGCGGGCATCGGCAAGCGTCGCTTCGGCTTCGCGTACCCGCGCATGCGCCGCGCCGATCTCGCCACGATGATTGCCGCCAAATGGAATGTTGATGGAAACACCTACGGTGAAGCGCTTGGCCGGCATGTCCATCAGGCTGTTGTAGCCGGCCATGACATTGAAATTCGGCAGATTGTTCTTGTGCGCCAGCTCCAGCCGGTCGCGACTGGCATCGAGGCTCGCGTCGAGGGCCAGCAGCCGCGGGTAGCGCGCCAGCGCAGCCTCGCGCAGCACGGTCCGGGCCGGCAGTGCGGTGTCCGTAGGCAAGCCGTCCGGGGCCGGCAGCATGGTGTCCGGGTCGCGGTTCAACAAGGTGTTGATACCGGCCCGCACCGTGCGGCGCATGCGCTTGAGCTCCAACGCCTGATTGCGCAGACGGGTCAATTCCACCTGTGCCTGCAACACGTCTTGCTGTGGTGCCAGGCCGGAGGCATACGCGGTTTCCGACACCTTCTGCAAGCGCGTCATGAGAGCGATGTTTTCGGCATTGATCGCCATGGCGCGATGGACGTAATACCACTGCGCATACTGGGCACGCGCTCGGGCCACCAGGCGCAAACGGACATCGGCGACCTGCTGCTCGGCCGATTCGGCCGCGGCGCGTGCCGCCTGGGTGCGCAGCCTCAATGTCCCCGGCCACGGCAGCTTCTGGCTGAGCTGCACATTCTGATTGAGTCCCTGGCGTGGGCCGCCGAAGGTATTGGGTGCCATGGCATAGCTGACCATCGGATCTTCCAGCGCAGCGGCAGACTCGATCTGCGCCATGGCCGCATCGGCGGCTGCCCGCATGGCCACGATGCCCTGGTTGCGGTCCAGAACCTGTAGCACCAGCGCCTGAGCGGAGAGCAATCGGGAAGCATTCGCTCCGGCATTGTGCGCATTGACCGGCAATACAGCGGAATCCCTCCGATCAGGCTTAGGGACCTCCGGAACGACAGGTAACTGAATTTCTCGCCCCAGCACAGGACGCAAAACTGGATTCGGTTCCATTTGTGCCGACTTCGACGAGCCTGTTGCCGAAGGCGGCGTCGCTGCACCTGGCGCGGCCAAAGCCCGACCGGACATGGCCCATAGAAACAACAACAGTGTCGGCCCCAAGGGCCGCAAGAAAAGCATGTTCATGAAAACTCCACGCGCAAAGGAAAAATGCCACCTTGCTACGGCAGCAATCTCGTTCGTTGCGTGGAGCGATCAAATCTGCAGGGAGCAGAACAGCAGACGCGCGGGTATTCGCCTTTGCGGTGTGCTGCCATGACTTGCCGGCAGGGTTGGTCCGGTTCGCGTGAATTGAAGCTGCAGAAAACCGCGCTCGGCCGCGATGGCGACCGGAAAATGCGGTTCGAGGTGCAGCCCACCCGCATGAGACCAGGAAGCGTCCGGACCACAGTGTTGCAGACACGCCGCGCGGTCATCTTCGCAACCGCTGGCATGCGAACGCGTGCTTGTCTGGGCGGTATCCGGTCCGACGGATACCACCCAGGCACACCCGTACGCAGCAATCGCCACCTGCTGCCACAGCAGCAGGCAGCCCAGCAGCAGGCCGATGCCGCGGCGAAAGAATTCACGTCGGTTCTGCTTTCGATTCACGTGCGCAGTGTACACCCATCCATCGTGTCAGTATTGACTCAGGTCAGGCTTGGGCAGTCCGCCCGCGGCCAGTTCAGGATTCAGGACCGGACCGCCACTCAATCGCGGTGATGGTCCATTTGTCTCCTTGTCTCTGGAGCGTCAACGTCTCGTGGCTGTCGATATTTATTGCCTTGCCCTTCGAGTTTGCCTTGATATTGCTGTCTGACTGGACCATGGCGAGATCCCCCTGCATTCCCGAACGCATCGCACCCAGGGTGACGCGGGCAGATTGCAGAAAGGCAATATCATCGCCCAGATGACCCGCAGCGTATTCATCCCGGGTCTGGGTGTGTCCACCCTCGGTGATGCGCACACCCGGCGCCAGCAGATCGAGTACGGCATCACGACCACCTGATTGCAACGCAGCATGCAGCGCCTTGGCCGTGGCTTCGGCTTGCGGCACCGCGCCTGCAGTCATTGCCGGCATGGCTTGCCCCTGTTCCGCTGCAGCGTCGTGATGGGTGTCTCCATCGTGCTCATGGGCATCGTCATCATGGGAGTCTTTGTCCCCGGCGCTGCTGTGTTGCATGCCCTGCTCCGCGGATTCGCCACCGACAGGGCCGTGGTGATGACCACCGCCCTGTTCCATATCCTCATCGGCTGGGGCCCTGGACACGATGTCATTGTACTGATCGGCACTCATCGCCGGCAGCTTCTGCAAGAACGCGACCATGGACCAGATGGTCGGATCATCATGTGTCGACCCCCAAGCAGGCATCGCGCTCATCTTGATGCCGTGCTTGATGACCCAGAATGCATCTTTGGGATTGACGTGAACTTTGCTCAGATTGGGTGGCTGCGGATACAGGCCTGGACGAATTTCTGACTCCTGCATACCCGGCTTCAGGTGACACCCAGTGCACATGGCCGCGTATTGGCCTGCCCCTTTGAGAATTAGTTGTGGATCTTCGAGGTTGGGAACGGTCAGATCCTTGGAGCGCAGATGAATAGATCGGTCCCGCAGGGTCTGCATGACCTTGAATACGGGCTTGGTGTGGTGATCATCTGCGCCGATGTTGTACAGGCCCGAATACACAAAAATGCCGGCACCAACTGCCAAGACGACCAATACGGCAATGACGGTAATGCTGTGATGCTTGATATGAGCTTTCATGTTGTTCTCCGTTTCATAAGCAGATGCAAATACCGACAACGAATTGAACGATCGTCTCATCGCCGGCATTGGTGGGGTGTACGTTTGTACCGTGGCCCGCGTGATGGTGGGTATTCATTCGTCCTCTCGGAAAAGTGCTGGCGATCAATCTCTGGCCCGACTATCAGTGCCCGTGGTGCGAGTAGGCGCTGGTGGTGCCGTCATTGGCGACCAGTTCGACCGTGTAGGGTTGAGTGCGCCCGTCAGGAAGTTCCATGCCCGGTGAGCCGGCTGGCATCCCCGGCACAGTAAGTCCCTTGGCATCGGGACGTTCGGCGAGGAGGCGTTTGATGTCTTCGGCCGGTACATGACCTTCGATGAAGTAACCCCCGACTTCCGCGGTGTGGCACGAGCCTTTGGCGTACGGGACGCCAACGCGCTGCTTGATCGGACCCATGTTGTCCGTATCGTTGACTTTGACGTTGAATCCCGCGCTCTTCACGTGTTCCACCCAAGACTCGCAACAACCGCAACTGGGGCTTTTGTTGACGATCATCACTGGAAGCGTTGAGTGGGTGGCTGCCGCCTGTACGGTGGAGGACACCTGTGCCGAAGAAGGCGCGTCCTTACCCTCCGGCGCATCTGCGCAAGCGGTGAGTGCGTAAGTCGATGCCACGACGAGCATGGCCAACAGGAATTTTCTATAGTTCATGGGATTTCTCATTCGTTTTTTTCGGTCGTGACGACCAGTGAATATGGACGATCTGCCAATCGTGTGAGCGTTTGGCAAGAATCATGGTTTCGGTACTGAGTAACGTGAGGGGCTTGTTGCCCCTGGATGTATGAATCTCGCTCTCGGTCGCGAGCCACGCCAGTTTGCCGTCGACCCGTGCCGTTCGGAACACGATGCTCACGTGGGCATCAGCCAGGAACGAGGCATCCGACTTTGCGTGGTGGTTCAAATACTCGTCACGGCTGCGTTCGACGCCGCCGGATTCCAGGATGATGGCGTCCGGTGCGAGCAAACTCTTCACCCGTTCGAAGTCTGCCCGTGCCAACGCCTGTCCGAAGGCATCCACTTGCTTGACGATGTTGATTGCCGCATCGGGAATGTCAGTCGCGTTGCTTGAGTCAGTTTGCGTGTGGTGGGTGTGGTGGGAACTTGGGGGTTGGCTGGACTGGGCGAATCCGGGGACTGCGATCGCCATCGTCAATGCGATAGCCGCTGCGGAAGCTGTGAATAATTTCATGATTGCCTCCGCTTAGTCAGTGCTCATGCGTGTGATTTGCGTGGTCATCAACAGTAGGCTTGGCTGGTGTCGAGGTGGACGTGCCGGTCTCGGTTTCGCTGTGGGCATGCTCGGAATCATGGTCAGCGTCGTCATGACCTGCTGCATCTTCACCATCGCCCTTGGCGTGATGATCCTGTTTATCCGTGTGTCCCGAATCCGGGGTACCGTTGCCATGGGAATGACCGTCGCCATCCTCATGCAGGTCTTCGTCGGTGGGTGCGGATTGAGCTGCATCGTGGTGGTTGTCCGCCGTGTCGTGGTGGCCGCCAGTGGTGTCCGGGGTGGCTGCGTGGTTATCGCGGCTGTGATGATCGTCATCGCCCGCGCCGTCACTGTGGGCCATGGTTTCCCCACCACCGTGCGAATGACCACCACTACTGGCCACCAGTGCGCGATACTCGTCCGCATCAAGATCAGGCAACTTTTGCAGGAATGCAGCCATGTTCCATATGTATTCGTCGTTCATGCTCAAGCCCCAGGCCGGCATACCCGACGCCTTGATTCCGTGTTTGATTACCCAGAACGCGCTTGCCTCATCGACTCGGTGAGTGGTGAGGTTCGGAGGCGCAGGATAAAGACCGCGGCTGAGCTCGGTTTGTCCTGCCCCCGGCGACAAGTGGCACACAGCACACATGGCGTCATAGTTGCCCGCGCCTTGGACAACGTGCTTTGGATCCATCAGGTCGGCGGGCACCGCCAGCGAGCTTGCTTTGGTTTCAATGGACCGATCCCGCAACGTTTGCATGACCTTGAACACGGGTTTGGTGTGGTGATCGTCGGCGCCAATGTTGTACAGACCCGAATAAATAAAGATGCCAGCGGCAACTGCCAGAACGACCAATACGGCAATGACGGTGATGCTGTGATGCTTGATATGAGTCTTCATGTTGTTCTCCGTTTCATAGCCAGATGCGAATACCGACAACGAATTGCCGGTCTGATGCAGACTTGTTGGCTTGGCGCGCATAATCTGCGGTCGCGCCCAGACGACGTTGCCATTCGACGCCGATATAGGGCGCAAAACGGCGACGGACTTCATACCGCAAGCGCAGCCCGAAGCTGGCATCGGACAGGCCGCTACCGATGCCGCGCGCCGGATCATCCTTGCCGTAGGCATTGACCTCCACTTTGGGTTGCAGGATCAGGCGCTGGGTGAACAGGATCTCGTACTCCGCTTCCAGGCGCGCAGCAGTGCGCCCGCCCTGCCCTACGTAGGCCGTGGCCGACAGCTCGAACCAGTAAGGCGCCAGGCCCTGGACGCCGAATGCGGCCCAGTCTCGCCCCGGTCCTTCACCGCCATCGTGGCGTACACCCAATTGGGTGTCCCAGTACGCGCTCACGGCATGCGACCACAGCGCTTCGGCACGATAATCCTCGAGCGTGCCCTGGCTGTGCTCACCTTCCAGCTTCCACCAGAATTTGTTCAGGTCGCCGCCGTACCAGCCGTCGGCGTCAAATGCTGAACCATGGCCATGTTGACCGTCAAAGTATTCCAGCCGGTTGAAACGCAGCGTGGCAAAGCGCTTTTCGCCCATCATGTGAGCGTCCATGCCGGGACTGAAACGAATGCCATCGGAATAGTCCGGATCACGGGCGTCGGGTGGTGCACTACCACCCTGCATCGATCCCATGTCCATGGTCGACATGTCGCCATGGTCCATGCCGTCCATTGACCCCATACCCATATCTGACATGTCGCCATGGTCCATGCCCTTGCCTTGGACTGAGGAGGGCTCGCCTTTCGCCTCGTGCGTGGTACTCATGTGCATGTGCGCGTCGGCATTGGGCGGTTTTGCACCCTCATTCGCGGGTCGTGATTTATGCGCAGCATGATCGACTGATTGCTTGCCATTCATACCTCTCATGTCGCGCTGAATACCCATGTGCTTGTGCGCATCGGCATCGGCCTGTTTCGCACCCTCATTCGCTGGTGGCGATTTGTGCGCGCTGTGATCGATTGCCTGCTTGTCGCTCATATCGTGCATGTCGTGCGTGGTATGCATCGTCGACGTGGGTGCCGCACTGCTGGACGCTGATACAGGTGTCTCCTGCGCCAGCGCGGTTTGCGGCACGACCAACAATGCCGTGATGACGACAGCGGTCCAATAGAGGAATGTTGTCTTCATGACACCACCACTTCGCGGAACATGCCCGCTTCCATGTGATAAAGCAGATGGCAGTGGTAAGCCCAGCGCCCCTTTGCATCCACCTTGACGCGGTAGCTGACCCGTTGCGCCGGTTGCACGCTGATGGTGTGCTTGCGCACCTGGAAACTGCCATCGGGACTTTCCAGTTCACTCCACATGCCGTGCAGGTGGATCGGGTGGGTCATCATGGTGTCGTTGACCAGGGTGACTCGCAGGTGCTCGCCGTAACGGAAATGCAGTGGATGGGCCTGGGCAAATTTCTGCCCGTCGAACGACCACATGTAGCGGTTCATGTTGCCGGTCAGATGCAGCTCGATCTCGCGCCCGGGCTCACGTGCGTCAAGCGGCCCGCCAATCGTGTGCAGATCGGCGTAAGTCAGCACCCGGCGGCCGTTGTCGCGCAGGCCGATGCCCGGATCGTCGATGTTGTCGCGCGGCATGTCCACACGCATGTCCGTGCCCGGTCCGTACTCGGTGCGCGCATGATGCGCCATGCCGCGCCCTGGCCCCGCGCTGTCGTCACCGTGCGACATGCCGGCCATGTCGTGGCCGGCATGCCCAGCGCCCATGGCCATTTCACCCATCATGTCGGCCATGGCCAGACGCGCACGCGGATCCATGTCGGGCACCTCCGCCTGCATGCCCGGGCGTGGCGCCAGCGTGCCACGCGCATAGCCGGTTCGGTCCATGGAGGCAGCGAACAGGGTATAGGCGCGATCATCCTTTGGTTCGACGATCACATCATAGGTCTCGGCCACGGCGATGCGGAATTCGTCCACGGTTACCGGCTCTACATCCTGCCCATCGGCAGCGACCACGGTCATCTTCAGGCCGGGGATACGGATGTCGAAAAAGCTCATGGCCGAGCCGTTGATGAAGCGAAGACGCAGCTTCTCGCCACGCTGAAACAGGCCGGTCCAGTTGGCCGCAGGCGCGTTGCCGTTCATCAGGAAGGTATAGGTGTAGCCGCTGACGTCGGCCAGATCGGCCGGACTCATGCGCATCTGGTTCCACATGCGTCGCTTGGCCAGCGCCTTGTCGAGACCCTGTCGCTTGATGTCACGCAGGAACTCGGGCGCGGTGGGCTCGGCAAAGTTGTAGAAGTCACTTTGCTTTTTCAGGGTGCCGAACAGATCCATCGGGTCTTCATCGGTCCAGTCGCTGAGCATGATCACGTGTTCACGATCCACCGCATGGCGTTCGCCGGCAGCCGGCTCGATGACCAGCGGGCCGTACAGTCCCGTTTGCTCCTGAAAGCCGGAGTGACTGTGGTACCAGTAGGTGCCGTTCTGTTTGACGGCGAAGCGGTAGGTGAATGTTTCGCCGGGGGCAATGCCGGGAAAGCTGAGACCCGGCACGCCATCCATGCCGGTTGGCAGCAGGATCCCGTGCCAGTGAATCGAAGTCGATACCGGCAGGGTGTTGCGAACCTTCAGGGTGACGGTGTCGCCCTGTCTCCAGTGCAGCAGCGGCCCGGGAATACCGCCATTGATGGTGGTGGCGCTGCGCGCATGGCCGGTGAAATTGACCGGCGTCTGGCCGATCGTGAGGTCAAATGTGGTGCCGGAGAGCGGCTTTAGCCGGGTGCCGGACAAGGATCGGGTTTCGGCCCGCGCGGTACGCAGCAGGCCGAGGCTGGCGGCGGCACCGCCCAAGACCAAGCCTTGCACAAAGCGTCGTCGCGACAGGTACGGCGACCGGTTGAAAACGGTTTTCATCTGGAATCTCCATTGCATCGCACGCGCGGATACGAGCCAGGCGCACGACAAGACCATTCGGCAATGAGCCGAAGTCAGAACTATCAGTGGGGGAGATTCAGGCGCGTGGAGGTCGGTACGGAGGACTCGACGACTGCTGTGCAACAGCGGGAGATGTGGCGTGCCATTCGGGTAGCGCGGGCCACAGTTCGGCGATCAGGCCGGTGACGGGCAGGACCACACCCGTGCCGCAAGTGACCGCACAGTGACAGCCGTGGTTGCCTGCATGTTGACCCGGGCCACCCTCACAGCAGCCGGCCATCAGCTCGGGTGTGCCGTGCTGCATGGTGGCCGCGCCCGCCGGTGGTGCCGGCATGTCAGCGGCATGCGCCGGCATCATGGCCGGCATGCCGATCATGGCCAGCCAAGCCAGTGCAGCCAGCGCGCGCATGATGCGCCAGCGGAAACGTGGCAGCTTGTGGGTCGAGCCGGTCATAGAGCGATGTTACTGCATTTGCGCGTATCGCGCCGTCAGGCGCTGCGTTTGCCGAACAGGTTCTGTGTCCGGTCCTCGTCGCTAGCCTGGCTTTTAGCCTGTTTCGACTATCGTGTAGTTCCTTTGCGTAGCAGGTCTTGCAGCGACGAGGTAACCATCGCAGAGTCGCTGACTCCAGAAGTGGGAATTTCTCGTACCCTACCCCGAGGATGTTCCATGACGAAGTTTCGATTTACTGATAGCGAGATCAGCGCCGTGCTCAAGTGGGTCTAGGTCGGTAAACTGCCAGTCGACTGCGGCAATCGCACTACGCAAAGCGGACGTTCGCCATGGGTTGATCCTGCCCCTGTTTCACGGACACCTTGGTAAGCAGCTTATCATTGCTTTCAGCGAGGTGAGTGAAATGACCAAGAAGACCAAGACGACGTCCCAGCGCAAGCGTTACAGCCCGCAGTTCAAGGAGGAAGCATTGCTGCGTGCCGCCAAAGATGGCGTGCCGCTGACGGCACGCGACCTGGGCCTGCAGCCAACCCAACTGTATGCCTGGCGTAGCCGCGCTACGCAACGCGGGGAAGACGTCGAAGCGCAACGTGTTCAGTGTGCAGAGACGGCACGATTGCGACGCGAGCTCAAGCAGTTGGAAGAGGAAAACGCCTTCCTAAAAAAAGCGGCGGCGTACTTCGCCAAGGAGCCAAAATGAAGTACGCCGTGATTCGCCAGCACGATCGGACTTTCCGGGTGAGGATGATGTGTCGGGTGCTGGAGGTATCGCCAAGCGGCTACTACGCCTGGCGCGATCGCACACCCTCGCAGCGCACGCAGCTACGTGCCGCGCTGGACGTCAAGGTCCGCAAGGCATTCGAGAGGCGCAAGGGACGGGCAGGCTCGCCTCGGCTGTCCAGACGCTTGGCTATAGGGCGTCGCCAGGTGGCAGAAAGCTTGCGGCGACAGGGCTTGCGAGCCAAGGCGGCACGCAAGTTCAAGGCCACCACCAACTCCAATCACAACCTGCCGGTTGCTGAGAATTTGCTCAAGCAGGACTTTACCGCACAACGCCCGAACCAAGTGTGGGTGGGCGATATCACGTACATCGCAACGGACGAAGGCTGGCTTTATCTGGCGGTGGTGCTCGACCTGTACTCACGCAAGGTCGTGGGCTGGTCCATGTCCGAGCGGATGACGGCCACACTGGTGTGCGATGCGTTGCGTATGGCGCTGTTTGCCCGGCAGATGCCCAAGGGGGTGATCGTGCATACGGACCGTGGCAGCCAGTACTGCTCACGCCAGCATCGCCAGCTGTTGGAAGAGCACGAGCTGGTGGCCAGCATGAGCGCCAGAGGCAACTGCTACGACAACGCCGCCATGGAAAGCTGGAACCACAGCCTCAAGGTGGAGGCCATTCATGGAGAGCGCTTCGCAACGCGCAAGGAAGCACGCAAGCAGGTGTTCGACTACATCGAGGTCGACTACAATCGACAGCGGCTCCACTCCACGCTGGGCTACCTCAGTCCAGTCGAGTTCGAGCTATCCCGTGTTGCTTAACCGGGTGTCCGAAATTCAGGGGCAAGATCAGTTCGACTACATCGAGGTCGACTACAATCGACAGCGGCTCCACTCCACGCTGGGCTACCTCAGTCCAGTCGAGTTCGAGCTATCCCGTGTTGCTTAACCGGGTGTCCGAAATTCAGGGGCAAGATCAGGTTCTACCCCGTTAACGCGGACACTTCCAAGTGGGAGCAATTGAATGACCGCTTTTGACCGACTTACGGCGTTTCTGGCTTGTGCGTATTCCGGTGAAAATGAACACCAGAGTTTATCAACTCAACCCTAGTTTGCGCTTGCGCCGTGGATGTTCACTTTGAAGTGACTGGCAGAATGAGCTGCACATCGATTCGTTGATCAGCGCCGGCAGCGGTGAAGGCAATTCATCGAAGCCTTTCTTGGCAATCAGTTTCACAGCGGTCAAAGCTTCGGTACTCTGTACTTTGTAGCTCATTCGTCTCGCCTTTCGGTTTCATCAAATTGGATTCTCGGAAGGATGACGGATGGCATGTTTTTGGCCTCAGGCTCTCAGGGGCGGACCAAACTTCAGACGGGATGATGCACTAACTGCGTGAGACTCATTGTGCCAAAGTACCCGCGCCGCTCGTGGCAGCACAGCCTAGGCTTTGCCGCGAAGCTAGTTTGTTCCCGCGGGGAGATCCAACGCATGAGCAAGCTGCAGCGCCGGGCGGTACTCTCAGTTGGCTATCAGGTGCGGGTTGCCCGGTTCTTCGCTCCGAATCCTGATTGTGCGCGCCTGTTGATGGGTAGGTGGGTCTGGCCAAATCTCGACGCGCGTAGCAAGGAAGTTCTTCTCGGTGATCTGCATGTCTTTGCTGCAGGTGCGGCCGATAGCTTTTCCATTGATACGTCTTTTGAGAACTTTTCTGAATCCGTGAGCTCAGCCCAAAGTTTGGCCGTTTTTACGGCTGAGCCGATTA
>CAZOXZ010000048.1:0-16818 GCA_964583865.1 uncultured Rhodanobacteraceae bacterium | reverse complement strand
GGCGGTTCAAATTCGTTCCAGACGAATTTGTGGGCAAGCAAAGAAAATGAACGCCTCGCTGGCAAGCGCGCGATGATCGGAACCCGGGAGCCGGTAATCGCTGCCGAATCCGCGCTGCCGCCCTTGATCCGGTCTGCATCACAGCCGACCGCATACCGGGTATTGCAGCGCGGCGCGGAACACCCGGTTATTTCTCGTAGCGGTAATTGAATGCGGCACGCGAGAAGTCGGTGGCCTGGATGGCCTCGAAGTTCCAGCGACTGCTGAGGATGTAGCGCAAGGTGATCACGGTGCCGGGATCGAACAGACCCACGCCGTACTTCAGGTACAAGCGCGGCGACAGGTATTTGCCCACGGTGAAGGCGGCGGCGCCACCCAGCGCGGTGCTGGAAGAAACGCCCATGTCCAGCCCCAGCTTGCCGCCGATGCCTTTGGCCAGGCGGTCGCCGGCAGCCGAGCCAAGTGCCTGCGCGGCCGAGGCCACGAGGTTGCCTTCCCCGCCCTTGACCTTGGACAAGGGCTTGCCGGTGATGAGGTAGGAAAGCGCATCGGCTTGCGGCATCACCGGTTCGGAGAACACCGTCAGCACCGGCTTGCGCGCGGTCCCCGAGATCAACAAACCGACTTCCTGGCCGTCATCAATGGTCGCCGTGGGGTTGAGGGCGCGCACGGCGCGGATGTTCAGGCCGGGGTTGTCCAGCGGCGTTGATGCGAACAGCAACTGGCCGTGGTCGATGACCAGGTCCTGCCCGTAGGCATGGTAGCTGCCGTTGATCGTGATCTGTCCCTGGCCAGTGGGCTCGCGGCCAGGCACCTGGCGCACATTCAGGGCGCCGGACACACGGCCCTCCAGCCCCAGGCCGGCGAGCTTTGCATCATCACCAAGATCGACTCGAATCACGGCCGTCACCGGCAACCCTTCGTCCGCGGCCGTGGTTCCATGCGGTTGGTCCATGATCACCACGTCCGGCGAGGATTGCATGGCGCTGCTTCCCGACGGCAACTTGGACAGGTCCACATCGGCCCGGTCGATCTTGATGCGGCCGCCCAGTCGCAAGCCCGACGCATCGCGATAAATGGCAATCGCCGGACTGGCAATGACCTCGGCTGCGGGAATGTCAGCCACCTCGAACTGATCGCCGATGACGCTGAGGTCGGTGACACCATCGGTCCCCAGTCCAACGCTGCCCGCCAGCTTCAACTGGCCCTCGCCGGAGCTCACCACGCCATTGACAGCGAGGTTCTGTGCATCACTGGTGTGAACCGTGAAATGACCCCCATCGAGTTTCAGCCCGGCAGCCGGCACCTCGGCCGAAAAATCAGCCAGTTCGGCCTGACCCGACAGGGCCGGTTCGGCGACGGTACCGGCAATGTCGAAAGCCGCATCCAGGGTGCCGTGCACGTTGGCCACGGCGTCGGACAGCAGCGCCGCAAAGGCCAGGCTGTCCAGATGCAAGTTCAGTTGTCCTTGCAGTTGTTGCTGCGGCCCGCGAATGGCCAGCTCGCCGGCCAGGTGACCCTGGTCACTGAGCTTGCTCTGGAGATGGATTGTCTGGTCGTCACCGGCAAGATCGGCGCGGATGTCGAGGTCCTGCCAGCCCAGCAACGGCGCCACGGGGTTGGCCAGCCAGGTCACAAGCCCTTCCTCGGAATAAATCGCCAGCTCGCCATCCAGCACGCCATCAGCGGTCCGCGTGACATGCCCCTGGCCGCCCAGCTTGCCCTTGATGTCCACCGGCATGCTGTCGGCAGGCACCAACGCCGATACCAGGCCCAGTGGCAGGTCCTGCAAGGCATAACTGGCTTCAAGCTTGCCGGCGGCATCCTGCGCGGCCTGCACACACAGTTCCGGATCACCGGCGTTGAGGCACAATCGCGACAAGGCAAAGCCTTGCGGCCCGGCACGCACCGAAACTGTGTCATTCAGATGCCAGCCGGGAATGGCCGTCGGTTCCAGGTCAAGCTGTGTCAGCTGGCCATGCCAGACCTTGCCT
Organism: uncultured Rhodanobacteraceae bacterium; assembly: GCA_964583865.1. Classification (GTDB taxonomy): domain Bacteria; phylum Pseudomonadota; class Gammaproteobacteria; order Xanthomonadales; family Rhodanobacteraceae; genus DASSBG01. Next base: position 14,824 of record CAZOXZ010000048.1, on the reverse strand, counting down.
TGCATGCCGCCATGCACGGCCATGTCGAGGTCAAGCTGCGGTCCGGCCAACGCCAAGGCAGCCTGATGATTCTGCTGGTCGCCATCGGCCTCGAGATTCAGACTGTCGAAGGCCATGCCGGCCAGGTCGAGGCCACTGGCCGCGAGGTCCAGCTCACCACCCGGCCGGCTGGCATCAGGCAGGTTCGCGTCGAGCTTGAGATCGGTCACGGCCAGGTCCTGCCACTTCAGGTCGTCAGCATCGAGTGACAGCTTGATGGCCGGCGCTGCCAGTTTGCCCTGGGCGCGCAAATCGGCCTTGATGGCACCGGCAGCCTCCGGCAGCCACTCCGCCAGTCGCGGCATGTCCAGTTGCACATGGATGTCGTTGCGCTGGCCTTCGTCGGCGGCAATGTGCAGCCGACCCTCGCCCAGCGCCAGGTCCAGCGTGCCGGAGACGACTTCGGCCGGCGACAGGTGCAGCTTGCCCTCGCCGTGGATGGCATGTTGCCGCAGCTCGCCTTCCAGCTGGTGGATGGCCAGGGTCGCCTGCAAGGCCTTGTCGCGCCGGCCTTGCGTGGCAAGGTCGAAATCCAACGCGCCGGGCCAGCCGGCCAGCAACTGGCCGGGATCGAACTGCTCGCCGGCAATGGCGAGGTCCCAGGCCAACGATGGCTGCAAGGTAACCTCGCCATGGGCCGTCACCTCGCCTTGCGGCTGCTGCAAGGCAAGTTCGCGGATGCTGATCTTGTCCTGCCCGCCCTCGACATCCAGCGCCAGATTGGCCAGTTGCCCCGGCGGGCCGATCTTCACGCTGCCTTGCGCCTGGTAGTGCTCGGCGCTGCCGCTGGCCTCGAGTGTGCCACTGCTGTGCAACACCTGGCCCACCAGTTCGGCCGGCAACTCGATCTGCTGCCATGCCAGCGTCAGCTCGCCGGCCAGCGGCTGGGCGGCGAGATCCAGCGTACCCCTGGCGCCCAGCGTGCCCGGCACACGCGTCGAGCTGAGACCGAGTTGCTCGATGGTGAGCGTGTCCGCATCATCGGACAAGGCCAGCTGCAACGGCGCCAGCTTGAGCGGCCAGCCATCGAGATCGATGTTTGCGTTCAGCTCGGCGTTGCGTTGATCACCACTGGCATGGATGCTAGCCGCCAGAGTCTGCAATGCATCGCCGGTCAGGGCGGCCACGTTGGCCTGCGGCAGTTTCAGATCCAGCTGCCACGGCCAGCCTTCATGCTGCTCGATACGCGCATCCAGCGTGGCTGCCAGCGGCTGGTTCAGGTCAAGGTCGATCGTGGCGGCCCGGCCATCGCTATGCGTGGCCAGGGTTCCGACGATACGCTTGTCGCCAATCGTCCAGTCAAACTCCGCCTGGCCATCACCGGAGGCCGAAGCTCCCAGTGCCAGCGTGCCATGGGCATCCACATGGCCGTCGGGCGAGCGCAGCGCCAGCTCGTCGATGCGCGCGCCAGCGCCGGTCCAGGCGCCGGCAAAGTGAATACTGTCGGCAACGAACAGCGACTGCTTCTCGCGATGCACCAACAGGTTGCGGACGTCGAGCTGATCAACAACGATATCGATGGGCGCGGCCAATGAGAAACTGCCCTTGTCCTCGGGTTCCGGCTCGGGCGGGGACGGCGGCGGCAGCGCCACGTCGATTCCGTCGGCTTCCAGCCGGACCACGCGCACCCGGCGTTGCAGCAACGACCAGACGGAAATATCCAGCGTTGCCTGTCGCACCTTCACGTCCAACCCGGTTGCATCGGCATAGCGCAGGCCATGCAATGTCAGCGGTCCGGCCAGGTCGCCCTCGGCACGCTCGACCACCAGCGCACCGTTCGTCGCCGAGCTGGCACGGTCGAGCGCGAACTCGAGGCCGCTGGTGGTTCCCAGCAACCAGCCGGCCACGCCACCGAGCAACAACAGCAGCAGCAAGACCGCCAAGGCCAGCCATTTCAACCATTTCATGGCATCACCTCCATTGCGTCGATCGCGGCCATCACAGGTCCGGCCCGATGACGAGATGCAGATGCACGGCGCTGCGATGATCGTTGCGTACCGGCACACCCAGGTCCACGCGAATCATGCCCACGGGCGAGTTCCAGCGCAGGCCGATACCGGCACCGACACGCGGCCGATAATCAGTGCCACGGAAGGCATTGCCCGCATCCACGAACGCGGCCATGCCCCAGCTGGACGTGAAATAATGCTCGAAGCTGGCACTGCCGACCAGCAGCCTGGGTCCACCCATGACGCGATCCCAGGCATTGCGCGGCCCCAGGGCATTGAAGCCGTAACCGCGCACCGAACGCGCGCCGCCGGCGAAGAAACGCAGCTGCGGCGGCAGCTTGCTGAAGTCACCCACCGAGCTGATACCGGCCGTGCCGCGCACGATCATGCGATTGGCTGGATTGAAGGCATGGATCCACTTGGCGTCGGCCTGCACTTGCGTGTAACGCGTGTCCGACAACAGCTCACCTGCGGTACTGCGTGCCGCCAGCGTCAGGCGCCAGCCGTGATGGACAAAACCCGGCGTATCGGCCTGTTTTTTCATCAGCGAAGCCTCGCCGAAAACCATGGTGCTGTTGCCGTGTTCGATGCCAGGCGTGTCGCGCGGCTCGTCACCGTTGCGACCAATGGTGAACGTCCCGGCCAACACATGCACGCCCAGTGTGCGCAACCAGCCGTGCCACATGCGCGTCTCGTTGCCGACCAGCTCCCAGGTGCGCGCATGCGCCGTGGCGGTATCGATGTCACGGAACTTGCCACCCAGGTTGAAGCTGCGCTGGTTCGGCCCCGGCATGGGGATGGTGTACCAACTGGACAAGGTCTTCAGCCGTTGGGCCACAATCAGTTCATTGTCCCATTTGTGGCCGCGATCGTTGACCCAGCGCCGCTGCAGTCCCAGACGGATGCCGAAACCGACATCGCTGCCGATGAACGGCCCGCCGGTGTAGACGCTGCGCTTGTCCGGCACCAGCTCGACCCGAATGTCGATGCGCCCGTCGTGGATGGTCTCAAACTGTGGAAGCACATTGACTACGGCAAAATAATCGGCGCCGTTGAGGGCATGCTGCAACGCCAACAGGGCATCCTGCGAGAACCAGTCACCCGGCTCGAACGGCACGTAGCGCTGCAACAGACCGGGCCGAAATTGCGAGCCGGAAAAGATGACCTTGCCGAACTTGTAGCGCGGCCCGGCATCCCAGGCCAGCTCGATACGGGCGCGATGTTCGGACTTGTAGACTTCGACACGATGCGTTTGCAAACGCGCATCGAGGTAACCCTCGGCGGTCAGCGCGCCGGAAATGGCATCCCGCGAGCTGACATATTTGCCCTGGTTGAGGACCTCGCCCTGCGCCGGCGCGAAACTGGCCAGCGCCAAACGCACGGTCGGCTGGCTGGCGGCCTCGGCTTCCATGGTCAGCGATACGTCGGTGACGCGCACGGGCTCGCCAGGCGTCACGTCCAGCATCACCAGCCAGTTGCCGTCCTGCTGCTTCAGCGTGCCGTCGACCTCGGCGTCGAAATAACCGTAGGGCTGCAATGCCTTGCGTGCCTGCGCCGGCGCCTTGGCGTACAGCCGCCGCACCTGTGCCTCGGTGACCTTGCGATCACCATACTGACTCAGAGCCACGCCCTGCACCACCGCGTTGCGCAGCGGCTCTTCCAGACCTTGCACCTCCAGTTTGATGCCGGCCTGCGCCACCGCCGGCAGCAGCAACAACAGCACGAGCAACCTGCGCATGCGACTCCCTTGCAATTCCTGTACGTCGAACAGGCTAACGCACCGGCGATGAATCGTCAGATACCGGCTGCAGCAGGCGTTCCAGGGTCCGGCGCGCGGCGTCAAAGGAAAATTGTCGGCGCACGTTCTCGGTGCCGTTTTGTGACAAGCGTGACCACAGGGCCGGGTCGCCATACAGCTCCACCACAGAGGCGGCGAAACTTTCGGCATCGGCGCCCACCATGACATCTCGACCATGTTCGGCATCGATGCCCTCGACCGCCATTGGCGTGGCCACCACCGGCAGGCCACGACTCATGGCCATGTTGACCTTGCCCTTGACCCCGGCACCATAGCGCAACGGCGCCAGGGCGATACGGGCGCCCTCCAGCAGCGGCTCGATGTCCTCGACAAAGCCATGCACGATGACCCGGTCGCTGGCCAGCGCCTCGACCTCGGGCACGATCTTGCTGCCGACGATGTTCAGCTTCACCTCGGGCAGCTTCTCGTGAATCAGCGGCAGCACCTCGCCCACGAACCACAGCATGGCGTCGATGTTGGGTGGGTGCTGGAAACCGCCGATGAACAGCAGGTCGCGACGTTCGTCATAACCGACATCGGTGCCGTGGATCTCGTGCACGTTGGAGAGGATTTCCACCCGTGCGCCGGGTGCGTCAGTGGCCAGCAGTTCCTTTTCCACCTTGCTCACCACCAGGGTGACATCACTGGCATTGATGAGGCCAAGTTCCTGCTTGCGCGTGGCTTCGGCCTGACGGCGCAACTCGGCGTTCGGCTCCAGTTCCAGGGCGCGCGCCTCGCGCAAGTAATGCAGATCCACGGTGTCAAAGGCCAGGCGTGCCTGCGGGGCATGCAGCCGGATCAGCTCCAGATGGTGCGCCAGAATGTAGTGCCGCGAGACCATGATGAGGTCGAACTCACCGCCGCGCTCGCGATAAAACGATGGCAGGCTCTCCACGAACGGGTGGTACAGCGCCTCGATGCCCTCGGCCTGCAACAACGGCGTGTACTTGTCGAAGCGCGCCAGGTTGTCCGGCAGAAAACTGACCTGGCAACCCATGTCGCGCATTTGCCGCATGATGTTCAGCAGGCGCACCGAGCCCGAGTCCTGATCCGGCTCCGGCGTCGAGGCATCGACCACCAGCACGCGCCGACTGGCACGCCAGGTGGCCGCCAAATGGGCCCTGGCCGGACCGTCGATGGGCGCCGGGTGGCGTTCCAGGACCTCGCGCCAGGTCTCAAGAAACTTGCCGTGGTTCACCGTCTGGTAGCGTTTGATGCCACTGCCCGTGTCGGTGCCGTTGCTGATGCCCTCGTAGTGCACCACCACGGCGTGCGGCTCGACGTACACCTTGCGCCCGGCCTGGCGGACGCGGAAGGCGAGGTCGGTGTCTTCGTAGTAGGCCGGCGTGTAGCGGGCGTCAAAGCCATCCAGTGCCTGCCACAGCTTGCGCGGCAGCATGATGGCGGCACCGGAGCAGTAGTCCACCTCGCGGCGGAAACCGAAGCGTGGGTCGTCGGGATGCTCCAGCCGGCCATAGTTCCAGCCGCTGCCGTCGTTGAAGACAATCCCGCCGGCCTCCTGCAAGCGACCATCCGGATACACCAGCCGCGCACCCACCAGGCCGGCATCCTCGCGCTCGGCGAAGCAGGCCAGCATGGCTTCCAGCCAGCCGGCGGTGACCACCGTGTCGTTGTTCAGCAAGACGATGAAATCGCCTCGCGCCATGGCCGCACCGGCATTGCAGGAGCCGATGAAGCCGAGGTTGTCCTCGTTGGCCAGCACGCGGATGCCGTCGATACGCGCCAGGTTGGCCGCCGTGGCATCACTGGAAGCATCATCGACCACAATGACCTCGAAGGTCGCCTCGCCGGCCTGCTCGGCCAGCGAGCGCAGGCAGGCCTCGGTGTACTCGAACTTGTTGTACACCGGGATGACGATGGAAACCTGCGGTATCTCACTGCCCGGCACGGCAAACGGCTCGAACTGCGTTGCCGGCTGTGGCACCGGGCTGGCCACGGCGTGCGGTGCGGGACTGGCCTTCTGCCGGCCTTCGAACTCACGGGCAATGCGTTTCAACGTGCCCTTCAGGCCACGGCGGTGCAGGCTGCCGCGCAGCCGCCCCTTGAGACTGCGCGCTCGTGCCCAGCGAAAACGCAGCGAGGCCCGCACGCGCCGTGCAAAGCGCGCACCAACCCTGAGTGGACGTGTCAGGCGCCAGGAACGACTGGCCAGGATCATTTGCCGCTCGGCCTGCAGCTCGTCACGCTCGCCACGGGTGGTATCCAGCGTCGTGCGCGTGCCATCCAGTTCGGTCATCAGCGCATCACGTTCGCCATGCAATGCCTCGATATCCTTGTCCAGCGAGCGCGCCCAGGCGTTGCTGGTCTCGATCTCGCTATTGAGCTGCTCGATCAGGGTACGGGCGCGGCTCTGGGCCTCGTCCAGCTCCCGGGCCCAGGCATTGCGCTGTTCGACTTCGGTGTTGAGCTTGTCGATTACACGCGCGGCCTCGCGCTGTTCGCGATCCAGCCGGCCGGCCCACTCGGCGCGGCGCTCGACTTCGGCCTCCAGCACGGCAATGCGCTTCTCACTGGCAGCCAGTTTCTGGCGCAAACGTTGCAGCTGCCTGGTGGTCGCATGCAACTGCTGGGCATCGATCCCGGCGCAGCCTGCGCCGGTGGCGGGTTTGCCAGCCTCCCGTGGCAGCAAGGCCGACCACGCACGGCCCATGGCCTGCAACGCGGGCTGTGCCGGCGCAGCGGCAAAGTTCTCGCGCACCACCTGCAATTGCTCTCGATCCAGTCCCGCCAGCAAAGCCTGCAGTTTGCCCGCCTCCGGCGCCACCAACAGGCCGTTCTCGCCATCGGTGATGCGCTCGCCCAACGCCCCCACGTCGGTGGCAATCACGGGCAGGCCCAGGCTCAGCATCTCGGACAGGGTGTAGCTGAAGGTCTCGGCCACGCCCGGGACGATCAGGGCGGCATCCGGGGCCAGTTTTGCCATCAGCCGCGGCAAGTCCTCGCGCTGGTAGTCCAGCACCACATGAACGCCGGAGATACCGAAAAAATCCATGCCGGCGGCGCCCGCACCCAGCAACACCAGCTCCACGTGCTCGCCAATGGCCGGCACGATGGCGTGCAGCAGGTCCGCGCCCTTGCCGCCACGGATGCGGCCGGGCACCACCAACCGCAGACGCTTGCGTTGCGGCGGCTCGGGCAAGGCCAGCGGATGCTGCCAGGGCGCCAGGCCGTGCGGAATCACGCGCTGCGGCAGGGCCTGCAGCTCCGGTGCCAGGCGCAACTCGGCCGCCATGGCACTGTTGCTGGGTGCCACCAGTTGCACCTTGGTCGCCAGCATGGCCTCGACGAAGGCCTGCCGCAACGCCTGCCAGTGGCCCGGCTGGCGGTGGGCGAACTCGAAGTCACGGCCGGCGGCGGCCAAGTCGGCTTCCAGTTGTGCATCATCGAAGGCCAATGCCGGATCGCCGAAGTTCCGGTGCAACACGGGCCACAGCGGGTAATGATCGTGCACCACGCAGACGGTCGGCAGGCCGGTGCGCAGGGCATCCAGACTATGACCGATCAGCGAGGACACCACCACGGCATCGACGCCGAAATCACGCCGGATGCCCGCCAGGAAATCATGCCACACGGGATGATGCACGGCGCTGTCAGCAATGCCACGCGCCGGACGAAACTCGCGCCAGTACCAATCCGGTTGACGTGCATCGGCCAGGCGCCAGGCCTCGCCATGGCAGCGCCGCTTGAAGCTGCCATGCGAGCTCAGCACGAGGTGATGTCTGGCGGGATCGCTTGCGGCCAGGTCACCGACCCAACGCGCCGCGCCGCCGCCCCAGCCGTGATTGACATGCAGCACCACCGGCTTGCCATCCAGGCCCGGCCAGCCAGGATCGGGCACGTCCATGGCCAGTGCAGCCGCCAGGCGCGAGGCCAGCTCGGGGTACGTTGCGCTGCGGCCCGCCGGCTGGCGTCCTGGCGCCGGAGCCACCAGAAGATCCATGCGCCGGACCACGCGCCACGCCGACGGCAGGGCGTCCGGGTCCAGGGCAAAGCCAGCGGCTTCCAGTTCGGCCAGTGCCGCGCCACGCACGGCGACCACGGCCGCATGGTCCAGACGCGCATCCAGTGCCTCGCGGGGGCCGGCGGCATGGCACAACGCATCCAGCCTTGCCAGTGCTGCTGCGTCATTCGGCGCCTCGATGCCGGGCAGCATGGCCGGCTCAAGCGTGCCGACAGCCAGCACGCCCGGTTCGGCCAGCGTGGCCAGCATGCGTTCGGCCCAGAACGGCGGCAGCAGACTGCCCGGCTCGACCAGGATGATGTCATCCATGCCGCCTTCGCTCGCCAACTGGTGCATGGCCCCTTGACGGTCCACGTCCGCCAGCTGGCGCAGTTCCACTGCGGGCGGCAGTCCGGCTTGCAATGCTTCCAGCCAAGCCGCATCGCACTGCCCTGGAACACAGACAGCGAAACCGGAAGAAGATGACAGTTGATGCGGGGCCATGGAATACCGGAGCGCGTGACGGAAAATAGCGCGTCATTGTCGCCGATCAACGGGACACGGACAATTCAGCCCGCCTGGTCCGCTTTCTTGGCCCGCCGCCACAGCGCCTCCTGGGCATCGAGATCCAGCGCCGACAACGCGCCACCGGCCTCGCGCGCCAGTGCTTCCATGGCACGAAAACGCCGCTCGAACTTGGCGTTCGCCCGCCGCAAGGCACGGTTGAAATCCGTCTCGGTATGGCGACACAGATTCACCAGTACAAACAGCATGTCACCGATCTCGTCTTCGATACGCTCCTTGCCCGCCTCGCCCGCAACAGCCTCGCGCACTTCATTCAGTTCCTCGGCCAGCTTGTCCAGCACCGGGCCAGTGTCCGGCCAGGTGAAACCGCTGCCCGAGGCCCGTTGCTGCAGCTTGCGCGCCCGGTGCCAGGCCGGCAGGCCGCGCGAGATGCCGGCCAGGGCGCTGTCGTCATCCATCTCGCCGCGTGCCGCCCGCTCCTCGGCCTTGATGGTCTCCCAGGCACGTGATTGCTCGGCCGCATCGGCATACTGGATGTCACCGAAGACATGCGGATGGCGCCGCTCCATCTTGTCGCTGATGGCGGCGGCCACGTCGTCAAAGTCGAACCAGCCACGCTCCTCGGCCATGCGCGCATGGAACACCACCTGCAGCAGCAGATCGCCCAGTTCCTCGCGCAAGTCATCCCGTGCGCGTCGGTCGATGGCATCAACCACCTCGTGGGCTTCTTCCAGGGTGTAGCCGGCAATGGAATCGAAATCCTGGGCCAGGTCCCACGGGCAGCCGTCCTCCGGGTCGCGCAAGCGCGCCATGATGCCCAGCAGGCGCAACAGATTGGCAGTCGCGGGCACGGCCGCGGCGTCCGACTCGCTCATGAGGTTTTCCCTCGCGGTCACAAGGTGATTAAACTAACACCGAGCCTTTCGAATCGTACCCGCGAGCCCGGGCGATAGAATCACCAGACGGCAGCCTGCACCATTCATGAGGGTCGCGGATGATTGCGGAGTTCGCAGCAAGCCACGCGAAGGAGCGAAGGAAATGCGTAGCGGGAACTACGCTTTGACTGAGGACCGAGTGTGGCGCCGCGAGAAACCGCAAGCGCCGCGACAGGACGGCACGGGAACAATTACGAGCACTGACATGACAAAAGAATGCATCAGAACCACAAACTTGAATGCACCTTCCGGCCAGTGCCGTCCCGCCTTGTGAATGGTTCAGGCTGAATGTATACCCAGTGCCCCGAATGCCTGACCGTGTTCACGGTTGACGCGCGGACCGTGTCCAGGGCACACGGTTGCGTCAGTTGCTGCCAGTGCGGCGCGACCTTCGACGTCATGGCCACGCTTTGTGACGACCTGCCTGACGAGCCATTCGAGAGTCTGCCGTTGAATGAGCCGGCCGCGGCGCCCCCTTTGCTGCTGCAACCGGTGGCACACGAAAAGCCGGCCCAGGAAAGCCTGTTCGCCCAGCCGCCAACGCACGCCACCGTTGACACCACCGATGCCACAGATTCCGCTCCGCGTGAGGACGATCACGAGCCGACTTTCAGCCACTTCCGGCGGCCGCCACGACGCCAGCCGCGTCACCCGCGCTGGTTGTTGGCGGGCTGTGCCGTGATGGCGCTGGTTCTGGTGGCGCAGCTGGGATGGGCCAAGCGTGCCGACCTGGTGCGCAACCCGACGGCGGCCAACTGGATGCAGGACGTTTGCCAACGCCTCGGCTGCCAGTTGCCCAAGGCGCGTAACCTCGACCAGCTGGAACTGACCTCGCGTGACATCCGGCGGCATCCTTCGGTTCCCGATGCACTGATGATCTCGGCCACGTTGCACAATAGCGCGCCCTTCCGCCAGCCCTGGCCGGTGATCTCGATCAGGCTCTCCAATCTGGACAACCAACCCGTCGCCATGCGCCGCTTCCGACCCTCCGAGTATCTCCATGACCCCGCGCTGCGCAAGGCCGGGCTTGCGCCGGGCGCAGACGCCGCGCTGGTGTTCGAGGTGGTCGATCCGGGACGCGACGCGGTGGCCTTCGAGTTCGACTTCATGTGAACCCCATCCTTAAATTTTTGTACAGACGGGGCTACACTTACGGTTTCGTCGGTCCGACCGACCTGCACTACCCGCCCGGGGGAGAACAGCGCCATGAATGGCTCCACAGCACCCAACACTTCTGATGGCAGCCCGCCCCGACTGCAGACACGCGTCGCCCGGACCGTTCGCCGCTACCTGGCCGACCTGGACAACACCGAATGCAGCGAAGGCCTGTATCACCTGGTGTTGCGCGAGGTCGAGCGACCCATGTTGGCCGAGGTCCTGAAGTGGCACGACGGCAACCAGAGCCGCGCCGCTGCCACGCTCGGCATCAACCGCGCCACGCTGCGCAAGAAACTGCAACAGCACGGCCTCATCTGAGCATCCCATGTCCCCATCCAGCCATTCCTGCCAGCCGGTACGTCGGGCCCTTCTGAGCGTTTCGGACAAGACCGGGCTTGTCGACCTTGCGCGTGCCTTGCAAACCCTCGGCGTTGAGCTGATCTCCACCGGCGGCAGCGCGCGCATTCTGGCCGAATCCGACATCAAGGTCACCGAGGTGGCAAACATCACCGGCTTCCCGGAGATCATGGACGGTCGCGTGAAAACCCTGCACCCGCTGATTCACGGCGGTCTGCTGGGCCGGCGCGGTACCGACGACGAGGTCATGGCCACGCATGGCATTCCGCCCATCGACTTGCTGGTGGTCAACCTGTACCCCTTCGAGGCGACCGTGGCACAGGCGGATGCCACGCTGGAGAGCTGCATCGAGAACATCGACATCGGTGGCCCGGCCATGCTGCGCGCGGCGGCCAAGAACCACGCGCACGTGGCCGTCACCACGGACCCGAACGACTACGCCGGGCTGGTCGAGATGCTGAGCCAGCAAGGCGGTACCACGCTGGCATGGCGACGACAGCAGGCAGCCCGTGCTTACGCTCACACGGCGCGTTACGACGGCCTCATCGCCGACTGGCTGGGCAACCAGATCGACAGTACCAGCCCGCTGCTGGGCCCCTGGCTGCACCTGGCCATGGAACGCCAGCAGGAGTTGCGCTACGGCGAGAACCCGCATCAATCCGCGGCCTTGTATCGTGACAAGCATGTGCCCGCCGGCTGCGTCACCAGCGCCGAGTTGCTGGCCGGCAAGCCTCTGAGTTACAACAACATCGCCGATGCCGACGCCGCGCTGGAATGCGTCAAGGCCTTCGACGCGGCCCCGGCCTGTGTCATCGTCAAGCACGCCAATCCATGCGGTGCGGCCCTGGGCGATTCCACCGTCGATGCGTATCTGCGTGCGCTCGCCTGCGACCCGACCTCCGCCTTCGGCGGCATCATCGCCGTCAACCACAGCATGGACGAAGCCACGGCCCGGACCATCCTGGACAAGCAATTCGCCGAGGTCATCGTCGCCCCGGCCTTCGACGACGAGGCCCTGGCCTGTTTCGAGGCCAAGCCCAACATCCGCCTGCTGGCCACGGGCGCCTGGCCGGCACACCCGCCGCACAGCCGGCAGGTGAAGCAGGTCACCGGCGGCTTGCTGGTGCAGGAGACCGACCGCGACACACTGGTGGTCGCGGACTTGAAAATCGTCACCCAGCATGCCCCGGACGACGACGAAATGCGCGACCTGCTGTTTGCCTGGCACATAGCCATGTCGGTGAAATCCAACGCCATCGTATACGCCGCCGACGGCCGCACCATCGGCATCGGCGCCGGCCAGATGAGCCGCGTGGACAGCGCCCGCATTGCCGCGCGCAAGGCCGCCGATGCCAATCTCGACCTCGCCGGCAGCGTCATGGCCTCCGATGCCTTCTTCCCCTTCCGCGACGGCATCGACACCGCCGCCAAGGCCGGCATCAAGGCCGTCATCCAGCCCGGCGGCTCACGCCGCGACCAGGAAGTCATCGACGCCGCCAACGAACACGGCATCGCCATGCTGTTCACCGGCATCCGGCATTTCCGGCATTGAGTTGCTGCCGACCTGAGCGTGACCGGTGTTGGACCGCACTGGCGGGCGAAAGTAGAATGGTGACCGTCGAGGAACCGAGGCAACGCCATGGCAATGACAGCAGAATCCATTCTTCAGGCCGCGCTGCAACTCTCGCCAGGTGACCGGGCAGCAGTCCTGGAAGGGCTCATTGGCAGTCTGGACAAGCCTGATCCGGCCATCGACGCCTTGTGGCTGAAGGAAGCACGGGACCGGCTGGCCGCCTACCGTAGCGGCAAACTCGGCGCAGTCGATGCCGAAGAGGTATTTTCCGGGCTGGGCCAGCACGTTTGAAGGTCCGGCTATTGCAACCGGCCCGGCGTGAACTGGTCGAGGCAATCAGTTTTTACAACAACGAACGTGCGGGCCTGGGCGACGCGTCCCGGGACGAAGCTTGGCGCGCTGTTCAACGTATCCGCGAATTTCCCGACGCCTGGTCGCCGCTGGGCGATGGCATCCGACGATGCCAGCTGCAGCGCTTTCCGTATGGCGTCATTTATGCGTGCGACGCGTCCGAGATAACCATCCTGGCTTTCGCCCACCTGCACAGACACCCCGAGTACTGGCGCTCGCGTAGCCCACGAGCCTGATGGTCGGCTCGGGCAGATTCATATCCCCGGGCACAACCGGAAGTCATCGACGCCGCCAACGAACACGGCATCGCCATGCTGTTCACCGGCATCCGGCATTTCCGGCATTGAGTTGAAGCCCAAACTCTTGTCGCAACGTATGCCCGGCCTCACAAATCCATGTCCGGCGGCAGCGCCAGAACACGTTCACTGCGCCAGACTCGCACAATCTTCACTGCCCCGGCTTGACGCTTGTAGACGATACGAAACGGCGGGTGTATCAGCTCCCTGAGCCACTTCTGGCCGAACTCGGGCACCACCCTGCCGATGTCCGGGTGATCCTGCAAGACCTCGGCCTTTTCCAGGATTCCGGACACCAGGCGTCGACCAACATCGGGAACCGATTCACCCGCATACCAAGCCTGAAGATCCTCAAGGTCCCTGATCGCAGACTCAGCCAGTGTCAGCGTGACTCTCGCCACAAGTTCAGATGCCCAGCCGCGACCGGGCCTCGTCCAGTGACACTTCCCTTCCAGCTTCCAGGTCGTTCAGTCCAGCGACCACTGCACGCATGAAGTCACATTCTTCCCGTGACCTCTCAAAATCGGCGACGGACTGCATCACGGCCACCTCGCGTCCGCGACTGGTGATGAAAGTCACGCGGCCCGATTCGGCAACGCGTCTGACAAGTTCGTCCGGACTGGCCTTGAAGTCAGCCATCGGCACGACGTCGCCGGGAAACTTCACCGTCATGATGTATTGCTCAGGCCAAGCTGAGTCCATCATAGCACTGCGGACAGGCAAGGATCGCGGCAACGCAATCCCCGGCGTCGTCACTGCGAAACAGTGGCTGCGGAACCGGGGTCAGAAACCGCAGGGTCAGAACAGCATGTCCGGCGCTGCGTAGATATCAAGCAAGGTGTCCTGGCCTGTTCTTCGTCCCGTTTTCAGTCCTCGGCTTCCCGCACCGATTCACCCGAGCCTGATGACGTGTCCCCGGCGTTCCGACGAGCATCCGGCGGCGTGTCCGGCTTGCCCCACTCGTACAGGGTGAAGTACACCGGGTCGACGGGCGCCTGGCCGGGTTGCAGGTCCAGCAGGCCATCGCCGTTGACGTCCATGTAGGTCTGCTCCGGGCCGCGCGCGGGGATGACCTTGATCATGTAGACGCGGCCACCCTGACTGTACTCCTGGATGACGTCGCTGCCCTGGCGACGGATGTTGACGTTGGGCGGTGCCTCGGTGTGCGGCACCACGGCGGCAGCCCTTGGCGTGGCCGTGCTTGCAGCCGGTGCCACGCCGGGATCGTGCATGTCCGGCGGCGGCAGGGCCGAGCCGGGCGTGCTCTGGGCCGCGGCAGTTCCGGCCACCCCAAGTGCCAGCAAGACACCAAGGAAACAGATGTGGCTGCATTTTTTCATGACGGGTTCACGGTTTGGTCCAGGTTCGGTTGCTGTTGCTTCAAGCGTGCTTGGCAACAGAACCGTGCCGGGCAACAACAGCCTCATACAAGAATTCGGGCGCAAAATCAGCGCCATTGGGCCAGGTGAGCGTTTCGAGCTCCGGATCAACGGTCACTTTCCGGAATTCGGAAAGACTCTTCAGCGGCTCAAATACGGGCCCGGACAACTCCGCGGACAAGTCCACCGTGCCGACCGTACCGTCGGCAAACTGCACCCATACCTGATACTGCTTGACGTATCTTGCCGCCTTCACCTTGGGAATCATGATCGTTACTCCAACGGCGCAATCTTGTTCAACGGATGTCTTGCCCGGGCCAACTTCCAGTCTTCACGCAATTCCTGCTCATGCAACGCCCTCCACTCCTCGACCAACCGCAAGGCTCGCTAGGAGCCTGGGCGGCAGAAACACAAGCGGCTGCGGCTGCGCTCTTTTGGCCCGATTTCACGCCCATTTTCGTTAAATAGCAGCCAGTATTCGCCTCAAATGGTCGAAAAATCGT
>CAZOXZ010000047.1:0-16858 GCA_964583865.1 uncultured Rhodanobacteraceae bacterium | reverse complement strand
CAAGGCCACCATGGTCGTGCGCGTTGACGACAACGGCCGCGCCGTCACCGACGGGCCGCAGGTCGAGATCGGCGGCAACGAGCGCTACGTCTCGGTCAGCCGTGCAGAGTACAAGAAGATCACCGCCGGCGAGGGCCGGGTCGAACTGCAGCAGCCGACTCTGCCGCTGGGTGAACCGGCAGCATCGGACGAGGCGGCCGCATGAGTGGCCCGTTGCACTGGCCCAGGCCGCAATGGCAGCCGCGCCCCGGTGAGGAGGCATTGGTGCTGTACTTCGTGTTCGGCGCCTTCCCGGTCGAGCTGCGCCTGCTCGTGGCCGACGGAAACAGCCACGGCCTGCCTGAGGGCATCAAGCTGTACCGCCAGCCACACGAGGCGCTGCGCCAATGGGACGGTTATCCCTTTGCCGGTGCCCTGGGCGAGATCCTGCGTGAGGATGATCCGACAGCTGCCCAACGTGCCGAGGCCGCGCCCGAGGTGCTGACCTTGCGCGGCAGCGTGGCCGACCCGGACAGCCTCGACTATCTCACCGGCACAGTCTCGGCCGTGTGCAATCTGCTGGATCAAGGCGGCGTTGCCGTGGTTGATCCGCAGGTGCTGGGCATCTTCGCCGCGGACGGCTGGCTGGCACGCTTCGGCCCCGGCGAATTGCCCTCCGTGCGCAAGCATGTGCTGATCCTGGCCAACCCGGACGAGGAAGGCGGGCAGCGGATCCACAGCCGCGGCATGCGCAAGTTCGCCCGGCCCGACATCGCCATCCGGCGCGTCCCGCCCGCCGCAGCCCAGACCGCCGGGGCATTGTGCCAGCGCCTGGTGGAAATGCAGGCCGCCGGCCTGTGGTTCGAAGACGGTCAGCCACTGGAGATCCCCGGCCTCGATGGCCGCCTAGAAGTCCGCCACGACCCGGACCGCAACAACCCGCAATTCAACAACAGCCACATCGAACTGGTCTGGCCCACCGCCGGATAAAACCGGCCGCGGGTCGGCACCAAAACACTTCATTCCGGGGCCGCTCGCGTGCTCTTTGCGAGCGGAACCCGGAAACCAGTGGCTTGGTGCCTTGGTGGTGCGTTCTGGCCAAGAGTAGGTCGGGATCACGCGCAGCGTGAACCCGACACCCACACGCGGCCATCGTCGGGTCCGGCTGCGCCGGTCCCGACCTACGGGCGTGGCGACCATCCGGAATGACGGTGTCTCGATTCCCGGTCCACGGGTCGCGTGCGGGCACGCTCCTGCGGGGTCCCGGTGCACGAAAACCACGTGCAGGAGGCTGCCTTCCGGCGATCGGGCGTGAATGGCTGGCCACGCGACCATTGCCGCGAAACCGGACGAACCGACGGGTCCCGGGTCCCGGTTCCCGGATCCCGACGCTTTCCTCACCTCTGACACCGCGGGCACCAGAAGCTGTTGCGTTGGCCGATGTGGGCGCTGGCGATGGCGTGGCCGCAGGTGGGGCAGGGTTGGCCGGCGCGGCCGTAGACCTTGAGGTCGATGGCGAAGTAGCCGGGTTGACCATCGGGTTGGCTGAAGTCGCGCAGGCTGGTACCGCCGCGTTCGATGGCCTGGCGCAGGGTGTGGCGGATGGCATCGGCCAGTTCGCGGTAGCGTCCCCGTGAGATGCGTCCGGCGGCGCGCTTCGGGTGGATGCCGGCGACGAACAGGGCTTCGCTGGCGTAGATGTTGCCCACGCCGACGACGACATGGTGGTCCATGATGAAGGCCTTGACGGTGCGTTTGCGCCCGCGCGAGGTGCGCCACAGATGATCGCCGTCGAAATCGCCGCCCAACGGTTCGGGCCCCAGGTCGGCCAGCAGGCGATGGGTGGTACCGGCCGGTTGCCACAGCACGCTGCCGAAGCAGCGCGGATCGTGCAGGCGCAGCAGATGGCCATCGTCCAGCACCACGTCCACATGGTCGTGTTTGCCGGGTGGTACATCCTCGTCAAGCACGCGCAGGCTGCCGGACATGCCCAGATGGACCAGCAACGCGCCGGGCGCGGTCTCAAGCAGCAGGTATTTGGCGCGGCGGCGAACGTCGGCAATGGTCTCGTCCGGCAGGATGGATTCGATTTCCCGCGGTACGGGCCAGCGCAGCTGGCGGCGTCGCACCAGCACGGTGCGGATGCGTCGGCCTTCCACATGCGGCGCGATGCCGCGGCAGGTGGTTTCGACCTCGGGAAGCTCGGGCATGCGGGCGGACTCGGGCTACAGCGTCGGCAGGGTGGAGCCGGCGTGCGCCAGCTCGCTGTCCGGCGTGGCGGTGATGTCGGCGGCGTAGCGCGCCGAGATCAGGGCGATGTGCTCGCCAACCTGCACATAGCGTTGCGGCGCCAAGGCGGCCAGGGTGCCGAAGCGCAGCTCGGTGCCGTTGAGGCGCACGGTGGCCCAGGCGGGCTCCAGGCCGATGCGGGCCGGGTCAAAATCGCTGGCCGGGCGCCAGCGCAAGGGTTTGGCCGCGGCAAGCTCGGCCAGGCGTTCCAGATGCGCCTGATTGGCCGGGCCTTGCTCGGGTGCCAGCATGTGCCACTGGCCGTCCTCGCGCCGGAAGCGCCGCAGCACGCCTTCGCGGGTCTGCACTTCCACTTGCGTGATGGCGGCCGGCGCCAGGGGCAGCAGGGTTTGCGGCGGCGCGTTGGCCGCACGACGATGTTGGGTCCAGGCCACGGCCGTCAGGAGCACGATGGTTGCCACCATCAGCGCCACGCGCAGACGCACCGAGCGTGACATGGCCATCAGCGCCGGCGTCGGCGCCAGAACAGCACGCCGGTGATGATGAGGATCAAAAGCGGCAGGCCGATCAGCAGGCCGCCGGCGAGGATACCGAGGCCCGTCTGGCCCAGCGCCACGTGCCGATCCGGGGCCGGGCGCGCCGGCAGTGACACCAGGTTGTCGTCACCCAGCAGCCAGTTGAAGATGCGCCGGCCCAGCACGGCGTTGCCGCCGTTGCTGACGAAGCTGTTGGACAGAAAATCGCCGTCCCCAAGTACCACCACGCGCTGCTCCGCCTTGTTGGTGCCGGGTGCCGGGCGGGTCAGGGCGAAGCCGAAGTCCAGCGGGCCGCGCAGCTCGTCGGCATCGGCGTCGAACTGAATCGTTGACGGATTGCGCGGATCGATGGGCTGGCGCTCGTTCCAGCTCTGTGCGCTGGAGGTCAGCAATGCCTGGCTGCTCCAACCACTGTCCGTGATGACGGCCAGCGGCGCGACCTGCGGGAACAACGTCACCAACTTCAGGCCGGCGGTCACGGCTTGATCGTCCGGATAGCTGCCGACGACGACGTTGCGCGGGTCGGACAGGCCCAGCTTGGCGCCGGCGCCATCCACCAGCATGCCGGGCATGATGCGGATGCCGAGCGCGTCAGCCAGTGGCGTGAGGTTGAGGTCGCGTGGATCGGGTTCGGTCAGCCACAGCAGATTGCCGCCGGCCTTGATCCAGCCAACCAGCGCGTCCACCGCGCCGGGGCTGACGTCCACCAGCGGGCTGGCCAGCACCACCAGATTCGCACCCTGCGGCACCGCGCCGACCTGCGCGAAGTTCAGCGGCACGGCACGCAGGCCACGGGATTCCAGACTGGCCATGAACTGCCCCAGGTCGGCATTGGCCTTGCCGGCGGCATTGCGCTCGCCCGCGCCGGTGACAAAGGCCACCAGATGCTCGTTGCCGCGCGCCAGCCGCGCCAGCGTGTTGGCGAACACCGACGTTGACAGGGTGGTCAGGTGCTCGCTCTGGCCATGCCAGGCGACGACCATTTCGCCGTCGACCTGGATGCCGGCCTCGCGCATGGCGGCCGGGTCGGTTTCCGGGTCGACGAATTGCAATTCCAGATCCGGCTTGACGCGCTGGTAGCGGGCGATGAAGGCAGCCACCGTGGGCCGCAGGCCGCTGCCGGGGCTGGCGTAGCTGGTGACGGTGAGCTTGCCCGGCAATTGCTGCAGCAGCTCCTTTGTCGCCGGGGCCAGGCTGGCGCGGGCGCCGCGGGTCCAGTCCGCGACAAAGCCGTACTGCGTGGACAGCCAGCCGATGGCGCCGGCGATGACCAGTACCAGCAGGATGTTCAGCCACGCGCCAAGATGCCTGCGCATCAGCCGACCCTCCGTTCCTGGCCCAGGCGGATGATGGCAATGGCCAGCGTCACCGCCATCAGCAGCAGCAAGTAGACCACGTCGCTGCTGGCCACCAGGCCCCGCAGCATGGGATGCAGATGGCTTGGCAGCGCCAGCCAGTCCAGCAGCCCGCCGCGTTCACCCGCCGCCCGCAGCTCGATGTTCACCAGCCACAGCGCCCAGCTCACCAGCCAGGCCAGGCCAGCCGCCAGCGCCGGGTGCCGCGTCAGGCTGGAGCAGGCCACGCCGATGCCCGTCAGGCCAGCCATCAGCAAGGCCATGCCGAGCGTGGCCGCCGCCAGCTTGCCGTAGTCCAGCTCCGTCGTGGCGGCCAGCAGCAAGGGCATGGCCAGCGTCAATGCCAGCAGCACCAGCAGCCAGCTCCAGGCGGCCAGGAACTTGGCCGCGACGATGCGGGCCGGCGAATGGCCCGAGGCCAAGAGCAAGGGCAAGGTGCCGCGCCGACGTTCGCCGGCCAGCGCCGACATCGTCACCAGCGGCGTCAACACCAGCGCCACCAGCACCAGTCGCGACAGCAGCGGCACGGCCACCAGATCCGTGAAGCCGGCGCCCGAGGATTGGGTCGCCAGCTTGTCCTGCGCCAGCAGAAAGCCCTGCAAGGCATGCAGGAAAATCCACGCCAGCAAGGCCACGGACAAGGCCATGATCACCCACGGCAGCGGGTTCGCGGCCAGACGTTTCCATTCCAGGCGCAGCAGGCTCATGCGGCTTCCCGCTCGTGGCTGATGGCAATGGCCATGAATTGTTCCTGCAGGGCGCGCGTGTCGCCGCTCAAAACGCCGCTGTGCCGTAGCCGGCCTTCATGCAGCACCGCGACGCGGTTGCAACTGGTGGTGACATCGTCCAGCACGTGCGTTGACACCAGCACGGCATGTTCGGCGGCAAGTTCATGCAAAAGCTGGCGCCAGCGCTCAACCTGCACCGGGTCCAGGCCGTTCAGCGGCTCGTCCAGCAGCAGGATGGGCGGGTCATGGATCAACGCGCAGGCAAGCCCGACCCGTTGGCGCTGGCCCTGCGACAACTGGCCGATCAGGCGACGTGCCAGGGATTCCAGTTGCAGGCTTTCCAGCATGGCCTCGCGCCGGGCCTGACGGTCGCTACGGGCCAGGCCATGCAGCCGGGCCATGGCGTCCAGTTGCTCGGCGACCGTCAGCTCCTCGTACAGCGGCGCGCGTTCGGGCAGCCAGCCGATGCGCCGGCGCACGGCCTCCGGATACTCGGCAAGGTCCTGGCCTTCCACGCGCACCTGGCCGCGATCCGGAGCCAGCACGCCGGCCATCATTGCCAGTGTCGTCGACTTGCCGGCGCCGTTGACACCCAGCAGGCCCGTGATGTCGCCACGGGTCAGGGTCAGGCACAAGTCCTCGACCGCCGGGCGACCGCCGCGGCGACGAGAGACATGGTCGAGTTCCAGCAAGGGCGCTGCGGGCGGCGTGGTCGTCGTCATCGGCACGATTGTCGCCGGGCGATGGCTTGCCTGCAAGTGGTCGACTCATGGCAGCGGCGGCGGACAACCATGCACAGGAGCGAAGTATGCACACGGTTGCCATCTCGCCGCTCGTGCCCGCCGTCAAAGAGCCCGCTTGCGCGCAAACCAGCCACCCGTACCCAGCGTGGCCAGCAGCAACAACAGCAGAGCCCAAGGCTGGTTACCGGGGACGGGCAACGGTGCGGCGGCAGTGAAGCTGATGTTGGCGCTGCTGGCGGCATGGCTGGCATCACCGGAGTAGTTGGCACTGACGCTGTGCGTGCCGGGCCCGAAAGGGCCGGCGGTGCAGGTGGCCACGCCGTTGGCATCCACCGGCACGTCGTCGCACACGACCACGCCATCGACCAGGAAGTCCACCGTGCCGCCTGGCGTCAGGCTGCCCGAACTGCTGACCGTGGCGATCAGGGTGACGGTCTGCCCGGGTTGCACGGTCGTGGGCGATGCCGTCAGTTGCAGCGTGCTGACCAGGGCGGTGTTTTCCAGGGTGAACAGGACGGGCGTCGTGCCACCCAGGCTTGCCTGCACGGTGTAGCTGCCGGCAATCGCGTTGGCGCTGGCGGTGACCAGGGCGATACCGCCGGCATCGGTGAGCACGCTCGCATCCGAAAGCACGGCGCTGGCACCGGTGGTCGGCGCGCTGAAGTTGACCGTGATGCTTTCGAGCGGCGCACCCGCGGCATCGGTCACGCGCACTTCCAGGGCATCGGCAAAGGGTTGCAGCACGGATGCCTGCTGGCCATCGCCGCCCTGCACCTGCAGCCCACCGGGCGCGTTCTGGTCAAAGTACAGCGCCACGGTGCAATCCGCCGTCACCGCACCGGTGCTGTACTGGTTGCCGCTGAGGCTACCCGCCGGGCAGGTGCCTGCGGCCGGCATCGCCGGGTGATAACCCGCATCCGGGCTGACGGTGAAGCTGGCCGCGTCGCCGTGGTTCACCGTCAGACTCGTCGGCGAGACGCTGCCATGGCCGCCGGCAACGCTGGCGGTGACGGTGTATTGGCTGATGCTGTAGAGCGCCGTCACCGTCAAGTCACTGGTGATGTTGTTGAAAGGCACGTCCCAGCCGGTGAAGGTATAGCCGGTGCGGGTCGGGTCCGGCGGGGCGGCGGCGGCGCTGCCGTAGTTCACCGTCTGCGTGTCCAGCGTCGTGCCATCCCAGTCGACGAAGGTCACGGTGTAGGTGTCGATGGTGAAGAGGGCCGTGACGTTGAGGTCGGCCTGGACGTTGGTGTCGGTGCGGGTGGCGGTGCTGACGCCGTCATCCCAGGCGGTGAAGTGGTAATGCGCGTCGGGCACGGCGGTGACGGGCGTGCCGTCGCTGCCTTCGGTGACGGTTTGGCTCACATCGCCGGTCAACGTGCCACCGGGGCCGGCGGTGTAGTTCAGATCAAAAACATCCAGAACATTGACGGTGAATTCCGCCGTGGTTTCCGCCATGGTGGTGGCTTCGTCGCCGCCATTGCTGCCATCGTCAAGCGTGCCTTGCGTCTGGCCGCTGCGCAGAGCCAGCGTGGCGGTGTGCACGCTGGGGGCAGCGCCGGCGGTCAGGCGAACCTGGATGGTGTCGCCGCTCTTGACGATGGCTTCGGTGACCCAGTTGCCGCTGTTGTTGACCTGGAACTCCGGGTTGCCTTGGCCGCTGATGCGGGCGCCGCCCCAGGCCGTGTTGCCCGGGCTGGCATCGCTGGCCTGCACGGTGATGGGCGCATAGGTTTCCACGCTGTTGGCCGGTACGGTTTGGGCTGGCGGAGAAGTCAAAGGGTCAAACCACTGTCCGCCGCGCACAAGGCGAACGCAGTAGCTGAGGTAGCGGCGGTTGAAGTAGACGGAGCCACGGTAGATGTAGACTCTCCACGCGTAGTCCGAACTGCCGGTATTGGGCGAACCCGACCAGAAAAACGAAGTCGATGTGTCCGGGAACACCACGGAATTGATCGCCGGACCGACGGAGCAATCGATGGTCAGCTGGTGCAATTCCTTGGTATACGGCAGCCGCCATGCGCCGGTCCGCAGGCGATTGGGCACCGTTGCCAGATCGGGCATGGCGGGCGGTGTGTAGCCGCCGCTCGGTGTCCACCAGTGGCCCAGGTCGGCAAACGGCTTGGGCATGTAGTCCACCATCCAGTCGTTCCATGGCTTTGCGGTTGTCATGCCGGTGCAGGTTGTGCCATTCCAGCTCTGGCCTTCGGAGCAGCGCTTCCATACCAGGCCGCTGGCCCAGTGCATGGCCATGCCGTCGGTGGCGCCGCTGCCGAGGATGTAAAAGATCCTGCGATTGGGCGAGGTCTCGATCGGGCCTGATCCACAGCCTGCCTGGGCCATGGCCGGTGCGAGCAAGGCGAGCAGCAGCAGGGCCGGCAGCAGCCGGTGAAGCCAGGTTTGCGTGAAGCTGGAAAGGAAAGTGCTCATGCTGTTCCCCCTTGGTTGGGTGTGGCTGGTTTGTCGGTTGTGATACCGCTCATGGCTCGGCCTTCGGCGGCTTGTCGGTGGCCGCTGGCGGGGCCTGCCCGGCTGCGTCATCCTGCTCGGCGGTTGGCTCGTCCTTGCCGGTCGGGGCGGACTTTGGCGTGCGACGCAGGGCATCGCGCAGCGCCTTCAGTTCTTGCTGCAGGTGCGCGTTGCGGGCGTCGGGCTGGTCGGAATCGGGCATCGGAACAGGCCATGGGCAGGTCTGTTCAGGGTAGGCAAGCGCGCGCCGGCGGGTTTCCCGAAACCGCGCAAATGCTTGCCAGAACCGCTCAACTTGCTAAAAACGGCCAGCTTTTGCCCGTTACGGGGTGGTTTCGGTGCCGGGCGGGTGGCCGAAGTGCTCGCGGTAGGCGCGGCTGAAGGAAGCCAGGCGGTTGTAGCCGACGGCGTAGGCGATTTCGGAGACGTTGCCGGCGTTGCGGCGCAGCAGGTGGCGGGCCTGTTCCAGTCGATGCCGGCGCAGCAGGTCGCCGGGGCTGGCGGCGAGCTCGGCCTGGCAGTGACGGCGCAGGGTGGCCGGGCTCATGTGCATGTGCTGCGCCAGGGTGGCGACGCCGCAGGCGGGATCGGCGTAGGCCTCCTCGATGGCGGCCCGCAGGCGCTGGACGAAGGGTGATTGCGGCGCGGCGTCGGCGGGGGTCTCATCGGCTGCCTCGATGGCCAGCCCGCGCAGGCGCTCGCAGGCGCGGCGGGCGGCGGCCAGCTGGGCCAGCAGCACGCCGCGGTCGAAGGGCTTGGTGAGGTAGTAGTCGGCGCCGCCGGCCAGGCCGCGGATGCGGTCGGCATCGCTGGCGCGGGCGGTGAGGAAGATGACGGGCACGCCGGCGAGCTCGACATGCTCGCGCACGGCGCGGGCCAGGCCGAGGCCATCCAGCCGCGGCATCATCAGGTCGGTGACGATGAGGTCCGGCGCCTCGTCCAGGGCCATCTGCAAGGCTTCGGCGCCATCTTCGGCGCTGGCCACGCGGTAGTCCTCGGCGAGCAGCTCCGCCAGGTAGCGGCGCAGGTCGGGGTGGTCCTCGGCGACCAGCACGCGGGGGCGATCGTCGCTGGGGTCAGGCGGGTGGTCATCGGCGGCCGGGTTGGCCTCGGCCGGCGCGGACGCGCGGGCGGCGGCCTCTTGCCGGTTGGCGAGGGCTGCCGCCACGTGCCCGGCTTGCGGTGGCCGGGGCGGCATCTCCTGCGGCGCGGCGTCGGCCGCTTGCAAGGGCGAGTCGGCCGGCGCCGGCAACTGGAACACCAGGCGAGCGCCGCCGAGCGCGCTGTCGGTGGCCACCAGCGATCCGCCGTGCAGCACGGCCACCTCGCGGCACAAGGCCAGGCCCAGGCCGGTGCCCTCGCGCGAGCGGGTGGCGGCGCTGCGCATTTGCGAGAAGCGGTCAAAGACGCGTTCACGCCAGTCCGGCGGGATGCCCGGGCCGGAATCCTCCACGGCCAGGACGGCGCCGCCGTCGGTGGTGCATTCCAGGGTCAGGCGCACCTCGCCCTGCGCCGGGCAGAACTTCAATGCATTGGACAGCAGATTACCGACCACGCGCACCAGTTGTTCGCTGTCGCCGCGGACGAGGACGGCCGCACCGGGCAAGCGGATATCGAGGTGGATGCCTTCGCTTTGCGCCAACGGCGTGAAGGCGGTGGCGGTGTCCCGTACCAGCGCATTCAGATCCAGGTTCTCCGGGCGCAGGGGAAAGCGGTTGGCTTCGAGGCGCTCCAGGTCCAGCAGCTGGCCGATCAGGCGTTCCAGCCGGGCGGCATTGCGGGCCATGGCATCGGCCAGCTCGGCGGAGGGTGGCCGGCCCTGCGCCAGGTCCTCCAGCGGGCCGGTGAGCAGGGTAATCGGGGTGCGCAGCTCGTGGCTGACATTGGCGAAGAAGCGGCTCTGGCTGGCCGCCAGGTGTTCGATCTCGGCCAGCGCCTTGCGCAGCTCGACCGTTCGTTGCGATACGGTGGCTTCCAGCAGGCGCTGGCGGCGCCGGGCTTGCCGTCGTTGGCGCCACAGGATGGCGGCGATGGCCAGGGCCAGGGCCAGCAGCAAGGCCAGGCGAAAAGCCGACGTTTCCCACAGGTACGGCGGCACATGCAGCGGCAGGTGGGCACTCTTGCCCGGCTCGCCGGCGCTGCCCAGGGCCTGGATCTCCAGCGGGTAATCCCCCGGCGCCAGTTGATCGAAATGGATCTGCCGCTGGTTGCCCACCTCGATCCACGGCCGGTCGGGGCCGAGCCGGTAGCGGAAGTACACCGGCGCGGTGAGCCGGTTGGAGAGGCCGGTGTAGTACAAGGTCAGCATGCGCGTGCCGAGCGGCATCGTCAGGGCCGCCGGTGCGGCGATGGGGTCCTGGCCCGGCCAGGCGACCTTTTCGATGCGCGCACGCGGCGGGTCGTCGCGGGGCACCAGCTCGTCCGGATCCAGCAGCGCGATGCCTTCCTGGGTGGGGAATACCATGCGCCCGTCGGCCAGGCGGATGCCGGCGTCCTGTACGCCGCCGTTGCCTTCGCGATCCGGCAGGCCATCCATCTCGGTAAACAACTGCGGATGAACCCGCGACGCGGTGCCGTCGAACACCGCTTCCACCTTGGCGCGGCTGATGGCGATGATGCCGTCATTGCTGTTGAGCCAGAGCCGCCCATGGTCGTCAAAAAACACCTGGTGCAGGCTGTCGGACCCCAGACCCTGCTCGCGGCCAAGGCAGGCGATGCGGGCGGCGGTGTCGGGTTGGCGGATACGGCACAGGCCGCGGTTTTCCGTGGCCACCCACAGGTTGCCGTCGCGGTCCTGGCGCAGCGCGCGGATGGAAAGGCTGGACAGGCCGTCCTCGAGGCCAAAATGCCGCCACGCACCATCCTTGCCGCGGCGCAGCAGGCCGTTGCCGCGCGTGCCCAGCCAGAGCGTGCCGCCGCGGGTTTCGGCAAGTGCGCGAATGAAACCCGCCGGGCCGCTGGCTGCCGGGCGTGGCAGGCTGGTGTCGCGTTGCCAGGTGCCGTGCCGCAGCTTGTGCCACAACGCACCACCGCCCAGCCACACGCTGCCATCGCTGGCGGCAAGAAAGCCGCCGATACGGTTGACCGGGCCGATCCGTGCGGGCAGGTCGTCGGCCTGGGCGCAAACGCCGTCCGGCTCGGCATGGCACCGCCCGATGCGCACGCTGCCATCGGGCGCGACAAACACGGTGTGCAGGTTGACCGGCATGCGCAAACCTTCCATCCAGTGCCCCGAGCCATCCTTGTCGATCACGGCCACGCCGTGGTTCAAGGTGGCCAGCCAAAGGCGGCCATCGTGATCTTCGGCGGTGCCGTACACCGGACCCAGCGGCTTGCCCTCGATCTGGGTGGTGGCGTGGATATGGCGCTCGCGCAGGCGGTAGATGCCATCGCAGGCGGTGGCGACCCAGAGGGCGCCGCTGCGGTCCAGGGTGATGTCATTGATCTTGCAGGCCGGCGTGAGTACTGTTTGGCCGTTGTATTCGAGCCGGTCGATGCGGTTGTGCCACAGGCCGCCTTTTGCATCCTCCAGCAACAGCCGCTCCTGGCCGATGGCGATGAATCCCTGCTGGCGCATGCGCGTGCTGGCGCTGCCATCGGGCTGGCGGATGTATTCGAACCGGCCGGCGTCGGCCGCAACCAGCTGGTCTTCGACCTCGATGTGAAAGGTGCGATGACCCGAGTGCATCGTCTCGATGCGGCCATCGGCCTGGCGCACGCTGACACCGCCGCGCGTGGCCATCCACAGGCGTCCGGCATCGTCGAGAGCCAGGCCGGAGATCTGCGGCACAAGGCCATCGGCGGCAGCCCAGGTGCGCACGAGGCGGCCATGGTCCATGAGGTGCAAGCCCTTGGTGGCAGCCACCCAGTAGCTGCCGTCGGCTGCCGGCAGCACGAAGTTGATGCGGCCGAGAGCGGGGTCATCGCTCCAGGCCTCGAAGCGGTGCTTGCCGCCGCGCCGGGCCATGCCGCTGCCCTCGTTCAGCACCCACAGGTCGCCATGGTCATCCAGCTGGATGGTCCAGATCGGCGCCCGCGACAGGCCGTCCGCCGGCCCGTAGCGGCGGAAGGTCTTGCCATCGAAGGACACCAGCGCGGCCGGATCGACGTGCAGCCAGAGCAGGCCGTCACGGGTCTGCACCAAGTTCAGCACGCGGTTGTTGCCGAGCTGCGGATGGCTGGACACAGAAAACGTGGTGAAGCGGTGGCCGTCAAAACGCACCAGGCCATCGAAGGTAGCCAGCCACAGGTAGCCCGACTGGCCAACCAGCAGGCGATTGACGGCGTTCACTGGCAGACCGTCGGCCGTGCCCCAGTGGTCGACCAGAAACTCGGGTGGCTCGGCCGGTGCGGGAAGCGCGCAGCAAAGGAGCAGCGCAGCGATGAGGCGGCAAAACAAGCCGGCACGCGCAGCCATCGTCGTCACCCGTGCGCGCGCCAGTGCCGACCGGCGCGTCCTTGCGGCTCGACCATCGAGCCGGCCGACGCGGCGTGAAACCCTGGTTGCGCTGCCACAGTCCCCCCGGTGCAATCGTTGTTCCAGAGTTGAGCGTAGCAGCTTGCCTGTTGATGCGGCCGGAAGACATGACCGTCCAGCATGGATCGTGATCCCCCGACAACCTGGCATTTCATCCCAACGCGGTTGTTTCGGGATCATGGCCCGCGGCGGCAACGGAGCGCTGACTGCAGTAGACTGGCCGTGACTGTCACTTTGATGATTCGATCATGCTTGATGCTTTGCTTGCCTTTGCTGCCGGCGGTTTCACTGGTGCCGGTTGGCTCGGCGTTTTGTTGTACCTGCTGGTGACCACCCAGCTGACCATTTTCACGGTGACCTTGTACCTGCACCGCAGCAAGACCCATCGCGGCGTGGAGTTCCATCCCGTGCTGGCGCATTTGTTCCGTTTCTGGAACTGGCTGGCGACGGGCATGGTGGTGCGCGAGTGGGTGGCGGTGCACCGCAAGCATCATGCGCATTGTGAAACCGAGAATGACCCGCACAGCCCGCATCTGGTGGGTATCAACAAGGTGCTGTGGCGTGGTTCGGAGTTGTACCGCGATGCGGCCAGCGACCCGGCCATGCTGGAAAAATACGGTCGTGGCTGCCCGGATGACTGGATCGAGCACAAGCTTTATCGCAAATGGCCGTTCCTGGGTGTGGCGTTGCTCATGATCCTCGACATTGCCCTGTTCGGCGTGTGGGGCCTGGCGATCTGGGGCATCCAGATGCTTTGGATTCCCTTCTGGGCGGCTGGCGTCGTCAACGGCCTGGGCCACTGGTGGGGCTACCGCAATTTCGAGACGGCCGACCAGGCCCGCAATCTTGTGCCGTGGGCCTTCTGGATCGGCGGCGAGGAGTTGCACAACAACCATCACGCCTTCCCGAGCTCGGCGCGCTTTGCCCTGCGCAAGTTCGAGTTCGACATTGGCTGGCTGGTCATTCGTGTGCTGGAGAAGCTGCGCCTGGCAAAGGTCTTGCGCGTGGCGCCGACGGTGAACGTGCGCGCCAACGTGGCCTTCCCGGACAGCGAAACCCTGAAGGCCGTGCTGGTGAACCGCTGCGGAGTGCTGAAGGATTTTTCCCGCCAGGTCATCAAGCCCACGCTGCACCAGGAAAACAAGCGCGTGGCCGGCACGCACGGCAAGCTGCCGCGACGCATGCGTCGGGCGCTGGCTAGTGGTGGCCGTTGGCTGGACACCGCCGGGCGCGAGCGTCTGGCCCATTTGCTGGAACGGCGACCGCAGCTGCAGCAGGTGTGCGAATACCGCGCGCGGCTGACCGAGGTGATGAACCAGCGCCGCCCGGACGTGGCGCTGGAGAGCCTCCAGCAGTGGATCAGTGAGGCCGAGCAAAGCGGCATTCGCGTGCTGCAGGATTTCGCCCGCCGCTTGAAGGGCTACGCCGTTGTTGCGCGTTGAAGGCAACCTTGAGATGAAGCAGAAAGCCCGCCGCCCGGCGGGTTTTTTGTCGCGGGACCGATGAGCCTGCTGACCGACTGGCGCCACCGGCCCACGCAACGGCGCGTGTGGGCGCTGGCCTTGCCGATGCTGGCCTCCAACATCACCGTGCCGCTGGTGGCGCTGGCCGACACCATCGTGGCTGGGCACTTGTCGCAGGCGGCCGACCTTGCTGCCGTGGCCATCGGCGGCATCATTTTTCAGGTGCCGGTGTGGGTGTTCGGCTTCCTGCGCATGGGCACGGTGGGCTTTGCGGCTCAGGCCGTGGGCGCGGGCGATGGTGCGGCCTTGCGCGGCCTGTTGCTTCGGGCCCTGTTGTTGGCTGTGGGCCTCGGCATGACCGCGCTGGCCTTGATCCTGGCCGGTATGGGGCCGGTGCTGGAGCTGTTGGATGCCTCGGCGGCCACCGCCCGACTGGCGCGCGTCTACCTCGATATCCGGCTTTTGAGCTTGCCCGTGGTGCTGGCCAACTATGCCTTGATGGGCTGGTTTCTCGGCGCCCAGGATGCACGCACGCCGATGGCCATGCTGATCGTCACCAACCTCGTCAACATCGCCCTGAATCTGCTTTTCGTGTTCGCCTTCGGCTGGGGCGTGGCGGGTATTGCCCTGGCCTCGGTGCTGGGCGCGCTATGCGGCCTGGTCATCGGCCTGGGCCGCCTGCCGGCCATGCTGGCGCGCCATCCCGGGATATGGCCCGGGCGTCGCCTGTGGGTTTGGCAGGGCTGGCGCAAGCTCATGGCCGTCAACCGCGACATCATGTTGCGGTCCATCGCGCTGCAAGGCGTGTTCTTTGCCATGACCACCCTGGGCGCGCGCCTGGGCGACACGGTGGTGGCGGCCAACGCCCTGCTCCTGAACGGCCTGCTGCTGACTTCGTTCGCGCTGGACGGCCTGGCCAACGCCATCGAGGCCCTGGCCGGCCATGCCGTTGGCGCCCGCGACCGCACGGCCCTGCGCCGCGCCGTCGTGGTATGCGGCGGCTGGAGCTTCGTTATCGCCGCCGGGTTCGCCCTCGCTTTCCTCGTGGGCGGCGAGCTTTTCATCGACCTCCAAACCAGCATCGACGCCGTGCGCGCCACGGCGAGACCGTTTTTGTCCTGGCTGGTGGCCCTGCCATTGGTCGCCGTCTGGGGTTACCTGCTGGATGGCCTTTTCATCGGCACCACCCGCGCCCGCGAAATGCGCAACGCCATGCTCGTGGCCACCGCCGGCTTCGCCCTTCTCGCCTGGTTGCTGCATCCGTTCGGCAACCACGGCCTGTGGCTGGCCTTCCTTGCTTTCACCGCCGTGCGCGGCGCGATCATGGCCTGGCTGGCCGTGGCAATTGCCCACCGGGACGGGTGGGTCGAGTACTGTACGTGAGGCAGGAAAGCACCGACGTCCGCTTCAGGAGCACCGGCCACCGCGCATCCGGCTCCGTAACGGTTGCACCGCACGAATTGCTGTTCAACGAGGGTGGGCGGAAAATCACGCCAAAAGGGCGCAGCCGTTTGAGGTTCTTCTGCCCAAGTGCTTGGCAAGAGTAATTCACGAGGTCGCAAGGCACTCCCCATGAAATCCTTTCAATTCAATGGTTGCAGTTCAAATCATGGGTATATCCGCGGTTGTGTTTCCCCCAAGTTCCGCAGTTACTTGCGCAAGTTATTGATCCTGCGTTGTGGTAGGCTGAAAATTGTCACTACAGGGGGGTGTTCGTGGGTGGTTCGCTGAGATTGAGTGCCTCGAAGAGGTCGCGCTGTTCGGGTTGGAGCCGGCTCGTACCGGCGACCGGCTTGTTGTTGATGTTGACTCGGTGTTGCTGGATTTGCCGCAGTAGGGTCAGGGCCATGCGGGGTGATACTTTGCTGCCGCTGGCCCGCAGGCGCTGACGTATGATGCGATAAAGCACAAGCGCCAGGAAGCAGAGCAACGCGTGCGCGCGAATCCGCCCCGCCATGATGCTCACAAAGCCTCGGCCGGAGCCACGTCTGCGCGATGCCGGAGACTTCTCGTGCTGAGGGGCTAATCAGCACGAAGAAAGGGTGCTGCACGTCAACGTTGCCTCCGCAAGCATGGCTGTGATATTGGGCAAAGAAGCGCCTGAGAAGCGTTGTGGCGCTTCCATGGAGCCAAGGTAGCTTGTGATCAGTCCAACCACCCCCTCCCTCTCCGCCCCCGCCCTAATATGTTCGGAACATTTTGCTGCCCGGATAGCGGGTCCAACTGAAAACGCGACCCTATTTTCACCATCAAGAAAAAATAGGTTGATAAGCAGTATTGCTGCAATTGCCCTACTTCTTGCTGGCAATCAGGCAGTTGCCGACGGATTTCATGGCCCCGGTTTCGCATCGGCCAAGATCCGTACAGACTTCAATGCGCAAAACGAGGGTACGGCGGGAAATCCAATTACCCTTGTTTCGCCCTGTTTGTTTCCTGGCGAGCCGTGTGAGGCAGCGCCAACAGTATTCTCTCAAAGCAATTTTTATCAAGTAAACGGCGGTGGATCCTCGCCGAATTATTGGGTGCTGACTGTAAAAAATGAGCCGTGGGATCATGTGGAGGACGGTCAGCCGAGAAATCCTGGGCCACCTGGCCAAGCCTTGCACGTTTCGCCCCCAGGGACTGGGTTGGTGAGCGCCATACCGACCATTGATTATGCCTCCGGTGAGAATTTTTGGCGGATGTCTCTGTTATTGAACCATATGTTTCAGAGCCCGATATCGCAGGCGGCTATTCCTTTCGTTTCCGTTGGGGCAGTCGCTAATCGCGGAAATCCCAGCCTTGTCGGCACCTTGAATACACCCTCGGTGAATTCAACTACGAAGTGCGACGCTCAAGTGAACGCAAGAATACCTCAG
>CAZOXZ010000046.1:0-16930 GCA_964583865.1 uncultured Rhodanobacteraceae bacterium | reverse complement strand
AATTTCCAATGTTTTCTGACAAGTACCGTTCGACCTTGTGAATAATGCAGGCTAGCTCATGGGGCCGTCATGACATCCTTCAACACCTCGATGAAGGCTTCCGTGCGCCGCGGCAGCAGGCGGCGGCCCGGAGTGACGCACCAAATGGCCACATCCGGCAGTTGCCAGTCCGGCAGCACGCGTTGCAGGCGGCCCTGCTGCACGTCTTCATGGGCAAAGGCATGCGAAGTCAGGCCGACAATGCCCAGCCCGCGCACGGCAAGATCGCGTTGCAAACCCAGCGAATTGGCTTCCAGCGTACGTGCCGGCAAGCCGGACCAGTGCTCGCCCCCGCAAGCCAGGTCCCAGACCTGCGGCTCGCCCCGTGCAGACAGTACCAACCCAAAATGATCGACCAGGTCGGCCGGCGTGGCCGGCTCGCCGTGCCGACGCAGATAACCGGGCGCGGCATACAAGCCGCCGTGTTGCGTGCGAATGCGCCGCGCCACCAGCGTGGCATCGTCCGGAAGTTGCGTGGCCGCGCGCACGGCCACATCGAAACGCTCGGCCACCAGATCCACCCGCCGCGCCGACAGATCCAGTTCCATATGCACGTCCGGGTACGCCTTGGCGAAGCGGGTCACCACCTCGGCCACCGGAAACTCACGGAACTCCGGTGGCAGCGACACGCGCAGCGTGCCTTGCGGCGTGGCCTGCTGATGCTGGGCCAGCGCCATGGCTTCCTCGTTCTCGGCCCGCAGCCGCGTGGCATGTTCCAGCATGTGCCGGCCGAACTCGGTCACCACCAATCGCCGGGTACTGCGCTGGATCAGGCGCTCGCCCAAGGCATCCTCCAGCTGCGACAGGCGCCGTGACAAGGTGGCCTTGGGTACGCCCGTGGCATCGGCGGCGGTGGTGAAGCTGCCGGCCTCGACAATACGGGCAAAAAGAATGAGATCGTCGGCGTGGAGTTGACTCATGGCGAGCCCATTGTCTCAAAACTGGAACAAATAAACATGATTTGCCATGTTTATCTTTGTTTCCGGATCGTTCAACATCACCTGCAATACACACATCGCCGTGCAGGCCACGACAAACAGGCCGGCGCGGCCACGGGAGAAAAAAACATGGGACTTCTTGTTGACGGCCAATGGCAGGACAAATGGTACGACACCAAGGCCACCGGTGGCCGCTTCGAGCGCAAGGCCTCGCAGTTTCGCAACTGGGTGACCGCCGACGGCAGCCCCGGCCCCACGGGTGAGGGTGGCTTCAAGGCCGAGGCCGGGCGATACCATTTGTACGTGTCGCTGGCCTGCCCCTGGGCCAGCCGCGCGCTGATCTTCCGCACGTTGAAAGGTCTGGAGGATACGATCGGCCTGTCGGTGGTCAACCCGTACATGGGCGAGAACGGCTGGACCTTCGAGCCTGGTCCCGGCGTCATCGCCGACCCGGTAAGCCATGCCGAGTTCATGTACCAGCTTTACCAGCGCGCCGACCCGAATTACACGGGTCGGGTCACCGTGCCGGTGCTGTGGGACCTCAAGCAGAACACCATCGTCAGCAACGAGTCGGCCGACATCATCCGCATGCTGAACTCGGCTTTCGACGCCATCGGCGCCACCGGCCCGGACTTTGCACCGGCCGAGCTGCTGGAACAGATCGACGCCATCAATGCCGACATTTATGACAGCGTCAACAACGGCGTGTACAAGGCCGGCTTCGCCACCGCCCAGGCCGTCTACGAGGAAGAAGTGGGCCGGCTGTTCGCCCGCTTGGATGCGCTGGAAGACAGCCTTGGCCGGCAGCGCTGGCTGGTGGGCGACAGCCTCACCGAGGCCGACTGGCGCCTGTTCACCACGTTGATCCGCTTTGATGCGGTCTATCATGGCCACTTCAAATGCAACTTGCGGCGCCTGGTGGACTACCCCAACCTGTGGAGTTACACCCGCGAGCTGTACCAGTGGCCGGGCGTGGCCGGCACGGTGAATTTCGCGCATATCAAACAGCATTACTACCGTTCGCACCCGACCATCAACCCCAACGGCATCGTGCCGGCCGGCCCCGTCCTCGACCTGGACGCGCCACCGTCACGCCGCATTGCCAAAGCCTGAAAACCAACCCGAGGAGCACAGCATGAGCGTCAAACTTGCCATCATCTACTACTCCACCTACGGCACCAACCACGAAATGGCCTCCATCGCGCACGAAGCCGCCAAGGCGGCCGGTGCCGATGTGCGCCTGCTGAAGGCGGCCGAAACCGTGCCGGACGAGATCGTCGCCTCGGTGGAAGGCTGGAAGGCCGTGGCCGACAAGACCGCCGACATCCCGGTGGCGACGCCCGCCGACATGGAATGGGCCGATGCCTTCCTGTTCTCGGCGCCGACCCGCTTCGGCGTCCAGGCCAGCCAGATGCGTGCCTTCATCGACACCCTGGGGCCGATCTGGGCCAAGGGTGACCTCGCCAACAAGGCCATCTCTGCCATGACCTCGGCGCAGAACGCCCACGGCGGCCAGGAACAAACCTTGATGTCCTTCTACGCCACCGCCATCCACTGGGGCAGCATCATTGTCGCTCCCGGCTTCACCGACCCGGCCATCTTCAAGACCGGCGGCAACCCGTACGGCTACAGCCACACCCAGGGCCAGCCCTTCAACGACGAAGCCAAAGCCTCCATCGGCCACCAGACGCGGCGCCTGATCGACATGGCGGCCAAGCTGGCCGCGTGACAGCAAGAACCTGCACTCTCCGCCCCCGGCTCGATGCCGGGGGGAACGGTCACGGCATCCGCATGACCATGACCCGGAATCCGTCATAAGCCAGTTGAGCCCGCACACCATCACGAATCCTCCCGCCCGCTCGCGCCAACTGATCGCCCTGCTGGCGCTGATGGCTGCGGTCGGGCCGTTGTCGATCGACACCTACCTGCCGAGCCTGCCGGCCATCGCCAAAGGGTTCGGCGTGGCCGCGTCCGCGGTGCAGCTGAGCGTCAGCGCCTACTTCATCGGCCTGGCGGCCGGGCAGGTGTTCGCCGGCCCGCTGTCCGACCGTTTCGGCCGCCGGCCGGTGCTGTTTGTCGGCTTTGCGCTGTTCCTGGTCGCCAGCGCAGCCTGCGCCATCGCCCCGGACGTGGAGCTGCTGGTGGTTGCTCGTGCCGTGCAGGGCCTGGGTGCGGCCGCTTCGGCGGCCGTCGGACGCGCCGTGGTGCGCGATGTCTGGTCCGGTGACCGGGC
Source organism: uncultured Rhodanobacteraceae bacterium (assembly GCA_964583865.1). Classification (GTDB taxonomy): domain Bacteria; phylum Pseudomonadota; class Gammaproteobacteria; order Xanthomonadales; family Rhodanobacteraceae; genus DASSBG01. The sequence goes on along the minus strand of CAZOXZ010000046.1, from coordinate 13,720 downwards.
TGCGCGCGCCATGTCCTTCGTGATGATGATCATGTCGCTGGCGCCGCTGGTCGCGCCCATCATGGGCGGCTACATCTTCGCGCACTTCGGCTGGCGCGCCATTTTCTGGATGCTGGTGGGCTTCGCGGCCCTGATCCTGGTGCTGGTTGCGGCCCGTGTGCCGGAAACCAACGGCCCCGAGCGCCGTGCGGGGGTGCATTTGGCAACCTACTTTCGTGCCTACGGCCACGTGCTGGCCAACGGCCGCGCCTGGGCCTATCTGATCTGTGGCGGGTTCTCGACAGCCGTGATGTTCGCCTACCTCACCGGCGCACCATTCGTCTATATCGAGTTCTTCGGCGTCGAACCGCGCCATTTCGGCTACTTCTTCGCCCTCAACGTCATCGGCCTGGCCGGCGGCAACTACCTCAACTCGCGGTTGGTGACGCGCCATGGCTACCATTTGCTCACCAGTATCGGGGCCATCGTCACTCTGCTCGCCACGGCAGCTTTGCTGCTGTGTGCGCTCAGCGACAGCGGCGGACTGCTGGCATTTGTCATCACGCTGTTCTGCACCATGGCACCCATTGGCCTGGTCAGCGGCAACACCATGATTGGCCTGCTGGACGACTACCCGCGCAACGCCGGTGCGGCCTCGGCGCTGTTTGGCGTGCTGCAGTTCGGCGCCGGCGCCGTGGCCGGTGTGGCGGTCGGGGCATTGCATGACGGCACCCCGGTGGCCATGAGCGTGGTGATGTTCGCGGCCGCCCTCATTTCGCTGCTGGCCTGGCTGGCGCTGCACTTCTTCGGCGAACAAGCTGCCCCGCAAACATTGGCCGAAAAGCCACTGGTTGCCAGGGAAACCTGAGCCAACCATCTTCTTCGATTCCCCGTCCGACAAGAGGAGCGGATCATGAGTGAGAACACTGCAGTCACCGTTGTCGTCGGCGTCGGCCCCGGGCTGGGTGGCGCCATTGCCGAGCGCTTTGCGGTCGGCGGCCACACCGTGGCCCTGTTGTCACGTTCGGAGGGTAGCCGACAACCTGTCGCCGAACGCATCGCGCAGGCAGGTGGCAGCGCCCACGGCTTCGACTGCGACGTTGCTGACGCCGCATCCGTGGCCGAAGCCTTCGCCCGCATCCGCGAACAATTGGGCGACCCACAGGTGCTGGTTTACAACGCCGGTGCCTTTGCCACTGGCGGTATTCTCGAGTTGACCCCGGAGCGCTTCGAGTCCGCCTGGCGCGCCAACTGCCAGGGCGGCTATCTGGCCGCGCGCGAAGTCCTGCCGGCCATGGTCGACAATGGCAGCGGCACCATCCTGTTCACCGGCGCCACGGCCGCCCTGCGTGGCGGTGCCGGATTTGCCGGCATCGCGGTCGGCAAATCCGGCCAGCGCGCGCTGGCGCAGAGCATGGCACGTGAATTCGGCCCGCAAGGCGTTCACGTTGCCCACATCGTCATCGATGGCATGATCAACACCCCCACCGTGCGCCAGAACTTTCCCGACCGTGCCGACGACAAATTCCTGGCCCCCGCCGACATTGCCGAACAGTATTGGCAGCTGCACCAGCAACCGAAAACCACCTGGACCCACGAGCTCGACCTGCGTCCCTGGGGCGAGACCTTCTGACCAAACGGGAAGTGACGGTACTGTACGCTGCCCCTGTCGCAAACGGAGCCCTGAACCATGTCCTCCACAGTCATCCGCCTTGATGGCCCCACCGGCACGCTCCATGCCCGCCTGGAAAAGCCGCAGGGCAAGATACGCGCCGCGGCCTTGTTCGCCCATTGCTTCACTTGCTCGAAGGACAGCCGCGCGGCCACGTTTGTCAGCAGGGCCCTGGTCGGGCACGGCATCGCCACGCTGCGCTTCGATTTTTCGGGGCTGGAGTTCACCGGCAACATCGACGATCTGGTGGCCGCCGCCGACTGGCTGCGTGAGCACATCGCCGCCCCGCAGATCCTCGTCGGTCACAGCCTCGGCGGAGCGGCCGTGCTGGCAGCGGCGCAGCGGGTGCCCGAGGCGCGTGCCGTGGCCACCATCGCGGCACCGTTCCGGCCCACCCACGTGACCCGGCTGCTGGGTGATTCGATCACCGAAATCGAAACCCGTGGCGAGGCGCAGGTGGACCTCGGTGGCCGGCCGGTGCGCATCAGCAAGGCATTCCTGGACGACATCGTCGACCATGACACGCCGGCCGCCATCGCCTCGCTGGACAAGGCCTTGCTGGTACTGCACTCACCGCGTGACACCGTCGTCGGCATCGACAACGCCTCGGCCATTTTCCAGACCGCCAGACACCCCAAGAGCTTCGTCTCTCTGGACAACGCCGACCACCTGCTCAACAAGCGCGAAGACGCACAATACGCCGCCGACGTGCTGGCGGCCTGGGCTTCGCGTTACCTCGACGACACGACCGAGGACCATGCCGAGGCCATCGCCGGCGTGCGCGTGTCTGAGTCCGGCGAAGGGCGCTTCACGCAGGACATACAAGCCGGGCGCCACCGGCTACGCGCTGACGAACCGCAAGCCATGGGCGGCAACGACAGCGGACCCAGCCCCTACGACTTTCTACTGGCCGGGCTTGGCGCCTGCACCTCGATGACCGTGCGCATGTATGCCGAGCGCAAGCAATGGCCGCTGGAACATGTCAGCGTGGCGCTGAAACACGACAAGATCCACGCCACGGACTGCGCCGAGTGCGAGACGCGTCAAGGCCAGATTGACCGCATCGAGCGCGTGCTCACGCTGGAAGGCGAACTGGACGACGAGCAACGCCAGCGCCTGCTGGAAATCGCCAACAAGTGCTCCGTCCACCGCACCTTCAACCCCGCCGAGAAGGATCAGGCGTTGCGGTAATCGACCGCCCGCAGGCGGCCATCGGCATCCACGATGTTGGTCTCCATGCCAGGGACCACGTCGGTGTTGTGGGCCGATGCACAACGCCAGCCATCGTCGGTCTTGTGCACCACGAAGGAAAACACGCTGTGACGCGTCCCCGGGCTGGCAATGCCGTCGGTCGCCGTCTGGCCGCTGAGAATCATGCGCGCGTGCACCACGGCGATGTCCTCGGCAAGATGCTTCACGCGCAAGGCACCGATGCGCAGGGTCGACTGGTCGAAAATGTGCGCCAGGCCATAGGCATGTGCCTTGCGGATGGCCTCGCGGTCATGCCACCACAGGCCGGTGACATTGACGAACTCGGCGTCCGTGTCGAACAGCGCGGCCAGGCCGTCTGCATCACGCCGGGCCCAGGCCTCCACAAACACCTCGGCAATGGCTTCGGGGCGATCCAGCGGGCTGTAGGTCATCGCTTGTTCCTCATGTCGGACTTGACAGCCTGCACGGCAGGAACGCCTTGCACTTTGAATGCAGCCGAGATCAGCGCCCCAGGAGTATCTTCAGCATGTGCTGGAAGCGACGGCTTTTGTAGGGCGGGCTCAAGAGGCCGACGCCGTTGAAGCGTGACTGGTGGAAGATGGGCTTCATGCGCGAGAAGGTGCGGAAGCCCGCCTCGCCGTGGTACACGCCCATGCCGGAGTCGCCGACGCCACCGAAAGGCAGGTGGTGCTGGGCGATGTGGTACAGGGTGTCGTTGACGCTGACGCCGCCGGCCTGGCTTTGTTGCAGCACCTTGCGCACGTTGTCCTGGTCGCTCGCGAACAGGTACAGCGACAGCGGATGCGGCCGCTCGGCAATGTACGCCAGCGCGCCATCGAGGTCGTCGTAGGGCACCAGCGGAAGCAACGGCCCGAAGATTTCCTCGCGCATGACCTCGCTGTCCTCGGGCGCATCGGTCAGCACGGTCGGGGGCATCAGGCGCCGGGAATCATCATCCCCCTGGACCAGCGGATGGGCCGTGGCGCCGGCCGCTACGGCATCGTCACGCAGGGCCACGAGACGCTGGTGCTGGCGATCGCTGATGATGCTGGCGTACTCGCCGGAACGCAGGTAGTCGGGATACAAACTGCCGAACACGCCCTGGGCCGCCTGGACAAAGGCCTGCTCGCGGCCACGCGGCAGGAGCACATAGTCGGGTGCGATGCAGGTCTGGCCGGCGTTGACACACTTGCCATAGACGATGCGCTCGACGGCCTTGTCGAAGTTGGCCTCCGGCGCAATGATGGCCGGCGACTTGCCGCCCAGCTCGAGGGTCACGGGTGTGAGGTTGTCGGCCGCCGCGCGCATGACATGGCGACCCACGGCAGTCGAGCCGGTGAACAGCAAGTGGTCGAAGGGCAGCGCCGAGAAGGCCTGGGCCACGTCGGCGTCACCGGTGGCCACGGTAATCTCGGTGGCGGGGAAATACTTGCCCACCAGCTCCGCGAACAGCGCCGAGAAGGCCGGCGTGTACTCGCTCATCTTCACCATGGCGCGGTTGCCCGCGGCCAGGGCATCAACCAGCGGCCCGACGGCCAAGTACAGCGGGTAGTTCCAGGGCACGATGATGCCGATGACGCCCAGTGGCTGCGGCAACAGCTCGGTACGCGCCGGCAGGAACCAGAAGCCGGCCGCGCGGCGGCGCGGCTTCATCCAGCGCCGGCCGTGCTTCAGGGCATGGTCAATGGCGCCACAGGAAGGAAACAGCTCCAGAAGCCGGGTTTCCTCGAAGGGCCGGCAACCGAAGTCACTGCTGATGGCCTTGCAGATCTCCTCGGTGTTTTCCTTCAGCAGCGTACGCAACAATCTCAAGCGGTCGGCACGCGTTTCCCAGTCCGGATACGGCTCGGCACGGTTGGCGGTACGTTGACGCCGGAAATCGACATCCAGCGCAGCAGCCCCCGAGGGCAGGTCCCTTTGTGCCATGTTGGTGTTTCTCAGAATCTGATCTGGAACTCCACACCATACATGCGCGGCGGTGAAATGACAGCAAACGGCGTGCCCAGCACACTGGCGCTGACGTTGTTGATACGCATCACGTGCTGCTCATCGGAAAGGTTCTTGCCGTACAAGGCCACGCTGAGCCCGCCGGAGGGCGAAATCCAGCCCAAACGAGCATCGGTTTGGTTCCAGGACTCGCCAACGCTGAAGTTGGGGCTCATGGAACAGGTGCCCTGGAGCCGGGAATCGGCGTTGCAACGATGCGCACCGCGCCAGGCGTGATCCAGGCTGAGAAGCAACTGGCCATAAGGCAGGAGGGCACGGTATTGCAATCCCAGGGCGTAGCTCAGCTTCGGCACGCCGGTAGGCTGACCGGACAAGTCCAGCCCGGAAACGGAGAGCTTGTCGCCGTAGGTGGAGTCAATCCATGCGGCGTTGGCATGCAATGTCAAACCGTCCACGGGGCGCCATTGCCAGGCCACCTCGGCACCGGTGGCATCCTGGTCGCTGGTGTCAGCCACGTATTGCGGAATACCCGAACCATCCGCGTTCGGATCCAATTGCAATGTCTGCAGGTTGGAGTAGCGGTAGTGGTAAACCGAGGCATTCAGCATCATGCGCTGCTCGGGGAACACCGTCTTGATGCCGGTCTCGACGTTCCACACTTTCTCCGGCTCGAACTCGCCACCAATCTGCACACTGTCAAAGCCACCGGCCTTGTAGCCCTTGGCCACGGACAGGTAGCCCATGACATCGTCGTTGAAGTGCATGTCCAGCACCACGCGCGGGCTGAAATCGGTCCAGGATTCCTCCTTCTCGACCAACTGACCGACCGCCGTGGAAAAAACGATGTTCTGGCGGAACGTGGCCGCAGGGATGCCAAGCTGGGCCAGCACGCCCATCGCTTCCAGCGCATCAATGGCCTGGTCCAGTTCCGGCGCCATGCGCGGCATGTTGTACCAGGCAAAACCCTTGTCATCACGCGTGATACGGGCACCGGTGGTCAGATTGACACGGTCGGTGAGGTGCCAGATCACATCGCCATAAATCGCGGTCGAGGTGTAATCGAGGTGATTGCGGATTTCCTCGGTCCACTTCTTGCCTTCCAGCCGCACCGGCACACCGTTCGCTGCCAGCACCTGGTCCAGGAAGTGGTACAGGGTACCGTCCGGCGTACCCGTGGGCACGCCAAGGTTCAGGAACAGCGTGTCGATGCTGTCGGTCATGAGGTTGGTCTGGTTGCGCTGGCTTCCGTCCTCCTTGTACCAGCTCAACCCGGCCACCCAGCTGGCCATGTCGGTATTGCCGGAGAACTTGAACTCCTGGTACCAGCTGTGGTTCGACTCGAGGTTGGCCGCTTCGAAGTAATTGACGATGGCGTTGGTGCCGTCGTAATCACCGCGGTTCATGGTGTTGAAATTGCGGTAATCGGTGATCGAGGAGAACATGCCCCAGCTGGTGTAATGATCCAGGTGCATGGTCAGGCTGTCGTAGCGCCGCGTCTCCATGGCCTCGGGCACGTCGTTGTACAGCTTGGCATTGAGCGGATCGCGGAATTGGCCCGGGTCCGGCGGGTACGGCGCACGCTGCCAGTTGTTGTCCGAATGCGGGGCCAGACCGAAGGTCGGCGGTGGCGGCGTGTGCAGCCGTTCATGCTGCCAGTTGACGCGCAACTGGGTGCTGTCGCCGATGTCCCAGCGCCATGCCAGGCGCCCGCCCCAGTCACCTTCCTTGCCGAAATTGCGCCCGGTGACGGCATCGGTCACCCAGCCGTCGCTCTGGTTGTCCAGCAGGTTCAGGCGGAAGGCCATGGTGTCGGACACGGGCAAATTCAGCAGCACGTCACCGTAACGCTGCCCATGATTGCCGATACGCACGCGGAAACGCGAGGCGAAATCATATCCCGGCTCGTTGGTGACGATGGAGATGGCACCGGCGGCGGCATTGCGTCCGAACAGCGTGCCCTGCGGGCCTTTCAGCACCTCGACGCGCTTGACATCGTTGAAGGTCAGCAGCGAGGCGCCGGAACGTGCCGTGTACACGCCATCGACATAAACACCCACGGCCGGGTCGGTGCCGATGCCGAAACCACTCCAGCCGATGCCGCGCATCTCGAATCGTGGCTGCGTGGGTTGCTCGCCCAACACGTTCAGGCCCGGCACGAAAACATCCACATCGGTGATGGCCGTGGCGGCATGCCGTTCGAGGTCGTCGGCATCGACCACCTGCAAGGCAATGGGTACGTCCTGGGCGCGCTGCTTGCGGCTTTGCGCCGTGACCTCGATGGCTGCCAGCTTGGTGGCATCGTTCTCGTCGGTCGTCGGTTGCGAACTGTTGCCGGCATCTTGTACCGGCGCCGGTGCTCCCGACGATGCGTGCGGCGCGGACGCTTCGGTGGCAGCCGTCATGCTGAAGGCCAGCACACCTCCGGCCAGAAGGGCCAGTTGAATCGCGTGTGCCAGTCGTGTTCTGTTGCCATGTCGCATGGTGTTTCCTCCCCGGCAACAGCAATGTCACCGTAACATTGTGATCGCTCGCCACCCTGACGCGGGCAGCCCCGAACGGTTGCCGTCACCGGTCGGACTTTGTCAGCCCGGCAGATGCATTCACCCGGCTCACTTCACTACAGTTTAACTGTCCCGCATTCACGCGCTTTCAGGGAGGGCGATTTGACCCGCAAAGGGTGGCAAACCGGCCAATCACGCAATCGTCACGCTCGCTCTGGCCGAACTGGGGGCTTTCCCGGTCCAGCGCTTGAAGGCGCGGCGGAACTCGCGCGCATCGGAAAACCCCACGGCGGTCGCCACATCGCCCATTGGCATCCGCGAACCCCGCAACAACTCCAGCGCGCGGTCGAGCCTCACTTGATCGTGGATGCCACGGAACGAACAGCCGGCTGCGGCCAATTGCCGGCGCAGGGACCGTTCGCCCAGATGCAGGGCCTCGGCCACTTCGCGCATGCCGGGACTGCGGGAACATCGGGTCCGCAGAATCCGCCTGACCGATGCAACCAGCTCGTGCTGCGGCGTCACCGACGCGTCACCACGCTGCCGGCGGCACAAGGCCTGAGCCTGACGCGAGGCCAACGGGTCATGGCCCGGCATGGGCACCTCCAGCCAACGCCGCGCCACCAGCACGCGATTGGCGGGCGCATCGAAGCGGGTCTCTGCACCCAACACTCGCGAATACAGCGCTGCGTGGGCGGGCGCGCGGTAGGTCAACTCCACGCGTGCCGGTGCGAAGCGCTGGCCCACCAGTTGGCGCGCCACGGCGATGGCGCTGGCCAGCAACTCCTCGCACACCAGCGGTTGCAATTCAGGATCCTCGAAGCGTGGCCAGATCACCCAGGCCAGGAAGTCCGGGTCGCTGTCATCCAGGCTCATGCCCAGCATGGCGCTGGAAATCTCGTGATTGGCCACGGCCAAACGCACCGCCTCGCCAAAGGTGGCGGCCGTCGACATCAAAAAACCCAGCAATCCGAACGCACCCACCGACTCGGTGCGGCCAACCAGCAAACCCAGCCCCGGCTCATCGCATGCTTTCATGGCGCGCACGAGGATGGTTCGGACCTGGCGCAGGGACAAGCGTAACTGCGGATCCTGCAGTTGCTCGTGGGTCATGCCCAAACCCGCCAGCCAGTTTGACGTATCAATGCCGTGCGCCTGGGCGTAGCGCAGCACATGCACCGGCACATTGGGCCGGATGGCAGTCGCCATCCGATCCATTCCACGCATCACGGTTGTCGCTTCACAGGCCATGATCCAACCATACCCGCAGTCGTTGCCGCTTGCAGCAACAACAACCGCGCTTGTTGATCCCGGCGAAAGCCGGGTAGCATGGATCGCCCTGCCGGTCGCGCGATGGCAGGCCATCCGACACCGCGACAATTGGGGAAGCGCCTTGACCGAACCATCTGCCTCAACTGCCACGGGCAGGGCTGACCACCCGGAAGTTGGCATTGCCAAACCACTGGGCGCGGCAACCGTTGCGCGCTACGCCATCGGCTCGCTGGGCACGGGCGGCTTCTCCACCCTTCCGGGACTGGTGCTGGTCTACTACCTGACCGACACCCTGGGCGTGGCCGCTTTCCTTGCGGGCCTGGTCATCGGCGTACCGAAGATCTGGGATGTGCTGATCGGCCCGGTGGTCGGGCGTTACTCCGACCGGCAGTTGCAACACCGTGGTTCACGTCGCCGCTACATGCTGGCCGGCGCATTGATCCTGCCCCTGTTTTTCATCGCCACCTTTGCCGCACCGGCAACCTTGACGCCGGCCTTGTCGGCATTGTGGGTGTTCACGGCCTTTCTCATTGCCTCGACAGCCTTCAGCCTGTTCCAGGTGCCCTACATCGCCCTGCCGGCCGAGCTTTCGGACAGTTACGATCAACGCACCCAACTTTTGACCTGGCGCGTGGTGGTGCTGGCCATCGCCATCCTGCTGTTCGGCGCCGGCGGCCCCGCATTGCGCGCGCTGGGCGGTGACAACCCGCACGCGGGCTATCTGTGGATGGCCGCCATTGCCGCGGCGGTGATCTGCGTTGGCATGCTGATATGCATTTCCGTGGCGCCGAAGAACCTGCCGGCAGCCACTGCACGGGCGCCGGAACAAACCTCGTTGTGGGCGCACTACGCCGCCTGCTTGCGCGCATTGCGCGAGAGCCAGCCTTTCCGCGTGCTGCTGCTGGCCTATGTGCTGCAAGGCATGGCCGCCGGTGAGATGCTGGCGGCGGTCAACTACGTCGCCACCTGGATCCTGGGCAATTCAGCGGCCGTGTCGTTTCTGTTCGTCGCCCTGATCGGGCCGCTGCTGCTGGTCACGCCGTTGTGGGGCCAGCTGGCACGGCGCATCGGCAAGGAACGCAGTTACCTGTACGCCACGGGATTGTTTGCCCTGGGCACCTTGTCCATGCTGGCACTGATCTGGTGGCCGGGCTCGTGGGTCTATGGCTCGGTCATGGTCTGCGGCATCGGCTATGCCGGCATGAATTCGTTACCGCTGGCCATGTTGCCGGATGTGATGTCGCATGACGCACGTTGCCGCGGACGTGACCGCGCCGGCGTGCTGGGCGGCCTGTGGACGGCCGGTGAAACCGGCGGCATGGCCCTGGGGGCCACGGTGCTGGCCGCGGTGCTCGCGCTCACCGGCTATGCTGCCCACAGCGGCGAGACCGCCACCAGCCAGTCACCGGAAGCACTGATCGGCATCGTGCTGAGTTTCAGCCTGGTGCCGGCCCTGCTGGTGGCGGCCAGCTTGCTGCCACTGTTGCGCTACCGTTTGCGAAAGGAAGATATCGATGTCTGAAACACACCAGCAAGTCCTGGATCGCCTGCGCCAGTTGCGCCAGGGCGACGCGCCCACACACGGCGGTCGCGTGCTCTCCTACGTGTACGATCCGGGACGCGAGGACATCGATGAGTTGGCTGCCGCGGCCATCCGCATCATGCAGCCGGTCAATGGCCTGGACCCGACAACCTTCACGTCGGTGGGCGTGCTGGAGCGCGAGGTCATCGCCTTCGCACGCGAGCTGTTGGGCGGCGACGAGGACGTTGTCGGCTCGGTCACCGCCGGCGGCACCGAATCCTGCCTGCTGGCCGTGAAGGCCGCCCGCGACACCTGGCGCGCCGCCGGCCACGACGGTACACCGCGCCTGCTGGCACCCAGCACCGTGCACGCCGCTTTCCACAAGGCGGCGGCCCTGTTCAGTCTGGAACTGGAGCTGCTGCCCGTCGACCCGGCCACGGGCACGCTCGAAGCCCGCGCCATGACCGACCGGCTGGGCGAGGACGTGGCCCTCGCCGTGGTCTCGGCGCCCTGCTATCCGTTTGCCGCCATGGATCCGGTGGCCGAGGTGGCCGCGGCCTGTGCCGAGGCCGGCATCGCCTGCCATTCGGACGCTTGTATCGGTGGCTGGATTCTGCCGTTCTGGCCGGATGCCGATCTGCCACCGTGGGATTTGCGCCTGCCCGGCGTCACCAGCCTGTCCGTGGATTTGCACAAGTACGGCTACGCACCCAAGGGCGTGAGCCTGCTGCTGCAGCGCGGGCGCGATCGCCAACAGGCCCAGTTCTTTGCCACCACCGACTGGCCGGGTTACCCGGTGGTGAACCCGACACTGCTGAGCTCCAAGTCTGCCGGTGCGCTGGCCGCGGCCTGGGCCATCATCCAGGTGCTGGGACGCGAAGGCTTCGAAGACCTGGCCACCAAGACGGCGCATGCCACGGCCACCTTGATCGACACCGTGCGCAGCATCGAAGGCTTGCGCATCGTCGGCGACCCGACCGGGCCGCTGTTGGCCGTGGCCGTCGATGACAGCCTGCCACAGGCACAGCGTGTGGACCCGCACCTTTGGGCCGACGCCGTGCGCAGCATGGGCTGGGTGCTGCAGCAGCAGCCCGGCTACACCCAGGCGGATGGCAGCCACCTGCCGGCGACGACGCATTTCACCATCACGCCGGTCACCGACACCGGCGCGGCCGAACTGGCCGGCGTGTTGCGCCAGGCGGCCGATGCCGTGCGCGGCCAACCCGGCATCACACCCAAGGCCGTGCTGGCCAACCTGCCCGCCGGAACCGCCGAGGCCCTGGCCGCCCTGGACGGCCAGTTGCCGGACAGCACCCAGGCCCTGGCCATGCTGCAGCAGGTCGGCCTGGCTGGCGGGGATGCCGACAGCAAGCTGCCGCAAGACATGGCCCCCTTCATGGCGCTGGTCGAAGCCCTGCCGCGGCCGCTCAGCGCGCGGCTGTTGAGCGAGCTGATCGCGCGCACGCTGTCCTGATCGAATCCGCAGGCTTGCCGGCCCGCCACGGCTGCGGCAAGCTGGCATGATCGTGCCTGCACCCGGGGAAACCATGAGCCGCCCAACCCGATCGGACCTCGTTATCGCCGGCAGCGGCCTGGCCGGCATCGTCACCGCGCTGGATGCCCTGCGCTCGGGCTTGTCGGTCACCCTGGTCGACCGCGACGAGAAAGCCAACTTCGGCGGCCTGGCACGCTGGGCCTTCGGCGGCATGGCCCTGGTCGGCACACCCTTGCAAAGGCGCATGAAGATCCCGGACACACCCGAGATCGCCCTGGCCGACTGGCTGCGTTTCGGCGAACTGGGCGAGGACGCGCACTGGCCGCGGGCATGGGCAAAGCACTATGTCGAGCGCTCGCGGCCCGACGTGCACGACTGGCTGCGCGAGTTCGGGCTGAAGTTCCTGCCGGCGGTGAACTGGGTGGAACGCGGCCGCTTCGGCGATGGCAACCGCCTGCCGCGCTACCACGTGCTCTGGGGCACCTCGCTGGCCATGACCGAGGCCCTGATCGCGGCCTTGCACGAAGCCGACCACGACCGCCTCACCTGCCTGCACCAGCACCGCGTCACCCGCCTGGAGACCACGAACGGCCGCGCCAGCGGGCTGTGGGCCGTCAACGAGGCCGCCGGCGACGAGGAAGTGCTGCTGCTGGGCGAGAACGTGGTGCTGGCCATGGGCGGGCTGAATGCCAGCCCCGAGGAATGCCGCGCCAACTGGCCGGATGACCGGCCCATGCCGGCCCACTGGTGGAACGGCAGCCACCCGTACGCGGACGGCAAGCTGCACCATTGGGTCGCCGACAACCTGGGCGGCCAGATCACCCACGCCGGCGAGATGTGGAACTACGCCGCCGGCTTCCCGCACCCGCAGCCGCGCTACAAGGACCACGGCCTGTCCTGCATTCCCTGCAAGTCGGCCCTGTGGCTGGATCACACGGGCCGGCGCATCGGCCCGGAGCCCTTGGTGACGGCCTTCGACACCCACTGGCTGTGCCAGCGCGTGGCCGAGCAGGAGAAACACTGGACCTGGCAACTGCTGAACCGGCGCATCGCACTGAAGGAGTTCGCCATCTCCGGTGCCGAGCACAACAAGAACATCCGCGAGAAGAACTTCCCGGCCTTCGTGCGCGATTTGCTGTTCGGCAACCGCGCCCTGGTCGAGCAAATGCAACGCGAGAGCGACCACTTCCTCACGGCCGACACGCTGCCGGCCCTGGCCGCCAAAATGAATGCGCTCACCGGCGAACACCACGTCGATCCGGCCGTGCTGCAAGCCACCGTGGACGCCTTCGATGCCAACTTCGTCAAGGGCGCCGACCTCGAGAACGACATGCAGCTGCGCCTCATCCGCCATGCCCGCCAGTGGCGTGCGGACAAGCTGCGCACCTGCAAGCCCGCACCGCTGCAAAAGTCCGGCAGCGGGCCGTTCATCGCCATCCGCATGGAACTGGTGACGCGCAAAAGCCTGGGCGGGTTGCAAACCGACCTCGGCAGCCGCGTGCTGGCTGCCACGGGCGACCCGGTGCCGGGGCTGTACTGCGTCGGCGAGGCCGCCGGCTTCGGCGGTGGCGGTGCCAGCGGCAAGCGTTCGCTGGAAGGCACCTTCCTGCCCGGCTGCATCCTCACCGCCCATGCCGCCGCGCGCACCATCGCCGCCGGGGGCTGAGATGACCACGCCCTTCCCGGTCACACCCAACGACTACCACGCCATCGCCCGCCGCCGTCTGCCGCGCTTTCTGGCCGACTACGTCGATGGCGGTGCCGGCAACGAGGCCACCGTCACCCGCAACCGCGAGGCCTTCGAGGCCATCAAGCTGCGCCAGCGCGTGCTGGTGGATGTCTCCGACGTGCAGACAACCACCACGCTGGTCGGCGAAGAGGCCAGCCTGCCATTGGCGCTGGCCCCGGTGGGCCTTGCCGGCATGATGGCCCGCCGCGGCGAGACCCAGGCGGTGCGCGCAGCAGATGCCGCGGGCGTGCCCTTCACCCTGTCCACGGTGGGCATTTGCCCGCTCGGCGAGGTCAAGACCGCCGCCCGCCGGCCCTTCTGGTTCCAGCTTTACATGCTGCGCGACGTGGCCCTGGGCGGCAAGCCGCACCGCTTCGGCTGCCTCGACAAA
>CAZOXZ010000045.1:0-17387 GCA_964583865.1 uncultured Rhodanobacteraceae bacterium | reverse complement strand
CGGGCCAAAAGGGCGCAGCCGCAGCCGCTTGTGTTTCTGCCGCCCAGGCTCCTGGGAGCCGTTGGACGAGGTGGCGCCGCTGACGCCCGAACGCTACGTACCGCGGGCCTCGACGCCGCTGTACGACGCCGTCGGCCGCGGTATTCTGGAGCTGGAGGCCGCACTGGCGGGGTGCCCGCCGGAGTCCCGGCCCGGGCAGGTGATTTTCGTCATCATCACCGATGGCATGGAGAACGCCAGCTGCGAGTTCGACCGTGATCGCGTGCAACGCCTGATCGGGGCAGAAGTCGCTGGGCTGGGAGTTCGTCTTCTTGAGCGCGGATTTGGACGCCTTTGCCGAGGGCGGGCACATCGGCATCGACCACGGCAGCCGGCTGTATTTTTCCAGAAACAAGGAGGGCAGCGATCAGGCCTGGGAGCTCGCCTCAAGGAAGATCCGCGAGCGCCGCGACGGCCTGTGTGAGGCCATCCAGTTCGATCAGGACGAGCGCGACGCGGCCGCCCGCTGACGGCGACGATCCGGTCGAGACAATGCTTCGCCATCGTGGCACACTGACCCGATGGCGACGGCAATTGAACTGAAGGATCGGCTGCACGCGCTCGACACCGTCGAGTCGCCGGAAACCTGGCATTTGCGGCTGCACCGTGCCATCAGTTGGCTGGCGCGTTCGGAGCGCGAGGACGATGACCTTGACGCCCAGTTCGTGTTCCAGTGGATGGCGCTGAACGCCGCCTACGCGCGCGAGCTCACGCACGGTGAGAGCGAACGCTCGCGCTTCAATGCTTTCATTCGCACACTGGTGGCGCTGGACGAAGCCGGCGCGTTGCACCAGGCCCTGTTCGAGCGCTTTACCGGACCGATCCGCACGCTGATCGACAACAAGTTCATCTTCGAGCCCTTCTGGAAAGCCTTGCGTGAACACGATGCCAGCAACCAATGGGAGGCCTCGTTCACCGCAAGCAAACGCCTGGCCACCACCGCCACGCTGGATGGTGACACCGCCACGCTGCTGTCCGTCGTCTTCGACCGGCTGTACGTGCTGCGCAACCAGCTTGTCCACGGTGGCGCCACCTGGAACAGCCAGGTCAACCGCCAGCAGGTCCGCGACGGCACGGCCATCCTCGGCACCATCGTGCCCATGGTCCTGGAGCTGATACTGCAGCACCCGGAGCAGGACTTCGGCGAGGTGATGTACCCGGTGGTGTGACGGTCGGCCGCATCAGTGATTGCGACCTCACAAGGCACCCGTTTGACGAGGGCCTGTGCGGGCTTCAATCGGCCGCTTCCAGCAGTTCGCGCACAGCCGCATATTCCGCGAGGCGAGCGTGGTCCTTTGCGGTCGGGTTCGGGATGCGGTCGAGCTTGCTGTTGTCGGTGTTGTCGGCCAGTTTCACCACACGGGCGATCGGGTCGACGGCGGCGCGACGGGCGGCGTCCAGGCGGGTTTCGCCCGGGCGTTTGGTGAGTGCGTCCAGCGCCGCGATGATGGCTGCATCGAAACCTTCGGCGGCAAGTTGTCCCAGGGTCCAGGCGCTGTCCTCGACGACATCGTGCAGGACGGCAGCGATGCGCTCGCGCTCGCCGTTGACGCTCAACATCACCCGCAGCGGATGCAGGATGTAGTTCTCGCCCGCCTTGTCAACCTGCCCGGCATGGGCACGGGCGGCGATTTCGATGGCGCGGTTCAATGTGGACATGGATTGATTCCTTTGGTGCTCGTGGGCTGGATCATGGCAAGTCCGTGCCCAACGGGCAATCCTGGCCTGCGGCCAGGATATCGGCCGGTGGCGCGCCGTTGAGCTTGGCCAGAACATCCTTGAAACGGGAAAGCCGCAGGTCGTCGGCCAGGTTGCAGCGGAACTGTCGGATCACATCAGGATCACCATCGGCATGGTGGAAGAACTTGGCTACGCCGGCGGCGTCGCCGGCATACAGCAGGCCGACGACGTAGCGCAGCACCGGCAGGAATGCGCCGTTCCCGTGGGCACGCTTGAAGGCCTTGATGCCGGCCATGCGCTGCAAGGCCTTGTCCCGTGCGGCAGCATCCGGGTGTTGCGCGTGGCGGCGCAGCACGGCCAGGTCCGGGCTGAAAGCGTGGCCGTCAAAATGCATGGGGACCCACCATACCGGCACGTTGGCGAAGGCGCCCCAACCCGACGAGCCGGCATCATCGGCCAGCCACAGGACCACTTCGCCACTTGTCAGGCGCACGAAGGGGAACGGATCGCCGTCGCCCTGATCGAGTTGCCAGATCTTCTGCTGCGCCGGGTCCAGCACGTAGTGCGTGATGCAGCAATGCGCGCCGCCCGACCAGCCGGTGAAATGGAAGTCCGCCTCGCCATCACCGGTGAGATCCTGGTCGGCGCCGACCAGTTCCACGGCTTGCGCCAGGGCACGGCTGGAGGTGGCCGGGTCGGCGGGCCAGAACGGGTCTCCATTGGGTGCCAGAATGCGCATCGCCGGCGCAAAATCCGGCTTGCCGATGAACAACACGCGATTACCATGGAAACGGACCACCGAGACCGGTGCATCCGGCCGGATATCTTCGGCGTGCAGGCTCTGGTGCAGGTTAGCGTTTTCGGCACGTGTCGCCGGGCGCACGGCAAGCGGCGCGTACACCAGTGGCGTACCGGCTGGCACATCCGGCGGTTCTGCCATGGCACACAAGGACATGCCGGCAAGCACAGCGACTGTGGCCCACAATGACAAGTTGCGGATTCGATACACCAAGCATTCCCTGACATGGCTTTGTTCAGCGGATGAAGACAGCCTCCGACAAAAGAGGCCGTTGATCAAGATCACGCCGGACCGCGAGCATCCTGCTCGCATTGCGGCAAACCAAACCACCCAGGCCGCTGGCGCGGCCATGCCGGCAAGATGCCGGTTCTCCCGGTGCCACCAATCCAGCGGAGGTCTCAAGGAGCGACGGATAGAATGGTGTTTTCCTCGGGATGGATGGATGTGATGGACAAGCTGGCGACGGTGGCTGCGCTGCAAGATACATTGACTTCCGGAGAAACAACGGCGGTGGCGCTGGCCGAGGCGGCGCTGGCGCGTGCGCATGATCCCGAGGGCGAAGGTGCACGGGTGTTCGTGGAGGTGGCCGACGACATGGCGCTGGCCATGGCACGGGCTTCGGATGCGCTGCGAGCGGCAGGCCTGGTGCGCTCGCCGCTGGAGGGTTTGCCGGTATCGCTGAAGGATGTCTTCGACGTGCCGGGCCAGGTGACGACGGCGGGATCGAAGGTGCTGCGCGACCGGGCACCGGCGAGCCGGGCCGCGCCGGTGGTCGAGCGACTGGTGGCCGCCGGCGCGGTGCTGGTGGGGCGCACGACGATGACCGAGTTCGCCTATTCCGGGCTGGGTCTGAACCCGCATTGTGGCACGCCGCGCAATCCGTGGGATCGGACCACGGGCCGCATTCCGGGCGGCTCCAGCAGCGGCGCGGCGGTGTCGGTCAGCGACGGCATGGCGGCCATTGCCATCGGCACGGACACCGGTGGCTCGGTGCGCATCCCCTCGGCCTTGTGCGGACTGACGGGCTTCAAGCCGACGCAACGCCGCATCCCGCGCGACGGCATTTTGCCGCTGTCGACCTCGCTGGATTCGGTCGGGCCGCTGGCGCCGGACGTGGCCAGTTGCATCGTCGTCGATGCCATTCTTGCCGGTCAGCCACCCGTGGTGCCCGCGCCGCGGCCATTGAACGGTGCCCGCCTGCTGCTGCCGCAATCACTGGTGCTGGATGACCTGGACGAGGCCGTGGCACAGGCATTCGATGCCGCATTGACGCGCCTGTCGCAAGCCGGCGCCACGTTGGTGCGCCAGCCGCTGGAAGCCTTGGCCGGCTATCGTGAGTTGTTTGCCCATGGCAGCTTGAGCGAGGCCGAAAGCTGGGCCTGGCATCGGGAATTTCTGGCCGCACAAGACGAAGCGTATGACCCGCGCGTGGCGACACGCATCCGTCGTGGTGAGCGCATGGCGGCCGCCGATTATCTTGATCTGCTACAGGCACGACGCCGCTGGATCGCGGACATGGAAG
Source organism: uncultured Rhodanobacteraceae bacterium (assembly GCA_964583865.1). Taxonomy (GTDB): domain Bacteria; phylum Pseudomonadota; class Gammaproteobacteria; order Xanthomonadales; family Rhodanobacteraceae; genus DASSBG01. The sequence goes on along the minus strand of CAZOXZ010000045.1, from coordinate 13,347 downwards.
CGGTCATGGCCGGTTTCGATGCCATGGTGATGCCGACGGTGGCCTGCGTGGCGCCGCCCATCGCCGCATTGGAGCCGCCGCATGACGAGGCGTACCTGGCCGCAAACCGCCTGATCCTGCGCAACACCGACACCGTCAATTTTCTGGACGGATGTGCGCTCAGCCTGCCCTGCCACGAACCCGGCACGGCGCCGGTGGGTTTGATGCTGGCGGCGCCGGGTGGCCGGGATGCCGGGCTGCTGGCCTTGGGATTGGCGGTCGAAGCGGCCTTACGGGTCGATTGACCAACCCGGCTTTGATGGGCATGGCGGTGTCGGGTTTCGCCTGCGGCGAATCCCGGCCTGCGCGCTTGCGGCTATTCAGGGCGGCGGAACACCGGCTGGCCGGGTGCGGAGGCTTTGACGTCATGGCGGTAGCCGGCTTCGGTGAAATCGGCCAGTGCGTCCGGGCTGTCGATGTTGTTCCGCACGATCCACGCGGCCATGGCGCCACGCGCCTTCTTGGCATGGAAGCTGATGACCTTGTATTTGCCGTTCTTCTCGTCCTGGAACACCGGCGTGATGACCGGCCCCGGCAGACCGTCCGGCTGGATGGCCTTGAAGTATTCCTGGCTGGCGAGGTTCACCAGCACCTCGCTGCCGGCCTTGCGCATGTCGGCGGCAAGCTGGCGCGTCAGGGCATCACCCCAGAACTGGTACAGGTTGCGCCCGCGCCCGGTTTCCAGACGCGTGCCCATTTCCAGGCGGTAGGGCCGGATGCGATCCAGCGGACGCAGCAAGCCGTACAGGCCGGAGAGAATGCGCAGCCGTGCCTGCGCTTCGGCCAATTCGGCCTTGGCGAATGCATCGATGTCGAGGCCGGCGTAGGTGTCGCCACGAAAAGCAAACACAGCGGCCCGCGCGGCCTCACCTCGCATGTCGCGCTGCCAATCGGCAAAGCGCTTGACGTTGAGCTCGGCGATCTTGGCGCTGACCTTCATCAGCTTCGACAGATCGCTTGCCGAGCGCTGGCGCAGCCCCTCGACCAGCGCCTCGCTGTCGTCCAGAAAACGCGGTTTGGTGTGCGCCGGCAGGGGCGGCACGGGGCTTTCGAAATCAAGCGTCTTGGCGGGTGACAGGACAACAAACATGGCAATTGGCAATTCCTTGGCACAACCGCGCATTGTAACGCCAGCCCGTGTCCGAATCGCCCGCGTTCAACCCGCCAAATGCCGCAGCAGGCGAGCCAGGCTGATGATGTCCTGACGGTTGTGTTCCAGCACGCGACACAAGTTGCTGGACGGGCCACCGCGCAGGTAGTCCAGCCAGGCGGCTGGTGCCTCGCTGCCCGGCAGGTCGTCCTCGCGCTCGACGCCCAGGACACGTTTCTCGATGGTGGCCAGACGGCAATTCTCGAAGTGGCCGCGGTAGCGCCGCCTGGTCGGGTGCAGCAGATCGATATGGTCCAGCCCGACGGTCGGGTCCGGCTGCCGGGCCAAGCGGTAGCGCGTGCGTAGCAAGGGCACGTCGTAGCTCTTGCCGTTGTAACTCGAAAGCACCGTGTCCGGCCCCAGCCAGCGGGCGAATTCGGCCAGCATGGCGGCTTCGGCCGCCAGCCGGGTGATGAATAGCTGGCGCCAGTGCAGGCGACCCTCCAGCCAGGCCGCGGCGCCGATCATGAAGGCGCGGGTGCCGGTGCCGCCGGCCAGGCCCGTGGTTTCGGTGTCGAAAAACAGCACCCGTGATGACGCGATCGACGCTCGCCGATCAAAGCGGCCATCCAATGTGGCCGGCACGGATGGCACGGCCAACTGGCCACGGCAAAGCCGCAAGCCCGGCGCGATCTCCTCACCGGGCAGGATGCGCTGGGCGGAATCGACCGGCGTCGTGCTCGTCCGCACCCGACGCAGACGAAGCAAGCCACGCAGCTCGGCCGTCGAGGTCGGTGCGGTAGCATGACGTGAGGCCAGCGGTGCGGCTACCGGACTGCCCGCCTGGCCACGCAGGCGTCGCAATTGCTCCAGCGCGGCGTTCATGTGTCCTCCCGTGCCGACCAGGCAGCCAGCAGGCGGAGGGCGTGGGCCTTGGGCGACGACGCCTTGTCGATGGTTTCATCCAGCACCGGGCCGACGCAGGCCGGACAGCCGGCGCGGCAGGGGCAGGCGCGGATCAGCTCACTGGCGCGCCGCACCAGTTTGGCCTGACGCTGCCACAAGGGTTCGGACAGGCCAATGCCGCCGGGATAGTTGTCGTACAGGTACACCGTGGGCGTGAAGGCCTGCAAGGTCTCCGGCCCGGCGGCTTCGCCATCGGGCGCGCGCAGGCATGCGCGTCCGCGTGCGTCGGCGGCTACCGACCAGGCGCCGTCATGGCTGCCAACCGCTTTTTCAAGATCGGCGCCATCGGCCATCACGGCCATGCGCGCCACCACGTGCAAGGCGCTGGCCGCACCCATGAAGCCGTCGAGCGCGGCCTGGCGACTGTCGAACAGGCTATCCAGCACGGCCTGCGGCAACTGCCACCACACGGCCGAGGTGTGCAGCTCGCGGTCCGGCAGGTTCACTGGGCCATAACCGATGTTCTCGTGGCTGTAGTAGCGAATCTTCTTGTAGCCGGCCACGCGGCGCACGACGTGGACCTCGCCGTGGGCGCAATTCCCGGTGCCGGCCACGGCCTCGGCAAAGCGGTCCAGCACCTTCAGGCGGGTGTAATCGATGGCCTCGGTGTAGTAGTCCACGTGCGTGCAGCGCACGTAGGCCTTGCGGCCCTCCCAGTCCAACTGCTCGACCTGCCAGGGCCGCGACTGCACCATGTGGATGGCGCCTTCGTGCAGCAGCAGCGGCGCGGAGGCAAAGTCCACCTCGGCGATGATGGTCTGCTTGCCGTCCGTGCGGTCAACGACGACGAAGTTGCCGTCGGCCACCGAACGCAGGTTGACGGCATTGGCCGGGTAGCTGTCGGCCACCCATTCACGGCGCCCGCCCTCGTGTTGCAACAGGCCGTCCTCGGTCAGCAGTTCCAGGTACACGGCCGGATCGACGCTGCCGAAGCGGTCGCCATCGACAAAGGGCAGCTCGAAGGCGGCGCAGCGGATGTGGTCCAGCAGGATGACGGGCTGATCCGGCGCGATGCGGGCATCCTCCGGCGAGGCGCGGGCAAAAAGATCCGGATGGCGCACGACGTACTGATCCAGCGGGTCGGAGCTGGCCACCAGCACGCCCAGCGCCGGCCGGTTGCGGCGTCCGGCACGGCCGAAACGTTGCCAGCAGGCCGCCACCGAGCACGGATATCCGTTCAGTACGGCCACGTCCAGCGCACCGATATCCTCGCCCAACTCCAGTGCCGAGGTGGCGACGATGCCGTCCACCTGCCCGGCGCGCATGGCTTTTTCGGCCTCGCGCCTCGCCGTCGGCAAATAGCCGCCGCGGTAGGCACGAACACGCGGCCGGCGGCGCGGATCGTGGTCGAAAACATCCTTGAGGTACTTGGTCAGCACCTCGACCATTGTGCGCGAGCGCGCAAAGGCCAGCACCTTCAGCCCGGCGCGGATGGCCATGCGGGCGATGCGGTTGGTCTGCGAGCGTGCCGAGGCCCGCAGGCCGAGATCGGCATTCACCACCGGCGGGTTCCACAGCAGCACGTGTTTCTCGCCCGTGGGCGCGCCGGATTCGGTGATGGCATGCACGCGCCGGCCAGTCAACGCCTCGGCGTGGCCGGCCGGGTTGCCGATGGTGGCCGAACACATGATGTACTGCGGCGCCACGCCGTAGAAGGCGCACACGCGCTGCAACCGGCGCAGCACATTGGCCAGGTGCGAGCCGAACACGCCACGGTAGCTGTGGATCTCGTCGATGACGACAAAGGCCAGGTTTTCGAAAAACTGCGCCCACTTGGTGTGGTGCGGCAGGATGCCCTGATGCAGCATGTCCGGGTTGGAGACGACGATATCGGCTTGCGTGCGCACGGCGCGGCGCTGGTCGCCCGGCGTGTCGCCATCGAAAGTGGCCGCGCGCAGGCCGAGGTCACCGGCGCGCGACAACTCGACCAGCTCGGCCACCTGGTCCTGCGCCAGTGCCTTGGTCGGAAACAGGTACAGCGCCTTGCGCCGGGCCGTCATGGCAGCCGCGGCCACCGGCAGGTTGTAGCACAGCGACTTGCCCGAGGCCGTCGGTGTCACCACGACCAGGTTCTCGCCCTGCCCTGCCCGCTGCCAGGCCTCGGCCTGATGGCTGTAAAGCTTGTCGATGCCGCGCATCTTCAGCGCGGCGGCCAGGGCATCGGGCAGGTCCGGCGGGAACGGTGCGTAGCGGCCAGGTCGCGCCGGCAAACACATGCGGCCGGTGATGCGGCCGGCATATTTTGTCTGGAAACGTGCGGCCAGCGCGGCGGCATCGGTCACACGGCGGCGGGGCGGTTTTGCGGCGACGGTATCCATGTCGTCACACTACGGCCTGGCCGTCTCACCAGCTGAGACAGGGTGATGAAGCAGCGAGCAGGGCTGACCAGGATCAGGCCAACAGATGGCCAGAGGCGTACACTGACGCTGTGAAACGAGCTCCGAAACCAGCACAGGACACGAAGGCGACCGGCCACGGCAACAATCTGCCACCGCGACCAGCCTTGCGAGGCATGTATATCTCGGCCGCCGACTGGGAATCGCTGATCACCGAAGATCCGCAAGCGGACCCGGACTGGCCACACTCCTGGGTGCGGCACTTGTCGTTGCCATGACAAGCCTGTTGCACCACCTGCGCGTTTCATTGTCGGCCATGTCGCCCGGTTATTTCAGCATGGTCATGGCCACCGGCATTTTGTCGCTTGCCGCACATTTGCTCGGGTTTCCGCTGGTGGCGCGTACGCTGCTGGTGGTGAACTGGGCATTGTTCGTGATCATCGGCATGCTGGCGCTGGCCCGGCTGTACTGGTACCCGAAGGCGGTGCTGGGCGATCTGCTGGATCATCTGAATGCCCCGGGCTTTTTCACCTTCGTGGCCGCCTGCTCCATCCTCGGCAGCCAGAGCCTGATGATTGCCGGCAGCCCGCTCGTCGCACTGGTCCTCGGCGGCATCGGGCTGATTGCCTGGGTCGGTTCCACATACACGATCTTCACAGTGCTGACGGTGAAGTCACGCAAGCCGGCGCTCGCCGATGGCATCAATGGCGGTTGGCTGCTGGCCGTAGTCGCCACCCAATCGTTAAGCGTACTCGCCGCCTTGCTGGCTCCCGACATCGGCCACGCTTTCCAGCTGGAGCTCAATTTTTTCGCCCTGTCGATGTGGCTGTGGGGCGGCATGCTGTACATCTGGATGATGTCACTCATTTTCTATCGCTACACGTTTTTCGTCTTCTCCCCTGCGGACCTGTCGCCACCCTACTGGATCAACATGGGCGCCATGGCGATCTCCACGTTGGCCGGTTCGCTGCTGATCATCAATGCCTCGCATGCACCGTTCCTGATGTCGATGCTACCGTTCCTGAAAGGCTTCACGGTGCTCTACTGGGCCACCGGAACATGGTGGGTGCCAATGCTGGTGCTGCTGGCCATCTGGCGCCACGCCGTACGCAAGTTCCCGTTCGTCTACGATCCGATGTACTGGGGCGCCGTGTTCCCGGTGGGCATGTACTCGGCCTGCACCTTGCGCATGATCGATGCCATGAACCTGCCATTCCTGGGCCTGATCCCACCGCTGGTTTTCGCTGCGGGCATGTTCGCCTGGCTAATCCTGTTCTTCGGGCAGTTGCGAGCCTTGTACCGCTACGCACAGTCCTCCAACGACGGTCTGACCTGAACTCGCCGCAGCCCTGTGGCTTGACCACGGTCAAGGACAAACAGACTGGCCCGGGCCAAAATCCACTCCGGAAATTCGCCGCAGCGGCGATCGATTGTCGTATCCAGCGCGATCTGGCAGGCAGCGCAAGGACAGCTATTCTGCGGCCTGGACGACCGCAGCCAGCGGGCGTCACCATCCACCGTGACAGGCACGCTATCCGTGCCCGGCAAAGACCTTGATTTCAACACCAACTGTCGGCATTCTTTTTCGCTGCACCCAAACGCAGGATCGCACAAGGCCACCATCCTCATGCTGCGTACACTCCCGTTCCGTACGTGATATTCAACTGAATCGGTCATCCATTCTCCCGATCCTGCGCCATCCACCGGAATCTTCTGTGCCCGCATCGAGCGGTTTTTTTGACGTCCGGGTGCCCTGAACCGGCAATACCCGGCACTCCCTGCAATGGACAACAGGACAACCATGGACAATCACCCCATCACGGCGGGCCAACGGTCCCGCGCCTTGTGGCTCAGCACCGTGGCTTTTAGCGTGTGCTTTGCCGTCTGGATCATCTTCTCCATCATCGGCGTCGAATTGCAGGAGGAAATGGGCTTCTCCGATTCCGCCTTCGGCCTGCTGGTGGCCACGCCAATCCTGACTGGCGCCCTGAGCCGCCTGATTTTGGGTATTTGGGCCGAAATGTACGGCGGCCGGCGTGTGTTCACCCTGACCATGCTGGTTGTCTCCGCCTGTGCCTTTGCCCTGCCGCTGGCACACTCCTACACCATGCTGCTTCTGATCGGCCTGGGCATCGGGCTTGCGGGCGGCACTTTTACCGTAGGCGTGGTCTATGTCTCGGCCTGGTTTCCCCGCGAACGCCAGGGCACCGCATTGGGACTGTTCGGCATGGGCAACGCTGGTTCGGCCGTCACCAGCTTCGCTGCGCCACAGCTGCTGGTCTTCCTCGACTGGCGTCAGGTAGCCGTGGTCTATGGATTCCTGATGTTGGCGATGGCTGCAATCTTCTGGTTCAGCGCAAAATCCGATCCGGTCTCGCGCAACCGCCGGGAGGCCCATATACGTCACCCTTCCATGGCGGAACGTCTGGAGCCGTTGCGCAACCTCCAAGTCTGGCGTTTCTCACTGTACTATTTCCTGGTTTTTGGCGGCTTTGTCGCCCTGACATCCTGGTTGCCGCGCTACTACATGGGCTCCAGCGATCTCGACATACGCATGGCAGGTATCCTGACCGCCAGCTTCGCCCTACCGGCTTCGGTATTTCGGGCAATGGGCGGCGTACTTGCTGACCGCTTCGGCGCACGGAGCATCATGTATCTTGCCTTTGGTGTTGCACTCGTTTGCCTGTTCCTGCTGTCGTACCCCGATACGCAATACGTCGTCAGCGGCATCGACGGCCCCATCACCTTCACCATCGCGCCCAGCCTGACCGAACGCGTCATCGTGCTGTTTGCACTCGGATTCATCATGTCACTGGGTATGGCAGCCGTGTTCAAGCACATCCCGACCTACTACCCGGAGCACGTCGGCGCGGTTGGCGGCATGGTGGGCATGGTGGGTGGCCTTGGCGGATTTTTTCTACCGGTCGCCTTCGGCCTGGGCAATGACATGATCGGCATCTGGACGAGCTGCTTCATGCTGCTGTTCGCCATTGCCGGCATCAACCTCCTGTGGATGCACTTTGCCATTCGCCGGATGGATCGCAAACGTTTCCCGCGGATGGCCGAGGAAACCGACTTGCCAGAAATCATGGCCAGCGCCGGGAATGCCGTCAGGCAACCCTGACTGGCGGGCCGGAACGGCCGTCAGGCGATGTTGTGTCGCCGCAGCGCCCACGCGACGTGCTCGCGCACGATGGGCGAAGGGCGCTCGCGGCGGCTGCACGAGGCGGCGTTGACTTCGTTCGAGGCCTCGGCCTTGCCGAGCGCGATGGCGATGTTGCGCAGCCAACTCTCGTAGCAGGCGCGGCAAACCCAGGCGCCAGGCGCCGATGGAGACGATGCCGGTCGCCATGACCATGCCGAAGTAGGCCGGCGACAACCCGGCCAGTGGCGAAAAGAATGAACGCTCGGCTTGTGGCATGACGGGTTCCATCGTGGCGAAACAGGCCGGAGCGCGAGTGGCGCAATGCAAGCTTCCGGCGGACGGCAGCACGGGGGACGACATCGACAACTGGCGAAATCCCGCGAACACGGGTATCGTCGCGCCGCCCATTGTCGCACGCTGCTGTGGCCGGGACACAGCCACTTGCTATCAGCATGGCCCGGCACCGGATCGGTGGCGAATGGTGCCATGAATCCGGACACAGCCATTGACCTGCGTCACTGAAACCACGAGCGCAAACCTGATACTTGCCCCGCGCGAGATATGCCGGACGCCTGACAACCGACGACCGCGCCCACCGCGATTTTTCAATCCCTGATACCAAGGAACCCCATGCAGACCTCGACCAGCTCCGCCGCGCCAGCCTGGCGTGACAGCCTTGAAGACGAATACAGCGAACTTGTGCGCAAGCTCGAACCCCTGATTCCGTGCATGGAAATCCCGCTGCACCTGCCGTGGATCGATGCCATCAACCGCCTGAAGCGCGAGCGCGGCGCGGTGATCATGGCGCACAACTACCAGAGCCCGGAGATTTTCCATGGTATCGCCGACATTACCGGCGATTCCCTGGGCCTGGCGCGTGCCGCGGCCGACTGCGACAGCGAGCTGATCGTGGTGTGTGGCGTGCACTTCATGGCCGAGAGTGCCAAGATCCTGGCGCCGGAAAAGACGGTACTGATTCCGGATCTCGAAGCCGGCTGCTCGCTGGCCGCCTCGATCACGGCCGAGGACGTGCGAGCCCTGCGCGCCCAACATCCGGGCGTGCCGGTGGTGAGTTATGCCAACACCTCGGCCGCGGTGAAGGCCGAGTCCGATGCCATCTGCACCTCGGCCAACGCTGTGCAAGTGGTTGAAGCCATGGGTTCGGACAAGGTGATCTTCCTGCCCGACGAATACCTCGGACGGCACGTGGCCGGGCAAACCGATGTCGAAATCATTCTCTGGCGCGGGCGCTGCGAAGTGCACGAGAAGTTCACCGTACACGAGGCCAACCACGCCCGCGAGCAATTCGATGCCAAGCTGGTGGCCCACCCCGAATGCCCGCCCGAAGTGCTCGAGGCGGTGGATTTCGTCGGTTCGACCACCGCCATGGGCAAGTGGCTGGCACGCGAGAAACCCGAGCGCGTGGCGCTGATCACCGAATGCTCCATGGCTGACAACCTGCGCGACCAGTTCCCGCAGACCGAGTTCATCAAACCCTGCAACCTGTGCCCGCACATGCAGCGCATCACGCTGCCGAAGGTGCATGCGGCCTTGCAGAACCTGCAACACGCCATCGAGATTCCGGACGACGTGATTGGTGGGGCACGCAAGGCTCTGGACCGCATGCTGGCCGTCGGCCGCCGGGAAACGGTGTGAGCAGCAACGGCCGGCCCGTCGTGGTGGTCGGCGCCGGCGTGGCCGGCCTGGCCACGGCGCTGGCGGCCGCGCCGGCACCCATCACGCTCATCAGCCGTGACGTTGGCGCGGTGGACTGCGCCAGCACCCTGGCCCAGGGTGGCCTGGCGGCGGCCGTGGGTCCGGGCGATACGCCCGCCAGCCACGCTGCCGACACGCTGGCCGCCGGCGCACGGTACAACAGCCATGCCATGGTGACCTGGCTGACGCGGCAGGCGCCCGACACGCTGGACTGGCTCCAGCAGCACGGCGTGGTGTTCGATCGTGATACCAGCGGCCGGCTGGCATTGGCGCTGGAAGGCGGGCACAGCCATGCGCGCGTGGCGCACGCCGGTGGCGATGCCAGCGGTGCGGCGCTGGTGGCGGCGCTGCGCCGTGCCGTGACCGCGGCCGGGCATGTCCGCTGGCAACAAGGCCTCGATGTTGCTGCCATCGGCCTGCAGGATGGCCGGGTCCGTGGCGTACGCGCTCTGGATGCCACGGGCCGTCGGCACGATCTGCCGGCGCGGGCCGTGGTACTGGCCACAGGCGGCATCGGTGCCCTGTTCGCCCGCACCAGCAACCCGCCGGGCAGCAACGGTGCCGGCCTGGCGCTTGGCCTCGCCGCGGGTGCCGCCGCGCGCGACCTCGAGTTCGTGCAATTTCATCCCACCGCCCTGAACGTGCCCGGCCAGCACCTGCCCCTGGTGACCGAGGCACTGCGTGGAGCCGGTGCGCGGCTGATCGACGATGAGGGCAAGCCGCTGATGGCCGGCCGGCATCCGTTGGGCGACCTGGCGCCGCGCGACGTGGTCGCACGACGCGTGTGGCAGGGCGAGCATCAAGGCGGTGCCTGGCTGGACGCCACGGGCGGGCACATCGACCTCGACCATCATTTTCCGACCGTGCTGGCCGCCTGCCTGGCCCATGGCATCGATGCCCGCCGAGAACCGATTCCGGTCACCCCGGCGGTGCATTTCCACATGGGCGGGCTGGCCGTTGACGCTGAAGGCGCCACCGCCGTGCCCGGATTGTTCGCCGTCGGCGAGGTGGCCTGCAACCGCGTTCACGGCGCCAACCGGCTGGCCAGCAACTCGCTGCTGGAAGGCATCAGTTGTGGCCGCCGCCTGGGGCAATACCTGTGCCAGCACGCGACACCCGCGGCTGGTGTGGACGCACTGCACTGGATCTCATGCGGCGAGAGTCTCGCTGCCGACGAGACGACCCTCGTCACCGAAACTCTGTGGCAAGCGGCCGGACCCGTGCGCTCGGGCCCGGCCATGCGAGCGGCGCTGCAGCGACTGGAACCGCTGGCGTCACGGGGCTGGCAAGCCGCCCTCGCCCACCGCCTGCTGCAAGCCGCCCTGACCCGGCCGCAAAGCCTGGGCGCCCATTTCCGCAGCGACGCCACGACCGAGCGCGAGCCCCCCAAGCCACATGCCAGCACGGTTTGACCTGTTGGACGTGAGGGCGTAGGTCGGGATCACGCGCCAGCGTGAACCCGACATGGCCGGTTCGGCGGGGCAGCATGCATCCGGGCGATGGTGGTGGCATGCGTGGTGATCTGTCGGGTCCGGCTGCGCCGGTCCCGACCTGCAATCTGTGCCTCGCTCACATGGTCCCTACCCGGCATTCCGGTGCTGCCGCAAGGCCCATTCGACATGCTCGCGGACCACGGGTGAGGGATGCTCGCGGCGGCTGTGCAAGGCGGCGATGACGTCATCCGAGGTCTCGGCGTTGCCCAGCGCGATGGCGATGTTGCGCAGCCAGCTTTCGTAGCCGGCGCGGCGGATGGCCATGCCTGCGGTTTTTTCTTTCCAGATGGCCTCGTCCCAGGCGAACAACTCGGCCAGTTTGCTGCCGTTGAGGCTGTGGCGCGGGGCGAAGTCGGGTTCCTCGGTGGCCTGGGCCCACTTGTTGAACGGGCAAATGAGCTGGCAGTCGTCGCAACCGAAGATGCGGTTGCCCATGAGTGGTCGCAATTCCTCGTCGATGGAGCCCTTGTGTTCGATGGTGAGGTAGGCAATGCAGCGCCGCGCATCCAGCTTGTAGGGCGCGATGATGGCGCCGGTGGGGCATACGTCAATGCAGCGGGTACAGCTGCCGCAGTAATTGTTGACCGGTTCATCCACCGGCAGCGGCAGGTCGGTGAACAACTCGCCGAGGAAAAAGTACGAGCCGGCGTGACGTGAGAGCGTCAGCGTGTGTTTGCCGCGCCAGCCGATGCCGGCTTTTTGCGCCAACGGTTTTTCCATTACCGGCGCCGAGTCGCAAAAGGGCCGCCAGTTGAACGGGCCGATTTCGGCCTCGATGCGTTGCGCCAGTTTCTTCAGGCGCTTGCGCACCAGCTTGTGGTAGTCGCGGCCCAGGGCATAACGCGAGATGTAGCCCAGACTGGCGTCTTCCAGCACGTCCCAGGACTGCTTGATGTCGGGCTGGGAGTAGTCCATGCGCACGGAAATGACCCGCACCGTGCCTGGATGCAGTTCTTCGGGATGGGTCCGCATGTGTGCGCGGTCCTGCAGCCAGTCCATGCTGCCATGGTGGCCGGCATCGAGATACTCGTTGAGACCCACCTCGGCGGCCAACAATTCGGTGTCGGCAATGCCGCAATCGGCAAAGCCCAGCTCACGCGCCCAGGCCTTGATGTCCCGCGCCAGGGCGGCGTAATCGATGGCAGCATCATCGCCCGGCATGGCGGGCCTCAAGGCGCCGCGTGGCCAGCCGCGGACAGGTCGGGCTGCAACCAGCGCTCCAGCTGTGCTTCGCTGAGCGCACCGAACGCACGCTGCAGCACCGTGCCATCCGGCCCGATGAGCACGTTGTAGGGCACCACGCCTTCGCTGCCGTAGGCCCGCGCCGTCTGGTGGCCGTTGGAGTTGTCAATCAGCACGGGATAGGATGCGGGATGGCGTTCGAGCCAGTAATCGACGCGCTCGGGCAGGTCCACGGCAATGCCGATGACCTGCACACCCTGACCAGCGTAGCGCCGCTGGGCCGCGTTCAATCGTGGCAATTCCTCGCGGCAAGGCGCGCACCAGGTGGCCCAGAAGTTCAGCAGGACGCGCTGGCCATCCCACTCGGACAGGCGGCGTATCTTGCCCTCGTTGTCCGGCAAGGCCAGGTCGATGCGCGAGCTGCCCACCAATCCCTTGGTCTGACCACTGCGAGCCGGGTTGCCATCGTGGGCCGGAAAGATGTCTTGTCGGTTTTGCAGCAGATGTTGTCCAGCCAGCGCCACCGCACCGGCCAGGAAGGCCAGCAGCACGATGCTCCACTGGCCGCGCCAGTTCATGACGCAGTGACCTTGTTGACGCGCGCCACGAAGTCCCCGGCTTTCTCGAAGCCGATCAAACGCAGGGCGCGCCGTTCCTTGCCATCGGTGCCGTAGAAGATGGTGGCCGGCGGCCCATACAATTTGAAGTGCTTCAGCATGCCCTGGTCGGCCTCGTCATTGGCGGTGACATCGGCTTTCAGCAGCACGAACGGGGCCATGGCTTGCTGCACTTCGGGCTGCGAGTAGGTGAAGCGCTCCATTTCCTTGCAGCTGACGCACCAGTCGGCGTAGAAGTCCAGCATCACCGGCTTGCCGGCTCGTTGCGCCGCGGCCAGGGCTGCTTGCAAATCGTCCACCGTCTTGACGATGCGGAACTCCAGCCCCTGATTTTCGGCCTGGGCCGTGGTCGCGGTCATGCCGCGCAGGGGTTGCAGCAGGTCGCGCGAGCCGCCGGCCACGCCGATGAGTTCGGCGGCACCGAAGATCAACAGGATGAGGCCGAGGGCCTTCCACAGCTTGCGCCAGCCGGAGCTGCCGGCGGGCAGGCCTCCCAGCGCACCCATGTACACCGCGCAGGCCACCAGCAAGCCGCCGGTCATCAGCATGATCCAGAATGGCGCAAGGATGCGCGACAGCATCCAGATCGCCAGCGCCAGGAAAAGCACGCCGAAAACGGCCTTCACGGAATTCATCCAGGCACCGGCGCGCGGCAACAACTTGCCGGCAGCCGTGCCGAAGATGATCAGCGGCACGCCCATGCCCATGGCCAGCACGAACAGGGCCAGGCCACCGAATACCGGGTCCTGCTGCTCGGCGATGT